>CAYFQV010000021.1:27771-32698 GCA_964345195.1 uncultured Spirochaetaceae bacterium
ACTGAAGCGGCCGCTCTTAAGTAGTTGCAAGGCTTTGTAGATGAGACGACGGTTGTACTGCGGTCCGGTAAAGGTGGAGCAGGTGCCGTCTCATTCCGACGCGAAAAGTATGTTCCGAAGGGCGGCCCCGACGGCGGCGATGGGGGCCGTGGCGGAAACGTACTATTTACCGTGCGGGAGAACCTCAAGACGCTAAGTCATCTGCGCAGCGGTCAACACTTCATTGCCAAGAACGGACAATCCGGCTCCGGCGCTCAAAAGCACGGAGCCAACGGGGCGGACGCGGTTATTGAGGTTCCTCCGGGAACGGTTGTGCGTAATGTAGAGACCGGAGAAACTCTTGCCGACCTCGTGGCTCCCGGCTCTACGAAAGTGCTACTTCAAGGCGGCCAGGGCGGCAAGGGAAATACGCATTTCAAGAGTTCCCGGCAGCGCAGCCCGCGGTTCGCCCAACCCGGAATGCCTGGAGATGAGGTCACAGTACGGGTTGAGCTTCAGCTGATTGCGGACCTTGGATTCGTGGGTCTTCCCAACGCCGGCAAATCAAGTCTGCTTGCAAGCCTTACCGCCGCGCATCCGCAGGTTGCTGACTATCCCTTTACGACCAAAACCCCTTCGTTGGGTGTGATTCGACGCTACGACGGTGACGTTGTCCTCGCGGATATCCCGGGCATTATTGAGGGAGCCGCCGAGGGAGCGGGACTCGGCGTTCGATTTCTGAAGCATATCTCTCGTACACGCGTAATCGCGTTCTTGATCGATTGTTCTCAAGAGGGTATTGAAGCGGTCTACCCGGCTCTTCTTCGCGAGCTGAAACAGTACGATGAGCGGCTTCTCGATCGGCCGCGGCTTGTGCTCGGTACCAAAATGGACCGGGAGGAGAGTCGCACGGGCTTGCCGCGTCTCGTCTCCGCGGTGCAGGCTACACACCCGGACGGTGACGCGCCAATGATCGAGGGGGTTACGATCGAGGATGATGATACTCTCCAGCGGATCCGGGCGGTTTTTTTCGGCGCGGTGCTCGACGAGCGGGAGCAGTGATGAACGTGGCAATGCTTGGTGGATCATTTGATCCCGTTCACATTGGGCATCTGTTTATCGCGGAAGAGGTGAAGCTGAGCCTGGGCTACGATCGCATCATCTTTGTCCCGGCCTATCAGCCCCCGCACAAGGATAACAGGCCTGAGGCAAACGACGAAGCTCGGCTGGCCATGCTTCGGCTGGCCGTGAATGGTCGTGAGGACTTCGAGATCGATTCCTATGAAATCGATAGACAGGGCGTATCGTATACCATCGATACAGTGGCTTATCTGGAAGATCGGCTGTCGGTTGCGGGCAAGCTTGGGCTGATTATAGGCGATGACTTGGTAGACACATTCGACACCTGGAAGAATGCAGATGAGCTGAGCTCTCGCGTGGATATCATCGTTGCGACGCGGGATATGATTGATGGACGACAGGCTCGCAGCGGACTTCTCAACGGCTTTCGGCGGATCGATAACTCGCCGTTGCCGGTATCTTCGTCGGAGATTCGAGAACGCATACGAGCGGGCCGCGCCTTTCGTTATCTTGTCCCCGAACGTGTCCATGACTACATCGATCAAAACTGTCTCTACACGAATTGAAGTCACAATCTACCTGGTAAAGGCTCGCGTGCGGCGGGAGGTCTCGGCGCGACGACAGCGCCACATTGAGGGAGTTGTGTCGACGGCGGAAACTATCGCGGGCGCTGCCGGATTGGATCCGTTGCGTGCCGCACTTGCCGGGTGGACCCACGACCTATGCCGGGAGTGGGACGGTGGGGGAGTCCGTGGGTATGTAGATACCGTCGCGTTTCCTCTCACGGAGACCGAGAAAGAACGTGATGTGTTGTGTCACGGCCCGGCAGCTGCAAGCGCACTGAAAAACGTGTACCATGTGTGTTCTAAAGACATACTGGAAGCTGTCCGCTGGCATACCACTGGAAACGCCGGTCTGGGCGCGCTCGCGAAAGTCATCTACGCGGCGGACTACCTGGAGCCGGGTCGACCCTACACCACGGAAACGTTCAGACGAGCGGCCTTGAGGGAATCGCTGGACGGCATGGTTCTCAAGATTCTCAATCATGTACGGGAACGCAAGCTGAGTATGGCACCAGAGACAGCTGCACTGTACGAAGAGGTTTCACGGAATGTCCAATGAGTCTCGAGGCATCGACTTCGGCATCATCATCATCATTGTCATCGTTGCGATCATCGTCGCTGCCGGGATAACCGTCTATCTGCAAGTCCGAAGCGATACGGTCACGGAGTATACGCAGGATCACGATCGAATTTCGGTCCTATTCGTGCAGGAATCCGGCGGTGAGGCCCGGTTCTCACAAATCGTCGTGGTCGATACACGGACCCGGAAGATGGCCTTGCTCGACGTCCCCGGCCGCTTGGGAACCGTTGTAGAGTCGCTCGACCGGATCGACCGGATCGATACGCTCTACAACCGAGGGGAGCGGGGCCTCTATCGGGAAACGGTGGCCGAGACGTTCGGCATGGAGATTCCCTTTATCCTCTCCCTGAGTGAAGCCGGGCTCACAACACTGGTAGACATGATGGGAGGGATCGAGCTTTTCATTACCGAATCATTCCAAGAGGAACGAAGCGCCACCAGTGTGCGCCTACCTGCGGGAAGCGTGGTTTTGGACGGAGCAAAGGCGGCGGACTACGCCGGGGCCGAGCTTCCCGGCGAGCAGTACCGAGACCAAGCTGCCCGGGCTCAGAAGCTGACGCAGGCGCTATTCCGCGCCGTTGGATCGAATACCTCGTTGCTCGTTCACGAATCGGTCTTTCCCCACGTCTACGACTCGTTCGGAACCAGCCTCGATCGACGGTCCCTTGAGACGCTACTTTCGCAGTATCGGGGTGTGGATGCTGAACAAATCGTCACTCGAAGAGTAGAGGGCAACATCCGTGAAGTTGAAACGGGTGATACTACCCAGGAGCTGCTCTTTCCTCACTTTGACGGACGATGGTTACGTCAAACGGTCTCACAAGTTGTGGATACCTTGGCCCAGGAGGGGGAGATCGCACAGAATCCGGCGGCCATTTCGGTGGAGATACTCAACGGCACAACGGTTACGGGCCTGGCCGGCAGGACACGACAACTCTACGAACGCTATGGGTTCGACGTGGTGTCGTTCGACAACGCCGATAACACGGATTACGAGCACACCGTGGTCATTGATCGGCAGGAAAATATGACGGCTGCGCAGCGTGCCGCGGAGATCATCCAAGCCAATCGGGTTGTAAGCGAGCCGAATGAGTCGCCGATCGATGTAACGATCATACTAGGAAGAGATTTTGATGGAACATATGTCCGACAGTGAACAAAAAGAGCATGTCGACTCGATCGCCGGTCTTCTCGACGAGCATCGCGGTGGTGATACGGTTGCGATCTACGTCGGAGAGGCCGCGTCATTCACGGACTACTTCGTAATCGCTACCGCGAGTAGCATGGGCCATCTTCGGGGTCTTCATCGACAGCTCGAAGAGTACCTGCATGAGGTGGGCATTCCGCCGCTGAATCGCCACAAGCGCGGCACGGAGAACTCGTGGACGCTGCTGGACTGCGGATTCGTAGTGATCCATTTAATGACCCAGGATATTCGTGAGTTCTACGATCTGGAGCACCTCTGGTTTGGTGGAGAGGTCGTTTTTCGCTCCGAAGAGTCAGGTTCATCCTCCACGGCACACACCGACACGGCACACACCGAGAGGGACTCATAGCTGTAAACGGACCTCACTGCCATAGCTAAGGGTCGGCAAGATTCTCGGTTTGACATGCAGTTCCGATCCACTATAATCACGTGTAGACAACGATGCCGGATCTTATACAGCTTCAGCTTTGCACCGGGCGCACGACTGGCTACCAAGGAGCTACAGCGACGCCTTGAAAGGCGTCGGAGGAGCGACCGCATGGAGATCACAGATATCCGGATCCGACACGTCGGCTCGGAAGGCAAGCTGAAGGCGTACGTGACGGTGACCTTTGATGACTGCTTCGTGGTGCACAATGTAAAGGTGATTCACGGAAAAGGCGGGACCTTCATCGCCATGCCCAGCCGGCGGACCAAAACAGGTGAATACAAGGACGTGGCCCATCCAATAAACTCGGACTTCAGGAACTCGTTACAGGCGCGAATTCTGGAAGCGTTTGAGCAGGGAGAACAGTTCCCGGGTGCGGAAACACTTGAAGGGGATGATCCCCACGCCGTCGGACCTTCCGACAAGCGCGTGCCGGGTGGGCACATACGCCCGACTCAGCAACCGCCTGCTGCTGCGGCGGAGGCTGCAGCTTCGCAACCGGATCAAGAGCTATCTCCGGGACTGTAAGGCGTTCTCGGAGACAAAACGGGTTCCGTTGCCGGCCACCGTGTCATGGCTGCCTCGCTGTACGTGGCGCTGTGGTGGTCCAATCGACGGCCTAACTCGTTCTCTTGACAATTCCTAGCTTTTTGTCCACTTTATCGGTCACGTAAAATGCAACGTTGGGACGTAGGCAAGCGGTTAAGCCACCGGGTTTTGATCCCGGCATGCGCAGGTTCGAATCCTGCCGTCCCAGCTTCATCAGATTCAGGAGTCAATAGAATGGCAAAGCATATTGTGAACGCTAAAACCCGAACGGAGTTCGGAAAGGGCCCCGTTGGAAGGCTGCGGCGAGCCGGAAAGATACCCGGCATCATCTACGGTGTTGGCGAGCCCGCCGCCGTCACCTTGGACGCGGTGGAGTTTGGCCGTACGTTTCGGCATGTCAGCGAGAGTACCATCGTGACGCTCAAGCGTGACGGCGAAAAGCGGGATGTATTGATCAAGGCTTGGGACGAAGACAACCGGACCGGTGATCTCATCCACGTTGATTTTTACGAGGTTTCGGCCGGAAAGACCTTGAACACGCG
>CAYFQV010000022.1:0-15437 GCA_964345195.1 uncultured Spirochaetaceae bacterium
CAGCGGCATCTATCTCAATGGTGGTGTACTCCTCTCCCTGATGCACGGAGATGGTTGGATAGGCGCCGGTATGCACGAAGGCCGCGGAGATCACGTGCTGCCCGGTGTGCTGCTGCATGTAGTCGTGTCGGTGCTCCCAGTCGATTTCGCCCCGAAGCTCCTGCCCCGCGTGGAGGAGCTCATCGATCGGCGAAGAACCGGGCGCTGTTGCTACGCGATGCAGTATCTCGCCGTTCTTCTTGTGAACGTGGGTGACGGGAAGCTCCGCAATGGTCCCGAGATCCGCGGGCTGGCCGCCGCCTTCAGGATAGAATGCGGTGGCATCCAGGACGAGCTCGCGAGTCTCGCCGTGTGCGGTGTCGGCGTTCGCGGCGCCCGCGTCCTCTGATGCCGGCTCAATTCGTTGAATCGTGGCCGTAAAGCTGGTCAGGTAGGGGTCCTCGTAGTATAGCGTTCGGGTCATGGCTGCGCCTCCTCGCCCGGCGAAGATACCGTATGAGGGCGTCGAAGGCGAGGGGCCGGGCGAAGTGAAAGCCCTGGAAACGGCGGCAACCCCAGGCTTGGAGGACCTGTCGCTGGGCGTCCGTTTCGACACCCTCGGCTACCACATCCAAACCAAGGGAGGTTCCCAACTTCAGAATGGTGTCGACGATCTTCGCATTATTGCTGTCGTCGAGCTGCCGCACGAACTCCTTGTCCACCTTCAACACGTGCACCGGAAGGCGTGATAGATAGCTAAGCGACGAGTAGCCGGTTCCGAAGTCGTCGACGGCAATGCGGAGGCCGGGGTTACGAGAAAAAATACGCTCCAGGTGAGAGATGGAGGTTTCCGGTTCGGCCATGACGGCGGTTTCGGTGAGCTCGAGGATCAGACTCTCCGGTGACAAGTCGACGTTGTTGAGCACCGCACGAACCACTTCGTCCATGTCCCCAATGTCGAGCTGTCGTGGTGACACGTTGGCCGTAACGTAGAGATCGGAGAAGCCGAGTTGGTGGAGGTGCTTGAGGTCCGCCGTTGCCCGTCGGAGCACCCAGCCCCCGATATCCGGCAGCAGCCGCGCCTCCTCGGCGATGTGCACGAAGGTGTCCGGCCGGATCAGACCGCGGTCGGGATGCCGCCAGCGGATAAGCGCCTCGAGTCCGACGGGAGCACCGTCCGCGTTTACGATCGGTTGATAGTGCAACACAAAGCGCTCGTCACGAAACGACTGCCGTAGGCCCTCTTCGAGGACCAGCCGCTCCATGGCCTTGTTGTTCATCTCTTTCTGGAAATAGACGTAGCGGTTTCCGTAGTCCTTCGCGGAGTACATGGCCGTATCCGCGTTGCGCAGCAGGGATGAGGCGTCCGCGCCGTCCTGAGGAATTAGGGCGATGCCGACGCTGGCGCCCATGGTCACCGTGTGCACGCTCTCGGGACCATCGACGAGGTAGGGTTCCTTTAGGCGCTCAATGATCCGGGTGGCAATGCGGCCGGCCTCCTCGGGCCGCTTGAGATGAGACAGCAGGACGGTAAACTCATCCCCCCCGAGGCGGAAGACATCTCGTGCGGGTATCCGAAAGACCCGATCGTATCCCCGAAGGGTCGCGCCGATCCGTCGCGAGGTCTCCAGGATAATGGCGTCCCCGCTGTCGTGTCCCAGGCTATCGTTTATCTTTTTGAAGCCGTCCAAGTCCAGGTACAGTAAAGCCGCCGAGCGCTCCTCTTTCCGACTCACTTCGGCGAGCATTTGCTCAATGGAATGCATGAGAAGCTCGCGATTGCCCAGTGAAGTGAGCTGGTCGTGATAGACCAGGTAATCGACGCTCGGGACGCCGGCGTCCTCGTTCGCCGCGGGCTGGGCGACTACGAGGGCGGAACCGCTGCTCCGCGATTCCGAGCGCGCCAGCACAAGGTGCACCGGATGAGCCTCCCCAATGCGTGAGCGTGCCGAGAAGCCGTGCAGGGGGATGGATCCCCCGGGGAGTAGGCTCTGATACGCCTCCGAGAGAACGCCCCGCGCGCTGTTGCCCGGCGGACCGAAGAGGGCGGCGTCGATCGGCTTGCCCCGGAGCAGCTCTTCGGAGACACCGAGTATACGCGCGGCGCCCGGGTTCACGGAGTGAATCACAAGATCTCTCTCCATGAGAATAACTGCTTCGGATACAGTTTGGGCGAGCACCCGGCCGAAGCCGGGCTGTTCCGACGCGGCTTCCGTCACCTGCGCATCCACATCCGGACACCATGCAAAGAGCAGCCCTTGAAAGTCACCGAGGTGCCGACGCAAGCGGTCAACCGCGTCACTGATGCGATGGAGGCGCTGATCAAGTGTCTCGTACAGCTCGTGTTTGCTCATGCAATCCGCTCAATCACCGTCTATTAGAGAGTGTCGGCGGACGTTTCGGAATCGTGAGGGTAGTAACCAGAATTGTAAGCACGGAGACGATAAAGGTGATCGCAAAGGCGGTTCTGGTGCCCGTGGTGAAGGCCTGCCGCATTAGGACTCGAACACGGTCTTGTTCCTCCCGGTCGAGAGAATCCGGTAGCTCGATGTTCAAGAGCCGATCGGCCTGGGCAAGGATGGCCGCTTGCTCGTCCGCGTCCATGGCCGTCTGCGAAAGGCTCCCCTCCAGGCTGCTGCTGAATCCGAAGCCCAGCGCGGAGCCGACCGCCGCAACGGCCAGCAAGCCGGCAACACGGGCAAGCGCGTTGTTGACGCCGGAGGCCGTGCCTGAGAAGCGCGCCTCCACCTGTAGCGCGGAGGTCGTAATGGAGGGAATAATGAGGACGATGCCGAAGCCCTGGACTAGGATGCCCGGCAGGTAGTCAATAAGGTAGCTTGCGTTGCCGGCGCGCCAGAAGAACCACGCGGAAGCGATAGCCACCAGCGTGGGACCGAGGATCATCTGGAGGCGCGGGCCGAAGCGGTCGGTAACTCGCCCCGAGGGTCCCGAGAGAAGCGCGATAAGGATCGTTATAGGCAGTATCGCAAGCCCCGCCACCGGAGGGCGAAAGCCGAGGTATTGCTGAAAAAAAAACGACAGCACGAAGAGCACCGCGGAAAAGGTGAAGTAGATCAATAACGTCGCAATATTCGCCCCGGTAACCTGCGTGGTGAACATCTCGCGCGGAACAAGCGGCGTCTCTTGCCGGGCGTTCCAGAAGCCGAACAAGACGAACAGCAAAACACCGCCAATGAGGCTCGTCAGGTTCAGGGCATCCCAGGACGCGTCCGGAAGCCGGATCAGTGTCGTTGCGATCCCGAGCAAGGATAGAAGCAGCATGATCGAGCCGGCTATGTCCAGGCGCCGAGCGGTGCGTGCCGCGACTCGCGGTATGACGGCCCGGGAGAAGCCGTAGGCGGTGAAGGCGAACGGCGCCATGGCGACAAACACAAGTCGCCAGCTGATTTCCGCAAGGAAGCCCCCAATGAATGGGCCCAGCGCGGCAATGGCGCCGGACACGCCTGCCCACAAGCCGATGACACGCCCGCGCTCCCGCTCGTCGAATCCGTTGTTTATGATCGCCAAGCTTCCCGGCACCATCAGTGCCGCGCCGATCCCCTGCAGGGCACGAATGGCAATGAGCGCCGTACTCGACGGCGCCGCTCCGGCAAGGAGGCCGGCTGCCCCGAAGATGAGCAGGCCGGCGTTGAACACCCGGCGCACTCCGTAGATGTCCCCGAGTGCGCCACTCACTAGTATAAGGGAGCCGAGCATGAGGGTGTAGGCATTAACAACCCACTGAACCCCGCTCAAGGTGGTATCCAGACTCTCCTGAATGGTTGGCAGCGCGATCGTCACCGCCGATCCCATGAGAAAGCCCGTTCCGCTTGCCAGAATGCAAACGGCAAGCGTCAACTTGCCTGTACGAGACGATAAGGACAAGGTTTCCGGCATGGCCGCCCCCGAGCGCTGGTGTCTCAGCCGCCTACCAAACTAGGTAAGAAGCGTGTCAGGAACGGAACGTACGTAATGATGAGCACCATGATCAACTCCACCGCGAAGAAGGGCAGCACATTCCGGTAGATTGTTGGTAAGGCGCGCTCGAAGCGATACGACGAGAGAAAGAGGTCCAGCCCGACGGGTGGTGTAATGAAGCCCAACCCGAGATTTGCCAAGAAGATGATACCAAGGTGCAGGGGATCGATGGCGAAGAGCTCTCCGAGAGGGATGACGAGGGGAGCAACAATGAGAATCGCCGAGAAGATATCCATGAAGCAGCCGGTCACGAGCAGCGCAAGATTGAGCAGTATCAGGAAGACGAATGGTGAGGAGATGTTGGCTTCAACCCACGCCTGCAGCGCCATGGGCACTTGAGCATCGATAATGTAAAAGGATAGGCCACGAGCCGCCGCAAGGATGACTAAGACGCCTCCCACAATGCTTACGCATCTCAGGCCGACCGCTAAGAGCCCCCGCAGGGAGATCTCTCGGTGTACGACCGTCTCGATAAGCACCGCATACAGTGCGGCAACGGCGGCGGTCTCCACCAGATTAGCGATTCCCGAGAAGAACACCACCACGACAATGACCGGCAGCAGCAGCTCCCAGAGCGCTCCGCGGAGTGCCTTCCACGCCTCCGCTGCCTCGAAGGGGATGCGTGCGTGTCCGCCACGAATCGCAATGAAGACAGCGATCCCGCCGAGAACGAGCACAAGGAGCATGCCCGGAACAATTCCAGCCATGAAGAGGTGGAAGATGTTCACTCCCGCAGTCGTGCCGTAGATGATGATTGCGAGGCTTGGTGGGAAAAGCAGCCCGACGTTGCTGGACGCCGTCAGCATGCCGACCGAGAAGCTCGGCGCGAGGTTGCCGCTCTTCGTGAGAACGTAGTAGAGAAGACCGCCGAGGGCCAGGATCGTGACTCCGGAAGCGCCGGTGAAAGATGTGAAGAATGCAGAGGCGAGTACCGCAGCCATTGCGAGTCCTCCGGGTATCCAGCCGAGGAAGGCGCGAAAAAGGCGAACCAGGCGGTTTGCGGCCGCACTCTCGGATAGGACATAGCCGGCGAAGGTGAACAGCGGGATGGCGGCGATCGTGCGCCCGGTGAGCATGGTATAGCCCTCGTCGGGAATCACCTCCATGGCGCCGCCGGCACCGCCGAGCAGCAGGTAGGATACTCCCGCGATCACAATGAAGAGTGGTGTCCCCAAAAAAGCGGAAACGACCAGAAGGATGCTTGCCGGAACAGCGATCCGCGGGATCACCGCGAGCCATGCGTTTAGGACCTGATCCAGTACCGCGGGGGGCTCGGCCAGAACAATGAAACCCGCGTTTGCAATGGAAGATCCTCCAAGGAAGGTCCCGGCGAGGACGCCCATCACGCTCACGATCCACGCGGCAGCGCCGCCGGGCCGAGCCGCAAAACGAAGAGCCATGACGGCGTACCCGATCGGCATGGCCGCAATGAACAGCCGTACCGGAACAAAGCCGATCCGACGACCCGGCTCGAAGCCGATTAAGAGGAGGGACAAGGCGCTCCACGCCAGGGCGATTCCGATCGTGCTTGCCAGGAACGCCACGGCGATCCGAAACGTGCGCGCGAAGCGTTGGTCCGATTGGCTGAAGCCGCCGGCCATGGAGAGATGATGGCCGTTGCGTGCCGTGATCATGCCGCCGAAGAAGCCGATCAGCAGTACCAAATGTACAAGATAGCCGCTCTGCCCGAGAATTCCGGTCCGAAAGACCGTGCGAAGCAGGATCTCCAAAATCGGAACCGAGCAGAGCAGCAGCAGAGATCCGACGGCCAGCGCGTTCTCCAGGCCATGCAAGCTTCGCAGGAGCCGTGAACGAATCGGCCCGGAGTGGAAGCCGGCCTTCTCCGTTGAACCTTCCATTCCCGCAGGTTCCCGGGACACGCTTATCTCCTGAACTCACGCAAATGGCGTGTGATCAGCTCGTATTGCTCCACGGGAAACACCTCGCCGACCAACTGATCCGTATTGTCATCCAGTAGCTCGAACCACCGTTCTCGTTCGCTCTCCGTCGGTTCTATGATGTTTAGGCCGTAGGATTGCATGGTTTCAATCGCCTCTTGTTCGAGACGCAGCATATCGTTGTCGAGCCGTTGAACCATTTTGTCGACGGATTCGAGAAGGCGCGGCTTCATGTCGTCGGGAACCCGGCGCCAGGCTCGTTGCGTTGTGACAAAGCCTCCAATGAAGGGGGCAATCTTCACGCTCAGCATGTTTTGTGCCTGAGAGAACCACTGAAAGCCCGCGGCGGATATGGGGCTTGAGTAGATCGCGTTAATCATGCCGCTGTTAAGCGACGTGAGCACCTCGGTGGACCCGACGGGCGTTATCTGAAAGCCCATGACGCGAAACGCCCGCAACAACTCCGGATCACTTCCGGCTCCGGCCAGTGTGATCTCCATGAGGTCCTCCGGGATCCGTATGGGTTCGTCCGCGAAAAAGCGAACCCATCCGGCTTTAGACCAGCCGAGAACCTGAAAGCGACGTTGCTCAATAGCGTCGGCGAAACTACCCTGCACCTGTTCGAAGACGTACTCGAACTCCTCATTCGACCGAATGAGGAAGGGCGTGCTGATAGTCTTGACCTCACTCGCGATCTCGGCCAAACCGATGGTGGTGAAAATGCCGGCATCGATCTGCCCGATGCGCATTTTTCGTACGACGTCTTGCTCCTCTCCGGCAATCGCGTTGTGGAAGACCTGGAGCGTCACCTCGCCGCCGGAGATCTCTTGCCACTCCGCGGCTATGCGGTTCAACGCCTCACCCCACGGCGAGCTCTCCGGGGCCGCGCTGGCCACCTTCAGGGTGATTGCGGGTGCCGAAGCGGCGCCGAGTAGGAGCAATGCCGCCAGGGCGATTGCCCGGCGACGCAAAGCCTGTAGTCTCATTCCTCTTCCCCCTGCGTTACTATGAAGAAGCGATCGATGTTGTCCAAATACCACTGGGCTTCTCGTTGTTTGATGGTGTTGATAAGACGGTACTCGGGATACTCGTCAACGTCGATGGCAAGTGCTTTCTGCATGAGCCGGCGGAACTCCGATAGATTCTGTTCGGGAATGGAGACGCCGGTTGCCAGCGACACGTAGGGGGAAGCCTTCTTCCCCTTAGCCAAGTCGACGGCGTCTTCGAAGTGTTCTCGCGCTTTCTGCCGGTCGCCTCCCAAGCCCGTGGGGAGAGAGGCGTAGTAGGAGATATAGAATTCGTGTATTGAGCCTTCGTCGAAGCGTGGGTTCAAGTCGAACGCGCGGTCCATGAGCTGCGCCGCATCCTTGATCGACAAGCCCAAGTCCAAGTCAAAGGGATCCGTAGAGAAGGCACCCATCCAGGATGCCGCCGCCCAATAGAGGAATGGGACATCTTCCGCGGTGGTCTGGTTGCGAATTGTGTTGAAGTCCCCGTTACTGAGGTTCTCCCGAAAGCCCGGGTGACGAATCTCCAAGGCTCGAAGCATCATGTCCCGTCCGCGCAAATATAGGTTCTTTGCCCGCGCGAGCATCCGTTCTTTCTGCTCGAACTCGCTCGGCGGGAGCTGGTTGGCCGGTGTCTGAAGAAACGCGTTCGCGTAGCTCGTGTAGCCGCTCCCCGTAGTGAGGAGAAGCTCTTCGTTCTCCGGGTCTTGCTGCAGCAAGGTCTCGTATAACTTCAACGCGAACGGGAGCGCATCGGAGATGAGCTCGGGGTCGTTGTCGCTCATGAAGACGTTCGGCTCTTCGCCATCCGCCATACTATTGGCGACGGCGCGAACCGCAAGCTGGTTTATGGAACAGCCGGATAGCGCGAGGATCAGCGCGAGGATGGGCAGAAGGGCCGCTATGCCCACACGAGATGTTTTCGCAGGTACCATGTCGGCATTTTCCCCAAAGGAATGGCGCATTGCAAGGTAGGGGCCCGGAGTGTAGCCGGGGTCTGTACAATCGGGGGCTCCCGCTAGGCCCCTGGACGAGCTATCCCCCCGGGACAAAAAAAGAGCTGTCCGAGACGCTCGGGCAGCCCTTTCAGAAACGCGTATAACGGTATTAAGCGTATGACACGTATTAATCTGTGAGAACAGCTCTACTCGACGCTGATCGCCTCCACGGGGCAGTCTTCTGCAGCCTCTTTCACCGCATCCTCGAGCTCCGAGGGGACTTCATCAACAATGACTTCTGCTACCTCGTCTCCCATCTGGAAAACGTCGGGCACCTCACTGGTGCAAAGCTCGCAAGCCGTACACAAATCCGCATCTATTTTCGCCTTCATTACGTACTCCTTTTCATAAAGTGGCGTGTCGGGAAACTATCCTGAATCGCTGTATCGATAGTAGGACCTCGTAAACTCCCTGTCAAGAATGCGCTGAGAGTACGCGTACCGGCGCCTCCTGACCGACTCCGTAGCTTCGTGCGAAACTCCCCTCGCGAACGGCCATCTCCAGGTGTCCGGCGCTGCCGGTGTAGGCAACCGCTTCACCCTCAGCGACGTCGGAAAACGTTCTGCGAAACGGCAGCTCCAGCCATCCACCGCGCCGATCCCCGGTCGCTATGTAGATCCGGGGACGGTTCCGACTCTCCCGACCGCTGGGGTCTCCGACATTTGCCATCTGGCTCGCGGTGATTGTGGAAATCACGTTTCCGAAGGCATCAATGTGTACGACATGTCCGTGTAAGCCGGGTTGGTCCGAGGACCGCACGGCTTCCGCCTCGACGTGCTCGAGTAATACGGGCTCAACGCTGCGCCCGCGTATTGTCGCCGAACCCATGGCGGCCACGCGTGCCGCAAGCGGTGCGAAGAGATCACGGCCGTCGAAGGTCGCCGCATACGGCGGCTTTCGGGCGGCAAGCGTCTCCAGAATGCGGTGGTGCGCCCGGTAGAAAGAGAGCGGCTGTCCCGCCCGGCGGGCTTGGACCTCTAAGACGCTGATGAGGCCGTTGTCCGGGGCGACGACGCAGGCCCCGTTGTTTTCTACGATCAGCTCGTGCCGCTCGCTGCCGACACCCGGGTCTACCACCGCCAGTACAACGGTGTCTCGTGGTAGGTACGGCCATGAGGAGGCCAGGACATAGGCGGCTGAACGGAGATCGAACGAGGGAATACCCTGCGTCAGCTCAATGAAGCGGATAGAAGGATCAATATCCAGCATGACGGACTTCATGATCCCGACGTAGGGATCTCGGTACCCGAAATCGGTCATTATTGCGACATGCACGGTTCCGTATCCTCCCAGGCGGTGTTTGCCTCATGGTGGAAAGAGCATAACTTTTGAGTATGATAGCCGTGGATTCCAACTCTGTCACTGCAAGGAGGCGGCCATGCCGCATGCCGATACATCTTCAAGCCCGCGCATCGCTCTGTTCGATGCAAAGCCATACGATCGTCAGTATTTCGAACAGGAGAACGCTCGCTTCGGATTCGATATCACCTATCTCGAGGGTAAGCTCAACAAAGAGAGCGCGATCGTTACGCAGGGCTTCGACACCGTCTGTGCCTTTGTGAACGATCTGATCGACGCCGACACCGCGGCGCGACTAAAGGAGAACGGGGTGCGCCTCGTTGCCCTGCGCTGCTCGGGCTACAACAATGTCGATCTGGTGGCAACTGGTGAAGATCTACCGGTGGTCCGCGTGCCGGCGTACTCGCCGTATGCCGTGGCCGAGCACACGATTGGGCTCATGTTGAGCTTGAATCGGAAGATCCACCGTGCGTACTACCGTACTCGGGACAGCAACTTCAGCCTGAACGGTCTTATCGGCTTCGACATGCATGACAAGACCGCCGGCATCATTGGTACGGGCAAGATCGGTCGACTCGTCTCGGAAATACTCCGGGGCTTCGGGATGCACGTGCTTGCCTACGACCCCATGCCCCAAGAGGAGTGGGCGCGGGAGCGCGGTGTACGCTACGTCTCCCAGACCGAGCTCTACCGAGAGAGTGATGTCATCAGCCTGCATTGCCCACTGACACCGGAGAACCTCTACATGATCAATAAAGGGACAATATCCCTGATGAAAAACAGTGCCATGCTTGTGAATACGGGGCGCGGCAAGTTGATCAACACCTCGGATCTTCTCGATGCTCTCAAGGAGCAGCGGATCGGATCCGCGGCGTTGGATGTCTACGAAGAGGAGACCGAGTACTTCTTCGAGGACTACTCCAGTCAATTTGTTGCCGACGACGTCTTGGCCCGCCTTCTGACGCTTCCGAATGTGCTTGTCACCAGCCATCAAGCGTTTTTCACCCACGAAGCGCTCTCCAATATTGCCGCGACCACTCTTGAGAACATCCGGCTCTTTTACGAGGATGAAGGCATGCCCAACCTGGTGCCGGTTGCATGACTTCTGATCTCGACGACGCGCTAGCTACGCTTCTCACGGTCGGCAAGGAGGCCGGCTCCGTGGCACATGAGCGCTTCGGCGCGGTCCACGCCGGTGACGTCCAGTTCAAGAGTGACGTCGACCTCGTTACCCGGACCGATTTCGACATTCAGGCCTTCCTTGAAAAGCGATTGCGCTCGGCGTTTCCCACTGCGGTCTTTGTGGGAGAAGAAGGGCCGGAGAGCGGATCGGACGCCGGCCCATCACCGGCTGCGTCCGGGAATGCCTCGGGGGATGTGTTGCTTGTGGACCCACTCGACGGCACGGCCAACTTCGTGCACGGTATCCCCTATTATTCCATTTCCTTGGCCCTGCTCCGGAGCGGGGCACCCGTCGCGGGTGTTGTTGTGGCGCCGGAGCTGCAACGGGTATACGCCGCGCGGCTGGGCGGCGGTGCGTTTTGCAACGGCGAGCGGATCTCCGTGTCCGACCGGGAGCCGTTGCTGTCGGCGCTCGCCGCTACGGGCTTCGCCGCGGTTCGGTCGCGGCTAAAGCCTGATAATCTCGGGCTGCTTCGTCACATGGCGTACCGGGTTCGTGGGCTGCGCCGCTTCGGGTCCGCAGCTATCGATCTGTGCTACGTTGCAGATGGGACTAGCGATCTGTTCTGGGAGTACGGGCTGCACGATTGGGATATTGCCGCCGGCGCGGTAATCGTCTCCGAGGCCGGCGGAGGAGTCTCGACGATCGCCGGTGATCAGGAGTTCTTGGGCACGGGAAACATCCTTGCAACGAACGGCCGAGTGCATAAAGAATTCTTAGAAGAGGCCTCAAGCGTGGCCGAACACTGATGGAAGGCATGAAACGTGGCAAGTTACTACAGACTGCGCCAAGTCCTTGAACAGGATTCCCGACTACTCTCCGGGCTGATCAAACGCAAGCAGCCGATCCTGTGCCGGCGCCGTGACAAAGAGCGTCAGAAGTTCGTTCCGATAAACCAACTCCACAACGCCAACAGCTCCTTCTACACGCTTGCATCGTCGAACTGGGAGTACTTCGTTCGGAAGGAGGTGGTTGAGGAGATCCGCCGCGCCATGGACAAAGCCGAAGCCGGTCACGCCACCGGGCCGGCACGCGCGGCACGCGCGGCGCAGCAAGAGCCCCTGGAGTCAGCCCGCGACCCCGACACTCAGCCGAACTTCGGTCAGGATTATGAGCGAATTGAGGCCTTGAGTAATCAGGAGCGCGTGGAGGAGTTGAGGCGCGGTCGGGACCGGCTCCGCGAGCTGAGTGAGAAGGAGACGCGGGGCAAGGAAGAGACCGCCGAGGCCCTGGTCGAAACCGCCCGGGACGCCGCACTCATTAACCGGGCGTCCGTGCTCGAGGCAATCCGACTCGGAGACGAGGAGGCTCGCTCTCGAACGGATGATGTGGTCGAGACGACGCAGGAGCTGGTGCGCAGCTCCGAGAGCCTGATTAGCGATGATCTGTTCGAGGATCCCATGGTTCGCGACATGGTTGCCCGCTCGAACGGCACCGTGGTTCAGCACATGACGCGGGTCTACTTGAACGGCATCTCCTTCATGCTGTGGTATAACCGACAGTTGCGTACGTCGAGCCTTGCCAACCGTGTCCGGGTGCGCTTCTCCACGCGCTACGCGAAGAAGTATAGGGAGCTGCTGCCGAACGTACACGAGGAAGATGTGACCCTGGAGCGGGTGTTCCTCGGGGGCATGCAGGCACTCGGAGAGCAGCAGCTCTCGACCTTTGCGACCGGTTTTCTGATCCACGACATAGGGAAGGTTGAGGATATTGAGTACCATGAAGGGGACAAAGGCTACGACCGCGAAACGGTAGAGCGTCATGTGAAGCTCGGATACACCGCGGTCATGAACAAGACAAACTACCCGCGAGAGGCGGGACTCATTACGGGATACCATCACGAGTACTACGGTCATCCCGCAGGTTACGGTTACTTCCGGGAGCTCCTCGAGCGCTATCGGCAATCGAATCCCCAGGCCAGAATCGACTACGTCATGGCGTATCAGATGGAGCCGATCATCGACTATGTCGCCTTGGCGTACTTCCCCGCAAAGGTGCTCGAGGTGGTCGATGTATTCGACTCCCTTACCGATCCGAATCGCAAGTATCGCTCTCCGCTTTCGCAGAGCGAAGCGATCGAGCTCATGCAGGAGCAGTTCATAGACAAAAACCGGAAGCTCGATCCGATCCTGTTCGACCTCTTTCGGCAGTTCACGGGACTCTGATTCCTTACAGGAGCAACTCATGGTCATTCTTCTATCACCGAGTAAGGCGATGGACTTCTCGTCTCCAGTGCCCGGGATGGAACGCTCTTCGCCCCTCTTTTTGCGGGAGTCGCAGCCGCTCGTGGAGCGTTTGCGACCCATGACGGCGGCCGATCTGCGCAGCCTCTTCGGTGTGAGCGACAAGGTTGCCGCGCTCAATCAAGATCGCTTTCGCGCCTGGACCGTCGATGATCACGAGGTATCGGCTCGGCCCGCGCTGTTCGCCTACGCAGGTCCCGTCTACACAGGTCTTGCGGCAGGGGAGTTCGGTCGGGAGGATCGCGAGTTTGCACAGCGACACCTACGGATTATCTCCGGTCTGTACGGCCTCCTGCGGCCGAGTGACGCTATTCTGCCGTATCGCTTGGACATGGGGACCAAGCTGGATAACCCCCGGGGGGACAACCTCTACGACTACTGGCGCGATCGCGTTACGGCCAGGTTGTCCCAGGAGCTTTCCGAGCAGGGCCGGGAACATCCCTTGCTCATCAACCTTGCTTCCAAGGAGTACTCCTCGGTGGTGGATCAGGAGCGGATACCGGCGCGTGTCGTCGAGTGCCGATTCAAAGACCGGAAGGGTGAGGAATACCGGCAGATCCAGTACTACGTTAAGCGAGCACGGGGGCTCATGGCGAAGTTCATTGTGAAGAACCGAATTGAGTCCATAGAGGGATTGCGTTCGTTCGATCTTGAGGGATACCGCTATAGCCATGAGCAGTCCGAAGCGGAGCAACTCGTCTTTCTCCGGGAGCATAATGAATAACTGCAAGGTAGCGAACGAGGTGGATGTCGACACTGCATGCCGGCCGGGTTAGTATCGAATTGGGAGGCAAGGAATGAACATCCTCGTGGCAGACAAACTCGCGGCTACAGCTATTGAGCAACTTGAAGGACTCGGTGCCACCGTCACGATGAATCCCGATCTCTCGGCGGAAGACCTTCCGAGCGCTATCGCTAATGCGGAAGTTCTTGTGGTGCGGTCGACGAAGGTACGGCGCGAAGCTATTGAGGCGGCGGACGTGCTGTCCTTGATCGTGCGCGCGGGAGCGGGTGTCAACACGATCGATCTGGATGCCGCGAGCGAGCGCGGTATTTACGTGAGCAACTGTCCGGGGAAGAACACGGCGGCCGTGGCGGAGTTGGCTATTGGTCTCATGATCGCCGCCGACCGCAGGATTCCCGACGCGACGCAGGATCTGCGCGAAGGTAAGTGGCTCAAGAAGGAATACGGGAAGGCGCAGGGGCTGAAAGGTCGGACGATCGGCATCCTCGGGTTCGGCGCAATCGGACGCGCCGTGGCGGAGCGCGCGCGGGGTTTGGAGATGGAAGTGTTGGCCTGGTCCCGGAGCCTGAGCCCGGCGATCGCCGAGGCCGCCGGTATCGGCTACGCGGAGAATCCGAAGGAAATCGCCGTGAACAGTGATGTGGTCACCGTTCACGTGGCCAAGACGCCCGACACATCTCCTCTCGTCGATCGGACCTTTTTCGACGCCATGAAGGTCGGCGCGGTATTCGTCAATACGTCCCGGGGAGAGATCGTGGATGCCGATGCGCTTGCATGGGCGGTCCGGGAACGGGGGATCCGCGCGGCGGCGGACGTCTTCGAGAATGAGCCGACTTCGGGAAACGACGTCTTTGAACAGACTGATTTGGCAAAGGCGCTGGTGGCGACGCCGCACATTGGGGCGTCCACCAATCAGGCCGCCGAAGCGATCGCAGCCGAAGTCGTAGCCATCATCAGGCACTTCTCAGAAACCGGTCGCGCCATGAATGTCGTCAACATTCAGCAGAAAAGCGCGGCGCAACACAATCTGGTGGTGCGTCACTTCAACCGTGTGGGCGTGTTGGCCGGCGTCCTGGATGAGTTGCGGGCGGCCGGCGTCAATATTGAAGAGATGGAGAATGTTATCTTCGACGGAGGCCGTGCCGCGAATTGCACCCTGAAGCTCGATACCAAGCCCGAGCCGGAAACGGTGGAACGTATCCGTGCCGGCGAAGATGTGATTCGCGCCGGCATTACCTGAGGAGATAGAGCTATGCGTATTGCAGTGATAGGAAGCGGAAACATGGGCGCAACACTGGGGCGCCTGTGGGGGTCGGCGAACCACAAGGTGGTGTTTACCTCGCGGCATCCCGAGAACCTGCAGTCTCTCGCAGAGAAAATTGGGCCGAATGCTCATACTGCTGAGATTCGGCATGCGGTCGATCAGTGCGAGATGGTACTCCTCGCGGCGCCTTTGAAGGCGCTTACCGAGACCATAGGCCCCATGGCGCAGCGTTTCAGCGGCAAATTTGTTATTGATGCCATGAACCCCTTCCCCGAGCGTGACGGTCAGGTGGCCGAGCGTGCCCTCGGCAAACGCGCAGCGGTCCTGCTTACCACGGAGCACCTCCCCTATGCTCGGGTGACCCGTGCTTTCTCGAACATCTACTACGAGACCTTGCGGAGCGAGGCGCACCGTGAGGGGCAGCGCCTGGCGGTGCCCTTTGCAGGGAACGATCCCGAGGCGAAAGAGATCGTCCGGGGACTCATTGATGATGCCGGCTTCGACGCCTACGACATAGGCTCACTCCATGACTCGAAGCCGGTAGATCCGGATGGTGTGTTGTTCAAGACAAGCTACACCGTGAAGGAGCTCGAAAAGGCGCTCGCCGGCGCGGCCTCGTGACACACGCCCGCGTACTTGCGCCCCCGCGTACCGGCGCGTGCGGCTCGGAGCCCCCGCTGCGATCTAATTCGCCGGGCGGGCGCTCCGTTGGTACGCCGCACGGATGGCCTGAGCCGCCGCGCGGTCCTCTTCGCGGCTCTCCATCAAACCGCACACATCCTGAATCCCCCCGTCGATGCCGCTCCGAGCTAAGACCGCCTGTACCTCAGCGGCGCCGGGGTC
>CAYFQV010000022.1:15537-18130 GCA_964345195.1 uncultured Spirochaetaceae bacterium
CCCCGTCGATGCCGCTCCGAGCTAAGACCGCCTGTACCTCAGCGGCGCCGGGGTCCCCTTCGCCCTTCTCATCCGCGGCGCTGAAGCTCAGGGCGGCGGCAACGACGTCGGCTATCGGGGCGGCGGGAATCCCGTGCTCAGTGCAGAGCCGCAGTGCGCCCACGAGGCGCTCGTGGCGAGAGAGCTTGCGGGGGAGGTCGCGCCCGACCCGGTACACGGTGTCCTGCAGGGCTTCGTTCGCGAAGCGGCTGAGAAGGTCGCGCACGTGCTCCGCGAGCTCCGCCGCCGGCAGGTCTTCCGGGTAGTTCTCGTGGAGCGCCGCCGCCGCGCTGTGCATGGCGGCGGCGGCACGGCTTCGCACCTCCGGCATCGCAACACATTCGGCAATGTAGTGCGCGGATGGGCGAAGGCGATTCCCCCAATAGGCGACCGCTGCATGGCCCAAGTTGTGGATGTAGAGCTTGCGGTCCACGTAGGCCCGAATGTTGTCTACGGCCTTTATCTCCGAGACCGCGGGCTTGGCCCCGACAAAGCCGGCGGCGTCGACGATCAAGGTGTTGTACTCCTCACCGAAGACCCGAAGGGGATCTTCCCGCCGGTCCGCCTCCGTTATCAGGGGGACCATCTTGCCAATGCTGGTTTCTACGAGACCGATCCGGTTGCCGACATCTACCTCCGGCGGGAGAAGGGGCTCGAGAGCTTTCCGAAAGACCCTGCTTCCCTCGGGGATGTTCTCCGCAATGATGATGTCCAGGGGAGTGTGGGCCCGGTCCGGCTTCTCCGCCTTGTCGTCGGCAGCTTCCGCGCCGGGAGCGCTGTCCCTGCGGTCTGCGGCGAACCGCCGTCTGATTCCTCCGGCCAGTGCCGGATAGACAGCCGGGAGTGCCCGGGCGCCGACGGAAGTGGCAACGTAGGCGGCCGCGGCCACGGCGCGCTGTACCGCCTCTCCGTTGGATGCGTGGACGGCGGCAACGCCTTTCACCGGAATCTCCTCGGACCCGCGGCCGGCACGTCGGACGACAACGGGATACGCGTGTCGCCGATTGAGCTCTTCAATGATCCGCTGGTCGATGTCGATGAAGACAACCGGATAGCCGGCGCGGGCGAATAGTTGGCCGATGAAGGATCGGCCGATGTTTCCGGCTCCGAACTGGACGAGCCCGCCCAGGTAGGGCGCAAGCTCGGCGGGAACGCCGGCTCTTTTTTGGTCCCTTCCGACTTCCTTACCCACCATCTGCTCCTTCGTGCCGGGAAGACGGCCCCTCGGCTCCGTTGCGTTCCTCGGCCAGTTGCCGGCGGTAGGCCCGCACATAGGGCTCGATCCGAAGCCGCTTATCCCCCGGTGCGGCTTCTTGATAGGTGCCGCCGGGATAGAAGCAGGCAAAGCCTCCCGACGCGGTGGCCCAGGCAAGCGCCTCGTCGAGATCCAGCGGGGGTCGCGTCGACGGCTTTCGCGGCGAGGCGTCGAGCTGTAGTGCAAGCGAAGCCAGAACGCCGCCCACGAAGTTGTCTCCGCAGCCGGTAGTATCTCCCGCGGATATATTGGCTGCAGCATCCGCGCCGGCTCGGGCGGCCAGGTCACGGGTTACCGCGGCAGAGATCGGATACTGCCGACGGGCAAGTGGGGCGAAGGTGCTGCGACCGTTGTCGCCCACGGCGGCGATTGAAGGCTCCGTGCCCTGGGTAACCACCACAGCGCCGGTTCCGCGGGCGAGCACCGCGGAGACGGCCGCCGGGACGGTTTCGGCGTTCGTGAGTCTCAGAATCTCTTCGCGGTCGGTGATAAGGAGATCAATCCATGGGTAGGCCGCTTCCGAGGAGCCCAGCGGCCAGGCTGCCCCGGGGTTCCTCTGCTCGTTTCTGAAGTCGTAGACGGTTCCGCAGATCGTAAGAGCACCCGCCTCGTGGGCTCGGCGGGCGAGTGCCGCGAGCTCGTCATGAATCGGGGGAACCAAGGCCGTGCCGCCGAAAAGCACCATGTCCCCGCCGAAGAAGTCATTACTGAGCCGATCAGGGGTCATCCGCCGGGCGGAGCCGATATCGTTAATGAAACAGCGCTCGCCGGCGCCCTCGTCGTAGCTCGGGTCCGAGAGGACAATGGTGGAGGAAGACCGTCCGGCTACACGGGCTGTGTCGGACAGGTCGACTCCCGACGGGGCGGCGAGCTCGTAAATGCGTTCCCCCACAGGGTCGTCTCCAAAGACCCCGCTAAAGCTCACACGTACCTTGGAAGTCCTGGTCAGCTGCGCTGCGTGAACAAGCGCCACAATGGCGGGACCGCCGAGGTTTTCCGTGGTAAACGGGGCCCCGTTCACCAGGGCCCATAGGGCGGTCTCGAAGGGCTCGTCCGCGAAGCGGGCGAAGTCCTCGGCAAAGGTGAGCTTTCCCGGCGCGAGGCCGCCGTCTGCCGGTTGTTTCGAACGGAAACGCTTGAACGGGTCCTGAGAGAAGCTGATGTTGGTGTAGAGATAGTCCATGAGGGCACAGCCTATCCCGTTGAGTCGAATCATGGTTGCGCATTATAGGAAGCTGTCGTTGAATCGGGCAAGCGGCGGACCATGCACGCTAGTGCGCGTTACCGATCACTGTGCTA
>CAYFQV010000022.1:18230-32335 GCA_964345195.1 uncultured Spirochaetaceae bacterium
GCTCAGCACTTGGGTATGAAGGCGGCGTCGCTGTACTACCATGCCGACGGGAAAGAGGACCTCTTCCGCCAAGTGATACACCGCAGTATTCGTAGAAACCGAGATGAGCTTGCGACGGTCATAGAGGAAGCCGGGCCGTTGATAGATGATAAGCTTGTGTCGGTGGGACTGTGGTTTCTACAGCCCTCACCCATGAATCTGATCCATACCATTCGCGAAGACGTGTCGAAGATGAATCAGGAGCTCGCGGACAGTCTGTCCCGAGAGACCCACGATGCGCTCATTGTGCCGCTCGAGCAGGTATTCCGTGATTCCGAGGCCCGGGATGAAATCCGAGGCGTCAGTTCCGCACTTCTGGCCGGGAGCTTTCTGGCCATACTCGACGGTATCTGGTACGCGACGAATGAACACGTCCCGAAAGAGCACGCACCGGCCATGGTGCGGCAAATGGTGGATGTCATTCTCAACGGCTTACGCCCCTGCGGACACGGCCCGACGGAACCGTAAGATTCCTGCGGGATCCTGAATTTGCCGCTGCACCCCGAGCCGTGCTACCTTCCCTAGCACATGCTAGAAAACTATATGGAAGGAGCAAAGACTCATGAGACGATGGCAGAGCAGACGCGGCGGCGCCCGCGTGATATCGGCTTTCGCCGCACTCACCCCGGCGATTCTTTTCCTGGTGACTCTTCTTCTCGTCGCACTACCGCTTTCGGCGCAGGACTATCCCCGGCTAAATGACGGTGACTCCGCGCTACAGGTTGAGCCGGAGGCGGAGATCGGGTTCCTGAAGGTGTTCTATCATCAGATCAAGATTGGTGAAGAGGGAACGCAGTTCGACTACGTCGAACAGGGAGGCCAGGAGATTCTCTATCCCTACAAGCGCTTTGCCGTGAACATTGACATTGGCGAGCGAAACTACGTGAAGCTTCTCTACCAGCCCCTAAGCCTGGAGACCCGTACGAGGGTGGATGAAGGATCAATCCGGTTCGACGACGTCACCTACGGCGAGGATACCGGTCTCAATTTGACCTACGGCTTCGACTTCTACCGCGCGACTTATCTGTTCAACGCCGTCGCCAATCACTCATGGACGGTCGGTCTGGGTGCGAGTCTGCAACTGCGCAACGCATCGATCGCCTTCGAATCGACCAATGGCGAAAACTTCCTCATCACGCAGAATCTCGGTCCCGTGCCGATTATTGCGACACGCACCCAATATGAGCCTCAGCGCGGCGCCCTCGAGGGCGCCTTCTTCGAGCTGGAGGCGGAAGGCTTTTACGCGACCAACGCCTTCATCAACGGTGCGGACTATGAGTTCACCGGCTCGATCTTCGACGTGGGATTGACCGCCGGTTACGAGGCAAACCCGGCAACGGAACTCTACGTGACACTGCGTGCGGTCGGCGGTGGTGGAGCCGGCACCCGACCGCCTGATGCTCGGGAGTTCTGGACCGAAAGCCGCGACGGCTTCACGGACAACTTCCTCACCCTCGGCGCTCTGTCTATCGGCGCACGTTTGAAGTAGCCTCGTTCACGCGGCGCCGCACGGCACAGGGCACCACGGCGCCGCGGAACGGCGAAGGCCGCACGGCACGGCCGTACGGCACGGCGAAGGGCGTTGAATCTCGTGGCTGGACCGGTTAAGCCGGTTAAGCCGGCTTAGCCAGCGTCCGGGCGATCTGCTGGATCATCTTCCAGGTCTCCCGGACGTGCCGCTCTTCGACATTCGTCTGACCAATGACGAATCGGCACGTGAATACGCCGTCCAGAACAGTATGGGTTAAGTACGCCTCTCCGCTATCGTTGATCGTTTCAAGGAGCCGTCGGTTGAGCTCGTTAACACGCTCGCGAGCCTCGTTGTCGAGCGTGTCTTCGGATCCCGGCGTGCCCGCATGGACGTGGGCGGTCCCACCGGCGGCACCCGGCCCGCCGGCTTCGGGGATGTAGTGGAAGCACACGGTGTTCAGCGGCGTCGGGGCAAGCCGCTCGAAGTCCCGCGTCGCGTCGATCTCCCCGGCCAGCTCCCATGCAAGACGGAGGTGCTCCCGAATCCGGCTGCGAAGACCTTCCGCGCCGAAGGAGCGAAGCACGAACCACAGCTTTAGGGAGCGGAAGCGCCGGCCGAGCTGAATGCTCCAATCCCGGTAGTTGTGCACGAGTCGGCCCTCCCGCGTCTTCAAGTATTCCGGGTGAATCTCAAAGGTTTTCCTGAGCGCTTCGCTATCCCGCACGAAGTACGCGGAGCAGTCAAAGTTCGTAAAGAGCCACTTGTGGGGGTTGAATACGAAGCTGTCGACTCCCTCAACACCCTCTATCATGTAGCGCATTTCCGGCAGTACGAGCGCGGAGCCTGCCAGCGCGGCATCCACGTGGACCCACAAGTCGTGCCGTTTCGCCACCTCCACTATCTGCTTCAGTGGATCGATAGCGGTTGAGCCGGTCGTGCCGATAGTAGCCACCACGCAGCAGGGCTCGAGGCCTGCCTCTTTATCCCGGATAACGGCAGCCTCCAGCGCCTCCGGTTTCATGGCGTAGCTGTCGTCCACGGCGATCGGGCGATAGTTTCGAACGCCGAATCCCGCGATCTTCACATCTTTTTCAATGGAGGAATGGGTCTGTTCCGAGGCGTAGACAGTCATGGGCGTCATGCCGAAGAGACCATCCTCATTTCCGCGGTATCCCGTCTTCACTTCCCGCGCGCTTAGCAACGCGACCAGGGTCGACGTAGAAGCGGTATCCTGAATGACCCCCTCGAACTCCGGCGGCAGCCCGGTAAGATCGCGAAGCCAGCCCATCACATGCTCCTCCAGCTCGGTCGCCGACGGGGAGGTCTGCCAGATCATGCCTTGGGCCGCTAGTGTTGCCGTCAGCATCTCGGCAAGTACCGAGGGATAGCTCGAGTTCGCCGGGAAGTACGCGAAGAACTTTGGGTGCTGCCAGTGCGTCATGCCCGGGAGGATGATCTCCTGGAAGTCCGTCATGATACGGCTGAACTCTTCAGGCTGCTCAGGCGGCGTGGTCTCGAGCCGGCCGGCGATCTCTCCCGGCTCCACCTGCGCGCGAACGGGAAACTCCTCAATGTGCTCGTAGTACCAACCCATCCAGTCGACCACCTCATGGGCCCACCGGACAAACTCGTTGTGATTCATGTGCAGCTCCTTGGCTGAGCCACAGTATTTCGGGAGTGCCCGACGGATGCAAGGGGCGGCGGGTAGACGACGTGGCGTTTCGCCTCGTACCGTGTATAGTACCAATCATGGACATTCGACCCGGTAAACCCTACCCGCTCGGGGCCACCTATGATGGAGCGGGAACCAACTTCAGTGTTTTCTCCAGTACGGCGGAGCGCGTAGAGCTTTGCCTTTTCGATGATACCGGACGCGAGTCTCGGGTAGATCTGCCGGAGCAGACCGGCCACTGTTGGCACGGCTACCTGCCCAGCGTGTTGCCCGGTCAGCGCTACGGTTTCCGCGTTCACGGATCGTGGGACCCCGCGCATGGGCTGCTGAGCAATCCGGAGAAACTCTTGCTCGATCCCTACGCGAAAGCCGTTGCCGGACACGTCGTCTGGAACGATGCCGTCCGGCCCTACGCGGAAACGAAACCAAGCTGGAGCGCGAACACCCAGGACAGCGGCCCCTTCATGCCGAAGGGCGTGGTGACCAATCCCTTCTTCGATTGGTCCGGGGATCACCGACCGGCCACCCCCTGGCACGACACCGTGATATACGAGACCCACGTAAAAGGCTTCTCCGTCATTGCCGATCATCTGCCGGCGGCCGTCCGGGGTACATACAGCGGCATTGGCCATCCCACGACGATTGAGTATCTCAAAAGCCTTGGTATTACCGCAGTTGAGCTAATGCCGGTGCATCAGTTCACCCAAGACGGTCATCTTCTCGACAAAGGCCTGCGAAACTACTGGGGCTACAACACCATTGGATACTTCGCGCCGCACAACGAATACGCCTCACGCGAGGATCCGAGCTCCGTCGTGCCGGAGTTCAAGAGCATGGTGAAGTCCCTCCACGACGCCGGCATCGAGGTGATTCTGGACGTTGTCTACAATCACACGGCGGAAGGGAACCACGAGGGTCCCGTGCTATCTTTCAAGGGGCTCGACAACGCCGCGTATTATCGGCTCACCGCGGATGATCCTCACTACTACATGGACTACACCGGAACCGGGAACTCCCTGAACATGCGGCATCCAAACGTGCTCCAACTCATCATGGACAGCCTGCGCTACTGGGTGAGCGAGATGCACGTCGACGGCTTTCGCTTCGACCTGGCGGCGGCACTCGCTCGGGAGCTTCACGACGTTGATCGGCTGAGCGCCTTCTTCGATATCATTCAGCAAGATCCGGTGATCTCTCAGGTGAAGCTGATCGCCGAGCCCTGGGATGTCGGTGAGGGGGGCTACCAGGTGGGCAACTTTCCGACCCTCTGGTCGGAGTGGAATGGGAAGTACCGTGACTCCATGCGCGACTTCTGGCGGGGACAGGATCAGACGCTGCCGGAGTTCGGTTACCGTCTGACCGGCAGCTCGGATCTCTACGAAAACACCGGCCGACTACCCTACGCCAGCATTAACTTCGTCACCGCCCATGACGGCTTCACGCTGCGGGATCTCGTCTCCTACAACGAGAAGCACAACGAGGCGAACGGTGAAGCCAATCGCGACGGAGAGGATCACAACCGCTCCTGGAACTGCGGCGTAGAGGGTGAAACGGAGGACGAGGAGGTGCTCGCCCTACGTAAGACGCAGCAGCGTAACTTCCTTACAACCCTCTTCCTGTCGGCCGGCGTGCCCATGCTCGTCGGGGGAGATGAGATCGGGCGCAGCCAGTACGGTAACAACAACGGCTACTGCCAAGACAACGAGATATCCTGGTACGAGTGGACGGCGGCTGACTGGGAGCTCCACCGTTTCGTTCGGCGTCTGGTAGCCTTTCGTAGCGCCCATCCGGTGTTTCGGCGGCGTCGGTTCTTCCAGGGCCGCCCGATCTACGGTAAGGGCTTGGAAGATATTGCGTGGTTTACCATGGACGGCGTTGAGATGGAGGACTCCTACTGGGAGCAAGGCTTCGCCAAATCGATCGGCGTGTTTCTCAACGGTGCCGGCATTGCCACACCGGACGTGTTCGGGCGGGATGTCCGCGACGACAGCTTCTATTTGGCGTTCAATGCGCATTACGAGGACCTGAGCTTCTCCTTACCGGATAAGCGCTTCGGTCGCCGCTGGCAAAGCGTTCTCCGCACGGAGATCGGCTGGCTCGACGAGAAGGAGGAGGAGCTTGCGCGCTCCGACGTGCACAGCGCCGAAGCCGCCTTCGACGTCGCGGCACGGAGTATTGTTGTGCTGCAGCGGCTGGAGTAGCACTCACGTCGCGACACCTGAAGAACGATTTTGGAAGCCCTAAAACTTGGAAGCTCTGGAAATGCCCATGATTGCAACGTACAGACTACAACTCACCCCTGAATTCGACTTTGATGCCGCCGCCGCGGTGGTCCCCTACCTCGCGGAGCTCGGCGTCTCGGATGTGTATGCCTCACCATACTTGCAGGCCACGCCGGGAAGCACCCACGGCTATGATGTGGTCGACCACTCCCGCGTGAACGAGGAGCTCGGCGGCGAAAAGGGCCGCGACTGGTTCTGCCGCAGTCTGGCCGAGCACGACATGAGCCATCTGTTGGATATTGTTCCGAATCACATGGCTATCGGCGGGCCGGAAAACGCCTGGTGGTGGGACGTGCTGGAAAACGGCCCGTCGAGCCGCTTTGCGAGCTTCTTCGACGTGGACTGGGAGTATCCTCCGGGAGAGTCCCGCAACCGTATTCTCCTGCCGATCCTCGGCGATCACTACGGGCGGCTTATCGAGTCCGGGGAGGTCCGCCTCGATCGCGTCGAAGGAAGCTTCTTCTTCCGGTACTACGAGCACGTACTGCCGGTGTCACCGCGGACACTGTCGGGACTGCTGACGCGCGCGGCCCGAAGCGTAGGCTCCGAGGAGCTCGGCTTCCTGGCGAGCGCCTTGGACTACCTGCCGCTCTCATCCGCGACCGACCGCAGCAGCGTAGATCGGCGCCATCGAGACAAGGAGATCATCCGCAGCTACGTGATGCAGCTTCTCGACGCACAACCGAACGTGCGCCGCGCGGTGGATGCCGAAGTGGAACGGGTCAACAACGAGCCGGATCTCATGGATGCGCTACACGAGTCACAAAACTACCGCCTGGCTCTCTGGCGCTTGGCGCGCAGCGACCTGGGGTACCGGCGTTTCTTCGACATCAACACCCTCATTGGTCTGCGGATGGAAGACGAAGAGGTGTTTTACGAGACCCACCGCCGCATACTCGAGTGGCTCGGGGACGGCTCTCTCCGGGGCGTTCGGGTGGATCACCCCGACGGTCTGCGTAACCCGCTACAGTACTTCCGGCGATTGCGCAACGCCGGTCCCGACGGCTGGATCTTCGGCGAGAAGATCCTCGAGGAGGGTGAGCCCCTGCCCCCGGATTGGCCGATTGAAGGCACGACCGGTTACGACTTCCTGAACGTCGTGAATCGTCTGCTGATTCCGCCGGAGAGCGAAGAACGCTTTACCGAGTTCTACCGCTACTTCACCGGCGAGCAGCGCGACTATTCCGAGATTCTCCACACATCCAAGCACACCGTCCTGCAAGACCTCTTTGCCAGCGATGTTTACCGCCTTGTGGACCTCTTCCTGCAGATTTGCGCACGACACCGCCGCTACCGCGACTTCAATCGGGATGATGTGACCCGGGCGATCTCGGAGCTTCTGGCGACCTTCCCGGTGTACCGAAGCTACATTGTAGCAGAAGGCTCACGCGGCGGTACGCCGGCCGTTACCGAGCGCGACCGCGCCATGATCCAAGAGGCTGTTTCTTCCGCTCGAAACTGTGTTCCCGACGTCGACGGCGAGCTCTTCGAGTTTCTCCGCGCGGTACTCACCCTGGAAAACACGGGTGCGACCGAGACTGAGTTCGTCATGCGCTTTCAGCAGCTCTCCGGCCCGACGCAGGCCAAAGGAGCGGAGGATACCGCGTTCTACGTCTATAACCGCTTGAGCGCCTTGAACGAAGTCGGCGGCAATCCAGGCCACTTCGGTTCGGACCTCGAAGAGTTCCACGACTTCATGCGGGATCGCGCGGCAAACTGGCCCCACGCCATGTCGGCCGGCTCCACCCATGATGCCAAGCGCAGTGAAGATGTCCGCGCCCGCATTGCGGCGCTGACCGGGCTTGCCGACCGATGGGAGGAGTTTGTTCACGCCGCATCGGTCCATAATGAGCAGTATCGGTCGGAGAACACCCCGGAGCGCAACCTCGAGTACCTCATCTATCAGAGTCTCGTTGGCGCCTGGCCGATCTCCGTTGAACGTATCCAGACCTTCACCGAAAAGGCCATGCGGGAGGCCAAGACCTACACTACCTGGACTGCGCAGGACGCGGATTACGAAGCACGGGTGAAGGCCTTTGTCGACGGCGTCATGGCGGATGAAGAGTTTAGGTCGATGCTTACGTCCTTCGTAGACGAGATCGCCGTTCCGGGATGGAAGAACGCGTTCGCCGGAACCCTCGTCCGCTTTACCGCGCCGGGCATCCCCGACACCTACCAGGGCTGCGAGCTCTGGACGCATACCCTGGTGGACCCGGACAACCGCGCCCCGGTGGACTTCGAGCAGCGCCGGGCGCTCCTGCAGCGCCTGGACGACATGCCGGCGTCGGCGGTGTTCGAGGACTGGGAGTCCGGCCTCCCCAAACTGCAGCTCATTCGCGAGGCCCTTCGCCTTCGGCAGGAGCGCCCGGCGGCGTTCGGTCCCGACGGCGGCTATGAGCCCGTTCCGGTCACGCTGACAACGGCCGCCTCGGACACGACGGCCCCGGAAGACGAGACGAGCGCGGACCACCCCTACGTGGCCTACCGGCGTGGCGACGACGTTGTCGTAGTTGCCAGACGCTTCAACAGCGGCGCCCCCGCGCCGGCCGCCGGTATTGTCCTCGGCGCCGGCAGTTGGGAAGACCGCCTTACGGGAGCAAGCTACCGCGGTGGAACGCACGATCTGACGGCGCTGCTTGGGGACGTCCCCGGCGCTCTCCTCGTGCGGACACGCGAATAAAGCGCACCTCAAAAGGAGCACGCTATACATGAACCAGGATGATGGAACGATCCGGGAGGTCACCGTCTGGGCTCCCGCCGCGGATTCGGTGAGCGTCGTAGCCGCGCCGGCACACGGTGGGGGTGCCGGCGATGCGCCGGACATGTCGGATTCGACGCGCGTTCATGAGGTTTTTGCGCAGCGGGGGCGCGGCGGCTGGTGGCGCGCGGAGTTTCCCGGCGACCCTCGAGAGCTGCCGTATGCGTTTCGGCTGAACGGCGGAGCGCCACTGCCGGACCCGCGCTCCGAGCGACAGCCCTGGGGGGTGCACGGGCCCTCGCTCAGGGTGGACCACCAGGCATTTCCCTGGTCCGACGCCGGCTTTCAGCAACGGCCTCTCGCATTTTCCCTGATCTATGAGGCCCACGTGGGCACCTTCTCTCCTGAAGGCGACTTCGACGGCATGGCTCGGCGTCTGGATCACCTTGTTGATCTCGGGGTCACGCATCTGGAGCTCATGCCCGTGGCCGGCTTCGCGGGTCCGCGGGGCTGGGGCTACGACGGGGTGGATCTCTACGCACCCCACGAGGCCTACGGCGGACCCGAGGGCCTCAAGCGGCTTGTCGACGCCTGTCACCGGCGCGGGCTCGCGGTTATTCTGGACGTGGTGTACAACCATCTGGGACCCGAGGGCAACTACCTCGGACGCTTCGGTCCCTACTTCACCGGCGAGTACCGGACGCCTTGGGGAGATGCGGTCAATCTCGACGGCCCGGACAGTCACGAGGTGCGGCGCTTCTTCATTGGAAACGCCCTCATGTGGCTGCGAGACTACCACATTGACGCCCTGCGCATTGACGCGGTGCACGCGCTTTACGACCGCTCGGCCACGCACTTCCTCGAAGAGCTCTCAAGCAGGGTCGACGCAATGGAAGCTCACCTCGGGCGCCGGCTCTTGCTCATTGCCGAGAGTGATCTCAACGATCCCCGCATTGTGACGCCGCGGGAGGCCGGCGGTTTCGGCATTGACGCACAGTGGAGTGATGACTTCCACCACAGCCTCCACGCCTATGTGTCCGGGGAGGAGCGTGGCTACTACGCGGATTACGGCTCCGTCCACGATGTCGCGAAGGCCCTGGAGGACAGCTTCGTCTATGACGGGCGCTATGCCCCGTCGCGTCGGCGTCCTCACGGGCGGAGCGCCCGCCGGCTCGGCCAAGAGCGCTTTCTCGGCTACCAGCAGAACCACGACCAGGTGGGAAACCGCGCGCTTGGGGAGCGTTTGAACCATATCGCCGATCTCGATCTCTACAAGATCTCGGCGGGCTTGGTGTTGTTGAGCCCCTTTGTCCCCATGCTCTTTCAAGGGGAGGAGTGGGCGACGTCGGCCCCCTTTCAGTACTTCACGAGTCACGGCGACCCGGAGCTCGGGAAGGCGGTTTCGGAAGGGCGACGCAGTGAGTTTGGTGAGTTCGGCTGGAAGCCCGCGGACGTGCCGGATCCGCAGGACGAGGCCACCTTTCGGCGATCACGCTTGCGGTGGGAAGAGTTGGAGGGCGGGCGGGAGTCCGCGACCGGCCGTCACGGCGAGGTCTTGGAGTGGTACCGTGAGCTGATTGGCTTACGGCGGTGCTATCCGGAGCTGGCCGCCGGTGCGGATCGACCGGCGGTGATCGCGCGCGAGGGCGGCGAGACGGGGCCGAGTCTTCTCGTGCGGCGGGGCCGCTTTGTCGTTGCGGCAAACTTCTCGGAAGAGCGGCGCCGGCTCACGCTCAGCACGGGCGTCCCGGCGGAGATTCTGGCGGCTTCGCGGGAAGGCGCCGAGCTCGGGCACGGCGCCGGTGGCCGGGATGAAGGCCGTATCCTCATGCCGCCGCGCTCGCTCGTCGTAACGCGGCTTAGAGACTGAGTCACTATTTGAGTCGCTGCAAACTTAGCTGCTACGCGGGACCGCGACCGTTTCGCGCTTTGGCGGCTTCGCGCTCCGGCGGCTCCTCGCTTAGCCGCCGAAGGCCTTACTGCGCTCCGCGGTAACCTGCAGCGGGCGCAGCATGCCGTAGCCGGCGACTCTGTTCGCCACCATGCGGCCGCTGAGCGCGGCGGAGATTACGCCGCCGGGCCAGAGGGTGTAGTGCCCGGTGGCGTGCAGATTCTTGATGGGCGTCTTGAACATGTTGAGGCTCCAGCGCTTGAACACCGGTGATACCGTATCGTGATAGCACCATCCGCCGGTTGAACCCTTGCTGTTCAAGGTGTAGCGCTCCGCCGAGAGAGGTGTGCCGGCCTCGAAGTACTCAATATCGTCCGACAGTCCCGGAAGCACATTTTCCGCGGTTTCTACAAGGTGCCGGCCGACTTCCTGCTTGAAGGCGCGGTACTCCTGGCGCCGCGGCAGGCCGCCGGTTTGGTTGTGCCAACGATCTTCCCAGTCGTAGGAACTGTAGGTCTGGATGGTCAAGCTAGCCTTCCCTTCCGGAGCACTCTCGGGGTAGGCCTCGCTAAACTCGTTGACGGCAACCCACATGCGACGATGCACGTCCCGATCAGATGCGGCGTTCGGGAAGATTACGTTGTAGTTCGGGAAGAAGAAGACGTGGTTTCCCTGCAACTGTCGGCGGAGCTCCTCCGGACGACGGTTTACTCCCAGATATACGCTGAGAATCTCTTCGGTGAGAGCGGATTCCCTGATTTCACGGACGAACTTCGGCTTGAAGTGTTCCTCGGGTACCAAGCCGCCGACGAAGCGCCGGTAATCACCGGCGTAGATCACCTGATCCGCCGTTATCTCCGTGCCGTCGTCGAGAATGACGCCCTGAGCAGTCCCGTTCCGCAGAGCAATACGGTCAACCCTCGTCTTGTAGTGTACCGCACCGCCGTGCCGGCCAATGGAATCCGCCATGACATCCAGCATCTGCTGCATACCGCCCTTGGGGTACCAGTAGTCGTGGGCCCAGATGTGCCAGAAGCCCGCGAAGAAGAGGAAGGGCATTTTGTAGTAGCCGATGTTGGTGAGCCAGTTGCGGAGGCCCGGGTCGCGCACGGCGCTGCAGACCTTCTCGCGGTAGGCAAAGCGGGTCCACTTTCGCAGCTTCGCCAGCCAGGGGGCCATCCTGGCGAAATGCCCAATGCTCGGGTTGTTGAGCGCGGGGATGTTATCCGGTGTGTAGTTCTTGCGTAAGAACTCCGAGACCTGCTTTATCTCCTCGAAGACGGGGCTGATGCCCGGCTCATCCGGGAAGGCCGCCCGAAGGCTTTCTTCGGCTTCATCGATCGAGTCAATGAAGAAGTCGAAGTCCTGGGAGATAAAGCGGTAGCGCGCCCTGTGGAAGTCATCTATCGAGAAGAGGCCGAGCTCTTCGAGGATCGGGAAGACCAGTCCCAGGCTTTCGAAGGATTGGTCGCCGCCGTCGAAGTAGAAGCCATGGCGCCGAAAGCCGGACATGTTACCGCCGGCCTGGTGGTTCTGTTCGAGCAGGAGGACGCTCTTTCCCGCTCTGACGAGGAAGTTGGCGCTGACGAGCCCCGCCATGCCGCCCCCGACTACGATCACATCGTACTGGGCCATCTGCAGATACCCTTCTTCGCTTGATTCGCGCACTGTCTGCGTGTGAGTCAACGGTATCATTGCAAGGCCGCGCCTTCAAGCAAAAATCAAACGATCGTTAGGTCCTACCGGCCATGGCCTCGGTCGGCACCGGGGCGGATCATTCCACCGCCGCGACGCGGTCCCACGCTGCCGCCACCGCTCCCAGCGCTTTTCTCCCACGAAATCCCGGCTGTGGGCTTGTTGCACCGATCAATGCTCCATACATTCGGGTCATGCGTGGACGTCTTCTCTTTTTAACACTTGTTGTGATTTCCGCCGGCGACCTGATTGTCCCCTATCTCGTGCTCGGGGACATGGCGCGGTTTTCCGGCACCTATCTATTCTGGACCCTGTTTACTCTGCTTGTCATCGTGGTGTTCGGCTTCTGGCTGACCTCCCGCTGGGGCCGTTCATGAGTGCCGCGTATATCTGGGGGGCCATGCTCGGTTGGACCGCCGTCGGCGTGCTGATAGCCGTTGCCGCGCGCCGCGGTCTCGGACGCGGATCCGCGGAGTTCTTCATTGGCGGTCGCAAGCTCAAGGGATTCGTCTCCGGGATGACCTACTCAGCCACAACCTACAGCGCCTTCATGCTGGTGGGCCTGGTAGGGCTAACCTACCGCTCCGGCGTCGGGGCCCTCGGTTTCGAGATGACCTATCTCATGTTCACGGTGCTCTTGCTCATCGGCTTTGGTCCGCGCTTCTGGTTGGTCGGGAGGCGGTATTCACACGTTACACCTCCGGAGCTTCTTGCCAATCGCTATCGAAACTCCTGGGTGGCCGTGGTTGCCGCGATCATCTCGTTCGTCATGCTGATTCCGTATGCGTCGGTACAGCTCATGGGCGCAGGTTTCTTGGTGAACGGGCTCAGCGGCGGGACGGTGTCCTTCATGGCCGGAGTGCTGGTCATGGCTGTTCTGGCGGGCATTTCCGCGGTTATCGCCGGCATGCGCTCAGTGGCGTGGACGGACGCGGTGCAGGCGGTCACCATGCTGGTAACCGCCGTCATCGCCCTGCTCTTCATCGTATACGACTCCTTCGGATCGCCCGCGGAGTTTGCCGCTACGGTGACCCAAGAGAAGCCCGAGCTTCTCGAGTTTACCTGGACCCCGGAGCTCTTCATCGGCCTGACTCTGCCCTGGGCCTTCTTCGCCCTGACGAATCCGCAGGTCTCGCAGCGAATGTACATCCCGGACACCGTGGTCAGCCTCCGAAGGATGGTCGTCTACTTCGCCGCCTTCGGGTTCCTGTACACCATCATCAGCACCCTGTTCGGCTATCAGGCCGCCATCCTTGTACCGGGCCTGGAAAATGCCGATGAAGCCATGCCGCGCCTCTTGGCAACGATCCCGAACGTCCTCGCCATCATCCTGTTCATTGGGATCTTTGCGGCGGCGAGCTCAACCCTGGGCTCGATCATCCTTACCTTGAGTTCGCTATTTGCCCGGGACGTGGTCAAACACGCCAAGCCCTCCCTTACCGAATCGGGCGAGCGCTGGATTGGGCGCGTTCTCACGGTGCTGCTTCTGGCGGGCTGTGCCGGCTTTGCGTGGTTCCGCTTCAACCTGATTACCGTGCTCTCGAGTATGGCCTCCGGGGGCCTACTCGTCATGGCCCCGGCGATCGTCGGAACTTTCTTCTGGAAACGTGCAACGGCACCGGCTGCTCTCTGGTCCATGGTCATCGGCGGCGTAGTTACGGCGCTTATGTACGCCGCCGACATCTACCCATTTGCTTGGTGGCCGAGTGTGTGGGGTATCGCGCTGACAACGGTGATATTTGTCGGGGTGAGTCTGTTTACGCGGCCGCCGGCCGGGGCGGATGAGTTTATTGACAGGCTCGAGGCTGAGCTGGACGAGTACAACTTCCGCATGCTGCCGCGGCGCGGGCGCTAAGCCGCCTGATCGCCGTGATAAGCCTGTGCTAATGTGCCGCCGCGTCTATTCGGAGCCTCGTTCCGTGGCGGAATCGTCGAGTGTGACCATGTCCAGCAGCTCGCGCACGCTGCGGTGCCACTCGACCGGGTGGCGCAGAGGCTGGTCGGGTCGTATCTCGTAGCGGTTCCGCCTTCCCTCGCGGTGGCGGACCAGCACCCCCGCCGACTCCAAGTCCGCGACAATCATCTGCACAGCCCGCTCAGTAATGCCGATCCGGTCGGCGACATCCCGCAGCCGCGACGTTGGATCTTGCGCCAAGCAGATCAACACGTGCGAGTGATTCGTCAGGTACGTCCACGTTGCTTCGCTATCCGACACGGTTCACGCTCCGGCTCCTATCCTCATCGCGTTTCTCAATATAATCGTGGGGCCCGGACGAACGCAGAGCCCGTCGGCCTGACTCGCCGCTACAAGCCTCAACGACCGCCGGTCCCCGTGCAAGCTGCCGGGGACCGAGGTC
>CAYFQV010000023.1:0-19102 GCA_964345195.1 uncultured Spirochaetaceae bacterium
GACAAAGTCGACGGTAAGGAGCTTTCAGATATGATCATTCCCTTGGACAAGTTGATCAACGAGGACAGTAACATCTATACCATGACCACGGCATGCATCCGCCGTGCATATCAGATCACCTTCACCGGCGACGAAGAGCTCGACGAGAATCAAGGTAAAGTGGTATCCACTGCGGTGAAGCAGATCCTCAACGGCACGGTGCAGTACGAGCTCGAAGAGTAAAACCGCGAAGTCTGCTAACGGGGCGACGGGGCGTTGCGCCGCCGGGGCGCTCGAACCCCACCGCCGGAGCGCCGCATGACCGACCCTCACGCGGGGAATGAAACGCCGGCCGTCGATCGCGCGAGAGACGAAGTCGAAAACGACCGAGGGGACACGCCTTCGGTCGTTTTTTTGTTCGGCCCCACCGCCGGCGGGAAAACGCAGCTACTCATTGATCTCTTCCAGCACTGGATCGACGCTCCAGGCGAGGTCATAAGCGCCGACTCCATGCAGGTGTATCGGCACATGGATATCGGTACGGCCAAGCCGAGCGCCGCGGAGCGGGCGGCTCTTGCCCACCATCTCATAGACATGAAGGATCCGAAGGAAGGCTACCACGTCGGCGAGTTCGTCACCGCCGCCGAAGGCTTGATTCGGGAGATCCGCGGGCGTGGCGCGGTGCCGGTGATCGCCGGCGGAACCGCCTTTTACTTTCGCTCTTTTCTTTACGGACTGCCGGGTACGCCGCGCGCCTCGGAACGAACCCGCGGCATCCTTCGGGAGCGCTTGGAGGCCGAGGGGCTGCCGGCGCTGCATAGGGAGCTCGCCGAGCGGGACCCCGCCTCGGCGGAGGCGATCGCCCCGAGGGATAACTACCGCATCCTCCGCGCCCTGGAGATTCTCTACGAAACCGGCAGACCCCGATCGGAGTTCGCGCCGGCACCCGAACCCCGGGATGATGTGCGCGTGCTCATTCTCGGACTCTACCGGGAGCGCAGTGAGCTCTACCGACGGATCAATGCACGGGTTGAGCGGATGATGGCCGCGGGTTTGCCGGAGGAGTTGCGGCGGCTCACCGAAATGGGCTATAGAGCGGCGGACCCGGGAATGCGCGCAATCGGCTATCGTGAGTTCTTTCGTGCCGACGATTCGGGGCCGGACGATTCGGGGCCACAGCTGCGGGCGCTTCCGGAGGAATTGCCCGCTATTGCCGAGGAGATCCAACGTAACTCCCGGCGCTACGCCAAGCGGCAGCTCACCTTCTTCCGGAAGCTGCCGGATGTGCAGTGGTTCACGCCGGACCAGGTCGCCGACCTCGCCGCGTGCCTGCGCGGCTTTCTGAGAGGCGCAGTAAGACCATACCGCGGCAAGCATTGAAGTCCGCGTGGCGGGGGAGCGGGACATGGCCGCATCTATCGGCGGCGCCGGGAGATGAACGATGGGCGGGAACATCGGTCCCGGGCCGCTTACTTGACACAGTCTGGGTGAGCGAATAGATTAGGGCCTCACACGCGCAGACGAGTAGTTTTCTCGTTCAGCCAATCAAACCCAGCAGGAAGGAGCGTCGGTCTAGTGCCAAGCGGACGAAAGCGCAAGCGCAAAAAGATTGCGACTCACAAGCGCAAGAAAAAGCTTCGAAAGAATCGACACAAGAAGCGCAAGTAAGCCGGGTACGGGGTAACTCGTCCCAGCGACCCTCCTACCTGACTCCGCAAATCGGAGATCGGTTTCATGTTCACGTCACTATTCACTTCCCGTGGCCGGCGCCCGCTGGTCATGGGGGTTGTGAATGTCACTCCTGATTCCTTCTACGCGGACAGTCGCGTTCTTGACCGCGCGGCGGCGCTCGAACGAGCCCGCGCCATGGTTGCCGCCGGCGCGGATCTTCTGGATGTAGGAGGGGAGTCCACTCGCCCCGGCAGTAGCGCCGTGGAAGAGACGGCTGAGCAAGAGCGGGTTGTCCCGGTGATCTCGGCACTGCGCGCTGTTCTCGACGTACCAATCTCCATTGATACCAAGAAGGCCTCGGTGGCGTCGGCAGCCCTGGATGCCGGTGCCGACATGGTTAATGATGTCTCCGGGCTCACCGCGGACCCGGAAATGGCGCCGCTGGTCGCAGGCCGAAATGTGCCGGTCTGCATAATGCACATGCAGGGTGACCCCGCGACCATGCAGAAGGATCCGCGTTACAGCGACCCGGTTGCCGACATTGTTCAGGAGCTCCGACGGCTTTGTGATGCGGCGCTGGACTTAGGCGTGAAGTCTGAGAACATCATTGTGGATCCCGGCATCGGGTTCGGAAAGACGGTGCGCGACAACCTTGCCATTCTGGCGCGGCTCGAAGAGTTCCGGAGTCTCGGTTACCCCATCCTCGTGGGAATTTCGCGCAAGAGCTTCGTCGGCAAAGTACTTGCGTACGGCGGCGGACCGTCGTCGGCGGGTGTAGACGCCGGAGCGCAGGCGGACGCCGGCGCGGACGTCGACGCAGATCATGCGAGGCGCTTCGAGGCGATAGACCGGGTCTCACCGCGGCCGGCCGAACAGCGGCTGGCGGGTAGCCTCGGTGCGGGCGCCATGGCAGTGCTGGCCGGGGCGGACTTCTTGCGCGTTCATGATGTCGCCGAAACGGCCGATCTAGTAACCGTAATGGGAGCAGTGGCGCAGGAGGCGAGACACCCGCGGTGAGTTGGTTTACCGACATCTGGTTCATGCGCGACATGGTGCTACCGGCACTGGATGTCGCAATTATCGCCTTCATCATCTACAAGGCCTACCAGATCCTCGTCCAAACCCGTGCGGTGCAGTTGATCAAGGGCGCCTTCGCCGTTGTCTTGGTCTACGCCGTGGCGTTCTTCCTGAACCTGGAAACGCTGCTGTGGATCATGAACCAGATTGCGCCGGGCGTGGTGATCGGTATTGCGGTCATCTTCCAACCTGAGTTGCGCAAGATCTTTACCCGGATCGGACAGGGGCGGCTTCTCTCTTTCGCCGGCGCGTCGGAACCGCAGCAGATCGAGGCGGTTCTTTCCGCAGCCACCGATCTTGCCGACCGTCGTCGCGGCGCCATCATTGTCTTCGCCCGAACCGTGGGCGCGAAGGCGCTCTCCGAAACCGGAACACGGCTGGATGCGGATGTATCCTCCGCCCTACTCGTGACCATCTTCGGCTACGATACGGCTCTGCACGACGGGGCGGTGATCATCGAGGAGGGCAAGATCGTAACTGCGGGGAGTTTTCTGCCGCTGTCGGAGCAGGTGGACATTCGCCGTAGTTTCGGTACTCGACACCGGGCGGCGCTTGGTCTTGCAGAAGACAGTGACGCCGTTGTGCTGGTCGTCTCGGAGGAGACCGGCGCGCTGTCCGTGGCCTACGACGGTAATCTCTCCTACGATTTGACCGTAGACGAGTTGCGCGCGCTCTTGCGGGATCTGCTGAACGTGCGATCCCGCAAGAGCGTCGGCGCGGAGGTATCAGCTTTTGAGCAGTAGCGCTCCGCAGGAGTGGATCTCGTGAACAGCAGAGCTCTATTCAGCCGACTGTTTAGCAATTGGCCCGTGAAGGTACTCTCAATCGCTGCTGCGGTTATCCTTGTCGTGTTCTACAACATTTCCCGCCTGGAAGACCGATTCTTCACGGTTCCCCTCGAGGTCTCCGTTGCAGACGAGCTTATCCCCGCATCCGGCTTTCCTGAGACTGTTCGCATTCATCTTCGCGGCGAGCCGGCCACCCTCGAGCGCGTTAGAAAGGACGATGTCCGCGCAATCCTCGACCTCACGGAGCATAGCGAGGCCGGGGAGTACGTCGAGCCGGTGCGGATTCGCAAGACCGGCTCAGCCTTCGAGAGTGAGCCTGTGGAAATACGCGTGGAGCCGTCACAGATCGAACTGCGTTTGGCTGAGCGCGCGACCAAGAGCGTGGAGGTGGAGCCGACCATTCAGGGTTTTGCTCCGACGGGTTACCGTTTGAGCCAACATCAAGTATCGCCCTCCACCGTTGAGCTCGAGGGGCCGCGCCGAGCGGTGGAAGAGGTCGATGTTGTTCGCACTGAGGAAATTGAGCTTTCCGGTCGGCGGGAAGACTTCACCGTACGGGTTCGGCTCATCCAACCGGAGCCCCGCATTAGCTTCCCCGGGGGACGCGTTGTGGAGTTCAGCGGCATAATTGAAGAGACCGTGGTTTTGCGGACTATCGAACCGGTTGAGGTGATCCTGCTCGATCTCGCCCCGGAGCTGCGGCTCGTCTCACAGTTGCCGACCGGCTCGATTCGCGTCCAAGGTCGCCAGATCGATCTGGAACAGGTGACACCGGCACAGGTGCAGATTGTGGTAGATGCCGCCGGGATTAGCGAACCCGGCACCTATAGCCTCGAGGCGCGACCCTCGGTTCCCCAAGGTTTGGTGATCCTGCGCTACGAGCCGACGCAGGTGCAGCTTGAAGTCGCCGAGGTGGATACTCAATGATACGGCCGGTGCGTGTGCTGAGTGGGTAGGGAAAGATGATTCTTGGTATCGGAGTGGACGTTGTGCAGGTCAGCCGAATGAACGCCTGGCTTGATCAGCAAGACCTTCTCTACCGCTTCTTCCACGATGATGAAGTGAGCGACTCCTTGTCCCGCGGAGGAGATGCCGTGACGCGCTCGCTCGCCGCGCGCTTTGCCGCCAAGGAGGCCTTCGGCAAGGCCATTGGAACCGGCCTTCGGGAGTTTTCCCTGAAAGAAGTGCAGGTCATGAACAACGACCTGGGCAAACCGCAGATGCTTCTTCACGGTAGCGCCCGGCAGGCCCTTCGCCGCCACGGCGGGGGCCGAGTTCACGTTTCCCTCACCCATGAGATCGACAACGCTATTGCCATGGTGCTTATTGAGGAGGCATCCGTATGAGCGACGGCGGGAGTCTAACCTACTTTTCGAAGCAGGCGATCGAATGCCCGGTCTGCGGCGCGAGCTTCTACCGCGAAGAGCTGCGACGGGGCCGGGGCCGCTTGATTGCCGGAAGCTTGACCACGGAGCTGCGGCGCAACTACGAAGCCTCGCAGAAGTACGGGGAAGTCTATCCGATCGTGTACAGCATGACGGTGTGTCCGACCTGCTACTACGCGGCCTTCCGCGAAGACTTTTCCAAGGTTCCGGATGATGTTGTCTCCGTACTCTCGAACGAGACCGAGCGGCGAATGGACACCATGGCCGAAATCTTCGAATCATTAGACTTCACCGAGTCGAGGGACTTGCCGGAGGGCGTGGCAAGCTATTTCCTCACGGTTATGTGCTACGACCACTTTCCGAAAGAGTTCTCTCCCACGTTCAAACAGGGCCTTGCAAGTCTCCGGGCCGCCTGGCTGAGCAGTGACCTCCATCGGAAGCAGCCAATGGAGAACTTCGACTACCTGGCGAATGTGTTCTACCGGAAAGCACGCTTCTTCTATTCCGTGGCGGTCGAACGGGAATCCAACGGTACCGAGCCCATTCCCAATCAAATGCACCTCGGGCCGGACACGGACAAGAATTACGGCTACGACGGCGTCCTCTACCTCAGCGGTCTGCTCGAGTACCGCTACGGGCCGAGGCAGGATGCCGAGAAGCGCCGGGTTGCCCTCGACCGGGCCAAGCGGACGGTTGCAAAGATCTTCGGCATGGGCAAGGCCTCCAAGAACAAGCCCCAGGCGATCCTCGACAACGCCCGGGATGTCTACGAAGAGATAGCCAAAGAGCTCGGCGACGATAACAAGGATCCGGAGAAAGCGGAATCAGATGCGTAACGTCCGCCTGACGCTGTCCTACGACGGCACCGACTTCAACGGATGGCAGATCCAAGCGGCGGGACGAACCGTACAGGGTGTTCTCGAAGACGCCCTGCGGCGCATACATGACCGGCGCATTCCGGTGGAAGCCGCCGGACGCACCGACTCCGGGGTGCACGCGCGAGCGCAAGTGGTCAACTTCCATACAGCGCATCCATCGATTCCGACCGAGAAGTTTCGAGATGCCCTCAACTCACTGCTGCCTCAGGATGTTCGCGTACACGACAGCATGGAGGTCGATGAAGCCTTTCACGCCCGCTACCATGCCCGGCGGCGGGAGTATCGGTACTACATCCTCCCCGCAGCCGTCGCCTCCGGGTATGCCCGCCGTTACTGTCACCGGATCAATAACGCCCTTCACCTGGGGACGGCGAACCGCATGGCGGCCCAGCTCCTCGGTGAACAGGACTTCGCCACTTTCGCCGCCGCGGGTGGATCCGCTGCGGGCTCGGGCGGCAGCGTTCGGCATGTGAGTTCCGCAAGCTTCTTCCCCGCCGGGCGGTATCTGTGCTTTCGCATTGTCGCAAACGGGTTTTTGTGGAAAATGGTGCGCTCGATTGTGGGAACCGTCGTCGATCTCGCTCACACCGAGGCGGCGGTTTCCGCCTTTCGGGATGCCCTCGAGGCCCGCGACCGGAGCCGGGCCGGCCCGACCGCTCCGGCTCGTGGATTGTTCCTTCAGGGCGTATACTACGACTGAGCTTTCCGACTAGGTAGCGTGATTGACGCCATGCAGAACGAGCAGGACAGCCAACAAGAACTGCGAAAACAGCTGCTGAGCCTCATCTACGACGTGGAGGACGCCCTCAGCGTCGGATTTCGTCGCCATCGTCTCCATCGTCGTCAGGAGGAGCGGATCGAGGATCGACAACGCGCTCTCCATGATCTCGAGGTAGAGATTCAGGCATGTCGGCGTTGTCCGCTTCACGAGGGACGGACGAACGCCGTGCCGGGGCAGGGGGTTTTGGATCCACTCGTGATGGTGATCGGAGAAGGTCCCGGAGGCCAAGAGGACACGAGAGGCCAACCCTTCGTGGGGCGAGCCGGACAGTACCTGGACAAGTGGCTTGCGGCGATCGGCTTGTCGCGAGATCGTAACGTCTACATTACCAATATTGTGAAGTGTCGTCCCCCGAACAACCGGGATCCGGAGCCCGCCGAGTCTGCCGCCTGTGACCCATACCTCCAACGTCAGATAGATCTCGTACGGCCGCGGGCCATTCTCGCTCTTGGGCGAATCAGCTCGAGCATCCTCTCGGAGCGAACGGAGGGTATCGGCCGGATACGCGGCCGAAGCTACGAGTATCGCGGTATCCCCCTCGTGGCGACCTATCATCCCAGCGCCGTCCTGCGAAACGACAAATGGCGCCGTCCCGTCTGGGACGATCTCAAACGTCTCAAGCAGATCATAGATGCCGACGGCGAAGACCACGGCGCCGCGTCGCACGGCCGGGGCGCCGACGGGGAATCCGGCGGCTCATGAGCGCTGCCGGCTATCTGGAAGTGGTCTTCAACGTACCGGTGGAGGGCCCCTTCACGTACCAAGCTCCCGAGCCCGCGAAGGGGAAGCTGCCGGTCGAGACGGGGGTTCGGGTAATCGCGCAGTTCGGACGCCGCAGCCTGCAAGGCTTTGTGGTCGGGCTGCGCGACCAGCCACCTGCACACCTCGACACGGTCAAGCCGATCACGCGGGTTATCGATAAGGAGCCTCTATTCGACAATGCCTACCTGGAGTTGGCGCGCTGGGTCTCGCGGATGTACTTCGCAACCCTCGGTGAGTCGCTGGCGGCCATGCTGCCGGGAGGACGACGGGAAAGCGAAATTCCCGCTCTCGGCGCGGATGAGGTCGCCTTTCAGGATGCCCCGGTGGCGCTCTCGGGAGAGCAGGAGGAGGCGGTCCGTCGCATTGCCGAACGACCGGACGGTCGCTTCTACCTCTACGGTCGTACGGGATCCGGCAAGACCGAGGTCTTTCTGCAAGCCGCCGACCTGGTGCTCAAAGAGGGACGCAGTATCATTTACCTGGTTCCGGAGATCTCGCTTACCGGGCAGGTTGTAAACGCCATCCGCAGCCGCTTCCACGAGCGCGCCGCCGTCCTCCACTCGCGGCTTACCCCGTCGCAGCGGCTCGCGGAGTGGGCGCGGATCAGACGCGGAGAGGCCTCGTTCGTCATCGGTGCACGGAGTGCCGTGTTCGCGCCGGTTCGCGGCCTTGGCCTCATCATCCTCGACGAGGAGCACGAGGGCTCGTACAAATCCTCCTCCGCGCCCCGCTATCACGCGCGCCAGGTAGCGTTCAAGCGAGCGGCGGACGCCGGCGCCCGTGTGGTCATGGGAAGTGCCACACCTTCCGCCGAGGCCTGGCAGCTCATGGGGCGAAGCGGCGCCGAGTCGGGGATCATTCCGCTGCAGCTCAGCAAACGCCTTGCAGGCGGCGCCATGCCGGAGATGCGGACGGTTGACTTGAATCACAGCGAGGGACCGCTGTCCCCGGAGCTGCTGTCGGCGATCGAGGCAACGCACAGGGACGGCAGGCAGACCGTACTGTTCTTGAACCGTCGCGGCTTTTCGTACTTCTTCCACTGTAAGAGCTGCGGATACATCATGCGCTGCAAGAGATGCTCCGTCGCGCTCACCTTCCACAAGAGCCGCAACGCCATGGTGTGTCACTATTGCGGCTACAAGACCAAGCCGGTCACGGTGTGCCCCGAATGCGGCTCATTGGATGTCGGATACTCCGGGTTCGGCACCGAAGGAATCGAGGACAGCCTACGGCAGCGCTTCCCGAGCATGCGGATAGCCCGGCTCGACACCGACACCGCCCGTAAGAAGGGGCGGCTCGAGGAAGTGATCGATCAGTTTCGCCGCGGCGAGCTCGATCTCCTCTTGGGCACCCAGATGGTGGCGAAAGGCCTCAACTTCCCGGGCTTACGTCTGGTCGGCATCATTCAGGCGGATGTCGGTTTGGCCCTTCCGGACTTCCGCGCGGCCGAGCGCACCTTTGCCCTCATTACCCAGGTCTCCGGACGTACCGGGCGCTACAGTCCCGACGGCGAGGTCATTATCCAGACCTTTCGGCCGGGCACCCCGGCGATTCAGATGGCCGCCGCGTTCGACATTGACGGCTTCTACCAGGCCGAGCTCACCCAGCGCGAGGCCCTGGCCTTTCCGCCCTTCGCACGGCTCATTCGCTTGGTTTTTCGGGGTAAGAAAGTTGAGGATGTGGAAGCCGCCGCAAAGGATTTCGCGGAGTCGGCGGAGCAGGTCGTTGTGGCCGCGGAGATTATGGGCCCGGCGGAATGCCCCCTCGGGGTCATTGCGCACAACCATCGGCACCACATCCTCATCCGCTCGCATGCCTTCGGCCGGACCCACCGTTCTCTCGAGCGCTTGCTGGCCCAATACCGCTCGCCTCCGCGAGTCTACCTCGAGATCGATGTCGATCCGGTCAGCCTCTTGTGAAGTAAGGAGAAGATTGTTGGTCGGCGTGTGGGCTTTCGGGACGGGGACTTTCGGAACGGGGGCGGCATGGAGGGCGTTTACATTGGAGCGATAGTGCCCCGGAGCAATAGCGCCCGTGGAATCGGAGCGGGCCCGGGAGCGCGTGCCCCCGGGCCCGGATAGGATGCAAATCGCGCCGGCTCAGTCGTAGAGCAGCGGTGCGATATCCTCTTCGTCCATGTTCTCCGAAGTGTAGAACTTGGCGCCGGTGTCGACGTCGGAGACGGACTCGCCGTTTGCGGCCTGGTAGGCGAGCTCAACGGCCTTGTAGCCGATCTGATAGGGGTCCTGGGTAATGGAGCCGAAGAAGTAGCCTTCACGAACGGCGTTCTTCTGACCCGCGCCGGCGTCGAAGCCGATCACCGTGAGATCATCATAGGTGGAGGAAAGCTCAGCGCCGTCGTTGGTTGCGGCGAGCAGGCCGTTCACCGTGCCCTCGTTGGAGAGGAAGATCCCCTGGATGTTTTGATCCCCAACCCGGTTCAAGACAGCGTTGGCCGAAGAGGTCACGTCCTGGGTACGCGGGGATGCCGGTACCACCATGTCGAGGATGACCGCGGGGTTGTCACTGGTCGGGCTGTCGTCCGCGACGTAGGCGGGGTTGCCCTGGACGCGAATGTCGCCACGGCCGAGGGGCGTCTCATTCGCCACGAGCTCGATCATCCGATCCCGGAAGCCGAAGCCCCGTCGGGTGACCGACGTGCTGGTTGCATCTTGGCTCAGAACGACGACGGTGATGGGGTTGTCCATGCTCACGCTGTCGAACTGTCGGGAGATGACCTCGAACATTCTCTCCGCGGCAATGCCGGCGGCGGCGTAGTTGTCCGTTGACGCGTTCGCGTAGATGGCGCCTTCGGGTGCATTCGGTACACCGGAGTCGAAGCCGACGACCGGAATGTCACGCCGGATCGCTTCCTGTAGCTGGTCCGTGACCGCCTCGGTATCCAGCGCAGCGAGCGCAATTCCCGACGGGCCCTTTGCCAGCGCGTTCTGCAGCATTTGTACCTGAGCCTGGATGTCCGCCTCTGAAGGTGGACCTTCGAAGGTGATCTCCACGCCGTACTCCGCCGCGGCATCCTCCGAGCCGTCGGCCACCGTCTGCCAGAACTGATGCTGGAATCCCTTCGAGATGACCGGAATGTACATCTCTTCTTCAGCTTGCCCTTCCGCGAAGGCCGGCAGCCCCACGGCTACCAGTAGCGCAACGGTTGTCAACACGGCAACCATTCGTTTTGTACCCTTCATACTCTTACCTCCTGTAGGTTTTTCATCATGGAAACGACGTTTCCGTGGATGATCGAATTACATGCGCCAAAGCGCGAAGCAACAGACGGCGGCGAGAATTAGTGCCGCGGGCGAGTTTGCTGCATCCGCGTTGCTACTCCTGCTTTTGCTGTGACTCCGAACGCTTCTTTAGCATTTCCTGAAACTCTCGCTCGGCCGCGCGTTCCTGCTGTCGAATGCGCTCCTGCTCTTCCTTCTCCTCAGCCTTCATCTTCTGAAACGTCTCTTCCAGTTCTTTCTGCTTGTCCGAAATGTGCTGCTTGAGCTTCCGCGCCTCTTCCTGCCGGCCGGCCTTCTTGTGTGCGCGTAGCTGCTCCTTCATCTCGTGAATCTCTCGCTGGGTGGAAGTCTTGTACTCATCCGCCGGCGTGGTGACCTTAACCTCCGCCGCCTTGCGGCTTCGATAGAGGTCCAGGAGCACCGCGCCAATAACGACGACTCCGGTGAAGAAGGTTTGGTAGTGAGATTGGAGGTCCATGGCGGGAAGCCCGACGCTCAGAACGGACATGATCAGAACACCAATCAGGGTGCCGAAGACGGTGCCGACACCTCCGGCCAGCGACGTCCCGCCGATTACGGCGCCTGCGATAGCGAGGAGCTCGAAACCCTGGCCCTGTGACGGAAGGACCGTGGTGTAGAGTGCCGCGTAGGAGATGCCGCCTATGCCGGCGTACGTCCCGGCAATGACGTAGGTCATCATCTCCCATTTCTTCACATCGACACCGGACAGGCGGGCGGCTTCCTTATTACTACCCATAGCGTAGACGTAGCGCCCCATCTTGGTGTTGTTCAATATAATATGCGAGATAATTACCACAGCCAGGAGGACAAAGGCTCCGGTGGGCACGGTTGCACCCTCCTGATTGATGATCTTGAAGATGCTTTTGAACCAGCCGTCGGGACTGCTACGGGTTGGGAAGGTTGCGCTTTGAACGTTCGAGACGATCGAGCCGGCGCCCATGGAGATCATCATGGTCCCCAGGGTCACGATAAACGGCGGCATTTTGAGCCGTGTAATCAGAATCCCGTTGAAGTACCCGAACGCCACGCCGACGGCGATTACCAGTAGCAGTGCCGCCCACATGGGCCAGCCCCAGGTGGTGTACGCGGTACCGCCGGTGATAGCCGCGGCCATCATGACAGCACCCACAGAGAGGTCGATACCTCCGCCTATAATGACGAAGGTCACGCCTACGGCGATGAAGCCGATGTAGTAGGCGGCATCTATAATGTTGACCAGTGAAGCATAGGAAAAGAAGTTGCGTCCGAAGATTCCGAAGAAGAGATAGAGGAGGATCAAGGCCGCCGGGGCCAGGAGCCACTTGAGGCCGTTTTCCTTCAGTTCCTGTAGACGGTCTTGAGTCAGATCTGGTGACGACATAATGCTCAACTCCGCGCGAGTGTTTCTTGTGTTCTCATGGTTGCGAGTTCCATGATTCTCTCTTGGGTGGCGTCGGCAATGCCGAGCTCACCCGTGATCCGGCCTTCGCACATGATCATGATGCGGTCGCTCATGCGCAGTATCTCCGGGAGCTCGGAGGAGATCATGACGATCGCCTTGCCTTGTGAGGCCAGCTCGTTCATAAGCGAGTAGATCTCGCTCTTCGCCCCGACGTCTATGCCCCGGGTAGGCTCATCGAAAATGAGAACGTTGCTGTCTCGAATAAGCCACTTCGCCAGAACCACCTTCTGCTGATTTCCTCCCGAGAGGTTACGCATGATCTGATCGACCGAAGGGGTCTTGATTTCTAAACGATCGACGTATTCCCGGCCGGCCTCTTCGATCCGCTTCCAATCGATGAACGGTCCTTTCTCGAACCTGTCGAACGTCGCCATGACGATGTTGTCTTTGACCGTGAGGTTCAGGGCCAGTCCGAAGCGCTTGCGATCCTCCGAGAGATAGCCGATCCCCTCATTTACCGCATCCGCAGGCGATTTAATATCCACCGGCCGCCCGTTGACCTCAATCATTCCGCTCTCGATCGGATCCGCTCCGAATACTGCGCGAGCCGTTTCCGTGCGGCCCGCGCCCATGAGCCCGGCGAACCCGAGGATCTCTCCCCGCCGTACTTCAAAGCTCACGTCCGTTACCATGGGACCCGCGTTGAGGTGGCGCACCCGTAATGCTAGATCGGCGTTCGGATCGGCTCTGCTTGCGGATTTCGGTTCCTCGTAGACCGCACGTCCCACCATCATGTTGATGATTTGCTGTTTGGTGAGCTCGTGCGTATCACGCGTTCCCACCACCTCGCCGTCGCGCATGACCGTCGTACGATCGGCGATCTGGTGGATCTCATCCAGGCGGTGGGAGATGTGGATCATGCCCACCCCGCGTTCGCGCAGAGCGCGCATGATGGAGAACAGCTCATCGATCTCCGCATCCGTCAGTGCCGCGGTCGGCTCATCCAAGATGAGAACCTGCAGGTTGTGGGATACCGCGCGGGCAATCTCCACCATCTGCTGCTTCCCGATCGTGAGATGGCCGAGCTGCCGGGTAGGCTCAACGTTCATATTGAGCCGGTCGAAGAGCTCTGCGGCTTGGCGGTTTTGCTCCTTCTTATTCAAGAAAACCCCGTTCGGCTGCGTGTACTCACGGCCAATGTAGAGGTTCTCTGCGACGGTGAGCAGGTCCATCATGTTGAGCTCTTGATGGACAATGCCGATCCCCATATCAAGGGCATGCTTTGGATTTCGGGGGTTGAAGGGAAGTCCGAGGTAGTGGATCTCTCCGGAATCACGCTCGTGTATGCCGGTCAAGATCTTCATGAGGGTCGACTTGCCCGCACCATTCTCCCCGACGAGAGCGTGGATCTCCCCTGGGTACAGGTCGAAGTCGACCGAGTTGACTGCGTGAACGCCGGTAAAGCGCTTGTCCACTTGCCGCATGGAAAGCAGCGCTTCAGTCGCCATGAATCCTCCTTTCCTTTCCGGAGAGAATCGTCCCACGGCTTTGTTGCGCCGTAAATAAAGAATCGTCCTATGAATGGTCGTGATAGTACGTTCAGCGCTCCTGCACGATGGGGAAGAGGAGCTTTTGGTTTTCCTCGCTGTACATCTCCTCTTTTCGGACCAGGACCGAGTCCGTGTAGATGACCGGTTCTATCTCCCCGCCCCGGAGCGTCCGCAGGAGCGTACGAATGCCCAGATAGCCCATGTTGAAGGGCCGCTGGACAATGAGCGCCTCGACGATCCCCTTTTCCAGAAACTCGATCTCCTCTTTAGAGTTGTCGAACCCCACCAAGCTGACGCGCCCCTCGAGGCCGAGATCGCGAATGGCCCGGCCGACACCGACGGTTGAGTTCTCGTTGAGGGCCACCACACCGCCGAGATCGGGATAGCTTTCAATGAGCTCGGCGACGATCTCGTAGGCCTGATCCGGGTCGTTGTCCGAGTAGAAGGTTCCCAGCACCTTCTCCTCGCCGCGCGAGGCAAGCTCTTCGCGAACGCCGGCTTCCCGGTCGATAGCGGTTGCCACGCCCTTGATATGCGAGATGACCGCAACCCGTTCCTCCCGGGGGACGAGGCGCTTGATCTCACGCCCGGCTTTGCGGCCGGCCGCAACGTTGTCCGTCGCGACGAAGCTGACCGGTACGTCGCTGTTGAGGGCGGAGTCCAGCGTGACAATGGTAATGCCCTGTTCCGCGGCGCGTTCCGCCATGGGTACCAGCCGATTGTAGTCCGATGCCGCCAGAAGAATGCCCTCCGGATTCTGCTCCACAACGTTGTTGAAGATCTCTATCTGACGCTCCACATCCCGTTCCCAGCGAGGCCCGACAATGGTCGGCTCCACATCCAGCTCCGTCGCCGCTTCCTGAATGCCCGCCCGGACGATTTGCCAGAACTCCATGTGCCGACCCGTGGTCTTGAGAACGACAACGACGCGCTCATCCCCCTCGGGCTCGAGAAGGGCGAGTACCGTACGAATCCCGAGGGCGAGCAGGACAAGGGCGACAACGATACCCGCAACGGCGACAATACGGCGTTTAGACATGGTCCATCTCCTCCGAGCTTATGACGGGAAGTCCGACCTCAACCGTCGTTCCGCCGCTGTTGTTGCGGTGGAAGCTGAGTCCGAACTCTTCGCCGAAGTACAGTTGAATGCGCTCGTGCACATTGCGCACGCCCACTCGGTTGCGCCGGCGCGGGAGGCGCGCAGCGCGGGCGTACGTGAGCACGGCCGTGGCACGGGAGGCGTCGGTTCCGCCGTCGCCGGATTCGTGCAGCACCGTTTGGATGCGCTCTTCACTCATGCCGACGCCGTCATCGTGTACCTCGAGGACTACGGCGTCGCCGCTGCGACGACCGCTTACGGTCACCCGGCCCGCGCCCTCCTTGTTCTTGATCCCGTGATAGATGGCGTTCTCGACGAGAGGCTGGAGGATGACCTTCGGTGTGCGGAGGGCAAGAATGTTGCCGTCCACGTTGATGAAAAAGTCCAGTTTGTCCCGATAGCGGAGCTTCTGAATGGTGAGGTAACTCTTGATGTGCTCGATCTCATCGCGAATCGTGATGAGCTCATCCCCGCGGCTGACCGAAAGCCGCAGCAGCCGTGCAAGCGAGGAGACGGTTGTGATGACGTTCTCGTATTGCTTTCCCTCCGCCATCCAGATGACCGAATCCAGGGTATTGTAGAGGAAGTGCGGGGTGATTTGATTCTGCAGAGCGAGCAGCTCGCTCTTTCGCTTCTCCTCCTGCTCTTCCGCGTTGCGGCGCATGAGCTCCTTGATCTGCGCGATCATGATGTTGAAATCCTTTGCAAGGTGGCCGATCTCGTCGTTGCTGGTGACGTCGGCCGGGATATCGAAGTTGCCGCGCTCGACCGACTGCATTGAGGCGCGAAGCCGCGTGATCGGCCGTGAGAGCCGATGCGAGATCAAGACCGCAACAATGAGCGCGCCGATAAGGCAGACGAGCGACCAGTAGACGTAGTATCGTTGAATCATCCGACGGTTTCGCACCATATCCGAGGCGACGTTCACTCCAACGGTGCGCCATCCCGTCGCACGGGAGGTGCCGACCGTGTATATGCGTTCACCACGGTCGGTTGAAACGCTAAAGCTGTCCTCCGGGAGGGTGAGAACCCGCTCGATCTGCTCCTCTTCAATGTCGCTGTAGATGAGCTCCTGCCGCGGGTGATACACAATACTCCCACTCCCGTCGATGATATACATGTAGCCCTTCCGGCCGAGGCTTATGCGGCTGAGCAGGTCGTTGATAACCGAGAAGTTCAGATCCACGAGCATGACGCCGTAGACCTCGCCGGTGGCGGGATCGTTGATGGTTCGGCTCAGGGTAATGACCCAGCGATACTCACCGGCCACAATGTTCTGAACATGGGACGATGAAACCACCGCCTCGCCCGTCGACGCCATGGCCCGCCGGTACCACTCCTGTTCGGGGATGTCGACGGTCTCGTTGATGCGGATACCCTCGTCGTGAGTTAGCGTTTCGCCGTTGAGACCGGCGATCAGAATTAGCGAGATGTCGTTGCGTGTACGCAGAATTGAGTTGAGAAAAGTCGTGATCCGCCCTCGGGCCGACGCTTTCTCTTGCGCGGGCATGGTCGCCGCCCCGTCGAGCAGTGATTGCACCTGTTCGTTCAGTTGGACAACCTCGGCAATGTTCTCCATATGCGTAATGTAGGAGTCAATGTTCGCCTGCACCTGTGCAATGAGCTGCCGAGTATACTCCCGGGATGTCCGACGAACGGCGTCTTGGGTGAAACTGTAGGAAAGGAGGGCCATTACCAGGGCGGTTGCCACGACCAAGGCGGCAAAGGCGAGGGCGATTGTCGTTTGAATACGTCTGGACTTCGTGCGCTCCGGGTCGCGGTCCATCGCTAGGCTCCGTTTCTATGCGCCACGGTCGCGCACATGCTCGCGGTACTCCGTCGGACTCAAGCCGGTTTGTTTCTTGAAGGTCAGACTGAAGTAGTGGGCGTTCTTGAAGCCTACCTCTTCCGCGATCTCGTAGCCCATGAGGTCCTCCGTGGCCAGCAACTCCTTCGCACGCTCCATGCGCAGCTGCGTCAGATACTCCACGAATGTCATGCCGGTGTGAGACTTGAAGATCGGGCTGAAGTAGCTCTTGCTAATGGACAAAGTCGAACACAGCTCGCGCAGGGAGAGATCGCGACGGTGGTAGTTGTCCCGGATGTATTCCTCCGCGGCGACGGCCTTGCGCTCGGAATGCGCCCGGCGTCGCCGGGTCATGGCGGAACGAGTCGACTCCTCGAGCCGAATGAACCAGCGTTCCATCTCTTCGAGAGTCTTGAGCGCTTCGAGGCGTTCGAAGGGGTTGGGCGTTTCGTCGGCGATCTCCTGGTAGGTGACGCCCAAGCTGTCCAGAGCTTCGAGGGTGTCGGCCAAGAGGCGATGGAAGATGATCGAACAAGAGTCTCGGGATTCGCCGGCTTGACCGCACGCCGCGAAGATCTCTTGCAGAGCGCCCCGGGCATCCGTGCTGCTGCCGGTCTTCAATCCGTGGGCGAAACGGGCGCGGGCATCCCGAAAATGGAAGCCAAGGCCGTGCGACCCGAGTCCGCGGATCTGATCGACGGTGATTACATGGTTCGGGCCGAGCACGAGCCGTTGCTCGAGTGCCAGATGGGCGTCGCGGTAGCTGTCCCGTATGAGCTCCAGCTCCGTGACAGGCTCCCCGATACCCACCGAGACCGTATCGTCTAGCTCTGTTTGGGCGCGCTCGGCGACCGCTTCGGCGAAACTCAGCGCGTTGCGCCGAACGGCTTCGCCGTTCTCGCCGGAGAGCAGGGCAACGCTCTCCTCCTTCGCTGTGGAGAATGCAATGGCGCCCGGATAGTCGGCGCTCATTTCACGGATGATGCGCTGTAGTCCCAAGCCTTCGAAATCCGAGGCCGCGTCCGCGCCCTCCGCGCCGTCCGGGTCGCACACCAGAGCCACGTAGCTCGGACCCGGCAGCTCGAGGTCGAGGAGCGTCAGCCGCCGTTCAATTTCTTCCGGCGCGATCTCGCTTCGCACCAGGCGGTTGAGGAAGCGCTCCCGGAGGAGGGGAAGACTCTCCCGGATCTGCTCCTGCACGTGCTCCTGCTGTCGGCGGCGTTGTTGTTCCGCGTCGAGCTCCTCGCGAAGCGTCGTGAGAAGGTCACGAAGCTCCCGCGGGGTAATGGGTTTGAGCAGAAAATCCCGCACCTTCAACTTAACGGCCTCTTGCGCGTACTCGAACTCGTCGTAGCCCGTAAGGAGGATGGTGCGGGTTTGCGGATGTTCCTCGGCAATAGCGCCGGCGAGCTCCAAGCCGTCGACGAAGGGCATGCAGATATCCGTCAGCACGACGTCCGGCTTCTCCCGCTCGACCGCCTCCATTCCCTCGCGGCCGTCCCCGCAGGCGCCGACGAGCTCGAAACCGTGTGCATGCCAGTCGATGGTCTGCGAGATGCCTTCTCGAACGACCGGCTCATCGTCAATGATTAGGAAACGGTACATGGGCTTCCGTAGTATACCACGATACCGTGGGTCGACAAAGGTGGGGATACCGTGGGTCGACAAAGGTGGGGCCGGCCCGCTACGCTGGGATTCCATTCAGGAAATGAACAAAGCGCCGCGAAGGAGCTCGTCATGTTTGCGACCATTTCGGACGTCTTGGTGAAGGTCGTACCCATCGTCCTCATAATTGCTCTGGGGAATGTAATCCGGGCGAAACGGATCCTCTCAGCCTCCGCAATCGACGAGATCAAAGGGCTTGTGGTCAACGTGGCCCTGCCGGCGGTTATCTTCATTGCCTTCCTGGATATGGACCTGCAGACCTCGTATTTAGGTCTGTTCGCGTTGATCCTGGCGGTCTGTTTCTTCCTCTACGGCTACGGCCTCGTTCTGCGCCGAGCGGCACGGATCGATCACGAGTACTATCCCTTCCTCATGACCGGTTTCGAGTTCGGGATGGTCGGCATTACGCTCTTTGGGACCGCCTACGGCTTGGACAACGTGGGCTACATTGCCGTCGTTGACCTCAGCCATGAGCTCTTCATCTGGTTCGTTTTCGTTACGCTTCTGGTGGCCAAGAGGGACGGGGTGAGTAGCTTCGGCGGTACCGTGAAGAGCTTTCTCAAGTCGCCTGTCATCATCGCCATCCTGGCGGGGCTGGCCCTGAATCTCCTGGGCCTCGCGGAGTGGTTTCACCGCTATCCGATCACCGCAGCCGTCGACGAGACCCTTGGCTTCCTCGGCGATCTGCTCATTCCCAGCATCCTCATCATCATCGGCTACGGCATGGGCCTTTCCATGACCGGTATACGCGACGCCATGGGGGTTGTCTTGAGTCGCTTGGTGCTGCTGATACCCCTCGCGCTGCTGGTCAACGTAGTTTTCGTGCGGCGCCTTTTGGACCTGGATCCTGCCTTCGAGGCCGCAATATTCACGTTCTTCGTGCTACCGCCGCCCTACATTGTGCCGTTGTTTATGAAGAAGGATGTCGAGGATGAGAAGGCTTACGTGAACAACGTGCTCTCCGTGTACACAGTCTTCAGTCTGGTGATCTTCGTCATCTACTTCGTTGTAAATCC
>CAYFQV010000023.1:19202-20417 GCA_964345195.1 uncultured Spirochaetaceae bacterium
GCCTCATGGATCGGCTGTGGCGACCATCGCGCAGCGTCCGCGGCTTAACCGGCACGGCTTTCGGGAAGTTCGAGACCGAAGGAGCGCAGAAGCGTGCCGTCGTGGTGGTCGTAGAGATTGCCCCGGCGCACCTGGAGGTACACCTGTTCTCGTGCGCGAATGCCGGTGAGCTCGTCGGCGGGTTCGTGGACGATAATCTGCTCCGAGTCCCCCGGAAGCATGAGGTGGACGTTCACGTTGGAGCCGTCCGGCATGGCGGCGAGCACCATCACGGGCCCCTCTTCTCCCGTGCTGTCCCGGGTCACGCTGAGGTCCTCCGGGCGGGCGTGCACCGTGACCCACTCTCCGTGCAGACTCTCGAGCTCGGCCGGAAGCGCTATAAAGGTATAGGGGTCGTTCTGCGGTAGGAGGTATACGCCCCCCTCCACGCAGCGGATCTCGCCCGTCATGAGGTTGGTCTTGGGGTTTCCGGTGAGGCTTGCAGCGATCGCCGTTTGGGGAAAGCGGTAAACCTGGCGCGGCGGGGCAATATCCACTATCCGTCCGCGGTCGAGCACCGCAATGCGGTTTCCAAGGATCATTGCCTCCGTGCTGTCATGAGTTACGTAGACGAAGGTAATGCCGGTTTTCCGGTTGAGATCCCGGAGCTCTCGGCGCATGCTCGATCGCAGCACCGGATCAATGTTCGACAGCGGCTCATCGAACAGCATGACCCGCGGCAGGGTGACCAAGGTTCGCGCAAGAGCGACGCGCTGCTGCTGGCCGCCGGACAGCTCCTTGGGCATGCGCCGCTCGAGCCCGGTGAGGTCTACAAGTTCTAGGGCGTCGCGCACCCGACGGTCAATGACCTTCTTGTCCTCTCCGCGAATCGAGAGGCCGAAGGCAACGTTCTTGTAGACGTTCATGTGCGGGTAGAGGGCGAAATTCTGAAAGACGAAGCCGACATCCCGATCTCGTGCCGCCATAGATCGTCCGTTGCGTGCCGAAAACGCGCAGTCCGCGCCAAGCCGGATCTCGCCGCTGTCGGGGCTTTCCAGCCCGGCGATCGTCCGGAGAAGGGTGCTCTTCCCTGAGCCCGACGGGCCGAGCACGGCGACGAGCTCTCCGACATCGACCTCGAGATCAATGTCCACCAGGGCTTGCACGTTGCCGAAGCTCTTCGAAAGGTTTTCTATTCGTATTCCCGCCACGACGGCCCCCTTCTCTGTCTGCGCT
>CAYFQV010000023.1:20517-31518 GCA_964345195.1 uncultured Spirochaetaceae bacterium
GGGAACATTGAGAATATAGATGAACAAGTCGTGACGGTTGCCCAGGAGATGGTCGCGTCCATGCAAAGCGCCGACGGTATTGGACTGGCCGCGCCCCAGGTAGATCTACCGTGGCGGCTCTTTGTTGTCCACGTCAAGAACGACAAGCCGCGGATCTTCATTAACCCCGAGATCATCCAGACTTCCCTGGAGACCACGGTGTATGAAGAAGGCTGTCTGAGCATCCCCGGCGTGTACGCGGACGTTGAGCGCGCATCCCAGGTACAGATTCAAGCCTTCAACGAGCGCGGGCGGCCGTTTTCAGTGACCGCCGACGGTATGCTCGGCCGGGTTATCCAGCACGAGTATGACCATCTCAAAGGTGTTCTGTTCTTCGATCACATCCGTAAGCGACGCCGTGAGAAACTCCTGAAGGAATACGATCAGCTCGTACACGCGAGCTGAACCGCAGCTATGCGCATCCTCTTTGCCGGGACGCCGGAGATGGCGGTTCCAGCCCTGCGGGAACTGGCGTCTCGCTTCGACATTGTCGCCGTGCTTACTGCGCCGGATCGAGAGAAAGGGCGCAAGCGGGTGCTGCATCCCCCGCCGGTGAAGGAGGCTGCCGGCAAGCTCGATTTGCCGGTTTTGCAGCCGCCGCGGCTCAACGCGGAGGCGCGGCGGCTGGTTCGTACATACGAGCCGGAGCTGCTGGTGGTCGTCGCGTACGGCCGCATTTTCGGGCCGAAGTTCCTCGACATGTTTCCGCACGGGGGTATCAACCTCCACCCCTCCTTCTTACCTGCCTATCGCGGCCCGAGTCCCATACCGGCTGCTATTCTCGCCGGCGACACCGAAACCGGCATTACGGTTCAGCGCCTTGCCCGCGAAATGGACAGCGGAGATATACTTCTCCAGCGGGCAATCCCTTTGGACGGCAGCGAAACAACCGGCTCCCTTACCGACCGGGTGGCGGCGGAGGGAGGCGAAATGCTGGCTCTGGTCGTCGACCGTATACAATCCGGAAATCTTCATCCGGTGCCCCAGGACCATGCCGCCGCAAGCTACTGCGGGCTCATCAAAAAGAGTGACGGTGAGATAGACTGGACACAGCCCGCGGAACGCATTGCCCGAATGACACGCGCCTACGACCCGTGGCCCGGTGCCTTCACGTTCTTCCAAGAGAAGAAGTTGACCATTCGACGGGCCCGTGTGTACAAGCCGTCGGAGGCGGGTGAGCAGTCGGCGGCAGGTGAGCGCGCCGAGGGCGAGCTCGCGGCAGGTGAGTCCAGAGTGGGCGAGTCCACAGTCGGCGAGCCGGCCGTATCCGGCAGTGTCCGAGGAGTAGACACGGCCTGGGGGATTCTGGTACAAACCGGCGAGGGTGTGCTTGCCGTTGAGCGACTGCAATTGCAGTCTCGGGGAGCCTCCGATTGGAAAAGCTTTCTCAACGGCGCCCACGGATTCGTGGGCAGCGTTCTCGGGCGCTCGTGAGCTGCTTGTGCATGCCTGCCGGCAGCTCCCCGAAACGGCTGTTCCGATAGAGTTGGTACAATAGAACTGGTGCCATAATAGTACTGGCGCAATAAAACTGGCGCGATACCGAAACAATGTGGCGAATCGTTGAATGGTTTCGCCGAATCCTGCCAAACTATCGGGAGGATCCGGAGAAGCGCTTCTCCAAAATCATTATCTACACCTTCATCGGCGTTGTCGTGCTCATGGTCGGCGCCGCGGCTACCTCTTTTTTCGTCACCCTCGAGGGACCCGAAGAGATCATGGTTCCGGAGGTCCGGGAGAAAGCTCTCGAGCAGGCCCTTGTAGAGCTGCAGGAGCGAAACCTCTACGGGATTATTCGCCTTCGCTACACCTCGGATCCGACCCTGGAAGGCAGTGTGGTCGAACAGGATCCGGCGCCGGGTACCTTGGTTCGTGCCGGCAAGGAGGTCGAGCTCGTTGTTAGCCGCGGCGCGATCGTTGACCGTGTCGGCGACTACGTGAACCGGTCTCTCCAAGAGGTGCGGCGGGAACTTCAGGCACTGTTTACAACCTTTGACGAGCTCTTGCAGATCAACGACGTGAGCTACGTGTTCGACTCCGCCCCCGCCGGTACGATCCTCGAGCAATCTCCCGAAGCCGGCACGGAGCTTAGCGGTCCCACCGAGCTCGACCTCGTGGTAAGCCGCGGTCCCGACGTGGAGCGGATTGAGCTTCCTTCCTTGGTGGGTTTGGAGTACGAAGAGGCGATCCGGCTTCTGGCGGACGAGAACATGCCCTTCGTGTTCACCCGCACGCCGGATGAGGATGGCGGGGCCCCCGGCTTCGTCGTGGGTCAGTCGCCGCCGCCCGACACAGAGGTGACACGGGGTTCCAAGGTCACGCTGAGAATTGTGCCGCCGGACGAGCTCGGCGAGGAACAGGCCTTCGGTGTATTTCAGCGCGTCTTGCCGGATTACCCAATTCCGGTCGAAATGACCCTCGAAGCGGTGGGACCGGACGGCGGCCGTCGGACCATCTTTTCCATGCGCCATCCCGGCGGCGAGCTGGCCGTTCCGTACGTGGAACAAGTCGGCACAACACTTGTACTCTCGCGATTCGACACGGAGGTCATTCGATTCTTGGTTCGGCCGCCCGAACAAAGTGAGCCGGAGGAAGAGCAAAACTGATCACGGAATAGCCTATCTTTTGACGCAACTTATCATTTCGGATAGGGTTCAAGCGCGCTTTCGGGTAAGGGACTCGAGGCGCCGGGAGTGGCATGAGTACCGTACTTGCTTCGAAAGTGCTCGTCCTCAATCGCGGGTTCGCACCGGTCCGAACGACGACGGTGCGCAGCGCCTTTCTGAAGCTGTTTTCCAACATTGCCGAAGCAGTCACCGTCGAGGAGGGTCGCTACGTAAGCTACGACTTCAACTCCTGGGCGGAAATTTCCGCGCTCAAGCAAGCTCTCGGTGATCATCCGCCGGATGCCGATTGGGTGCGTACCCCGACCCTGTCACTTATCGTACCGCGGGTCATCCGGCTGTTGACCTACGACAAGATGCCCAAGTACGAGGTGAAGCTCACTCGGAAGAACATTTTCGAGCGGGACAACTACACATGCCAGTACACCGGCGAGCGCCTCCAGACGCATGAGCTCAACATTGATCACGTGGTTCCGCGTTCCCGGGGCGGGGCAAGCAGTTGGGAGAATCTGGTAACCTGTAGCGTAGAAGCAAACAATCGCAAGGGAGATCGCACACCGAAAGAGGCGGGTATGCGGCTCATACGCAAGCCCTTCAAGCCCTCGCCGCGTCACGCCGTGCGGCTCTCGTTGGGGTCGCGTCGCTACAGTGACTGGGATCACTTCGTAAGCGACCTCTACTGGAACACCGAGCTCCGCGACGGAGACTAAGCAGGCATGCCCATGGCGGGGCCGGCTGGTCCGCGCGTTGAGCGCACGACGAGGTTGCACCGCGCACCATGGCGAAGAACAAGACAAAAACCAAGAATAGACGACGAGCATCGGCTGCGGCATCGACCCAGGTTCGGCCCTTTTCCCTCCTGATCAAACCTGCCGGCGCCGACTGCAACATTCACTGTGACTACTGCTTCTACTACGATCGGGGATCCTTATACCCGGGTGTGAAGCGGCACCGGATGACGGAGGAAACCCTCGAGCGACTCGTTTCATCGTACATGGCAACGGCGCAAGCGACCTACTCCTTCGGCTGGCAGGGCGGCGAGCCCACCCTTATGGGTTTCGACTTCTTCCGGCGCGCCGTTGAGTTGCAGCAACAGTACGGCCGTCAGGGTGCGCAGGTCGCCAACGGTCTGCAGACCAACGGCATGCTCATTACGACTGACTTGGCAAAGCTCTTTCGGGACTACCATTTCCTTCTGGGCGTCAGCCTGGATGGCCCGGAAGATGTCCATGACAGCTATCGAAAGACGAACACCGGCGGCGGCACATACTCACAGGTTCGGCGGGGAATTGAGATCCTGCAGAAGCACGATGTCGATGTAAACATCCTCGTTTTGGTTTCACAGGCGAATGTGCGGCGGGCCCGAGAGGTCTACGAGTTCCTTCGCGACGAAGGCTTTCGCTACCATCAGTACATTCCGGCCGTGGAGTTCGGGCCGGACGGTGAGAAAGCGCCCTACGCCGTTAGCGGTGAGGAGTGGGGAACCTTCCTGAATGAGCTCTTCGACGCCTGGTACCCACAAGACACCCGCCGCGTTTCCATTCGCCACTTCGACTCGGTTCTGGAGTACATGGTCAACGGACACTACAACGTCTGCGCCATGGGCGGGCGCTGCAACGGCTACTTCGTCGTCGAGCACACCGGGGATGTCTACCCCTGTGATTTCGCCGTTGCGGAGGATACGCTGCTGGGAAACGTTCACACGGATGATTGGGGCACGCTACAGCGGAGTCCGCGCTACCGGCGTTTCGCCGCGCAGAAGGCGAACTGGTCGCGCGCCTGCGCGGAGTGCCCATATCTGCATCTGTGCTCCGGAGACTGCACCAAGCACCGACGCGTGCCCGAGCTCGCCCACGCCTTCGGTCAGCCGGCCGGCGGCGACGGCGGGAGCGACGGGGCCACCCGTGAGCATGCTGAAGGGCTCAGTTGGCTCTGTCCCGGGTGGTATGACTTCTACGAGCACAGTCTCAACAGCTTTGCCGCTCTTGCGGAGGAGATTCGCGGGGCCCGCGGGATTGCGCCGGTGACCCTTCCTCGGCCGGATGAGCCCTGCTACTGCGGGAGCGAAAAGCTCTACCGCAACTGCCATGGTCGGGCGCCGGTCCCGGCCGCGCTGAAGCGTCTTGCGCCGTGACCCGTCCGTTTGCTACGCCTGGGCCTGCGGTGACCGCGTAGGTTTTAGCCCGCGCCGACCAGCCCGCTTGCCGCAAGACTCAGAACAGCCACGACCGCGGCGGTCATGACGGCGTAGGCGTAGTCCCGACGGCGTAGATACATGATCGCCAAGGCAATAAAGCAGATCGGGGTCGCCGCGGCGATCACCGCCAAGGCGCCGAAGGTCAGGACATCCGCTTGATGGAGTTGGCCGATCCACTCCCATCCCTGCGGGAAGGCCGTGCGTTCGGTGTAGGCATCCGCCGATAGAGACCACAAGCTCGGCGTCTCCTCGGCTGCAACCGCGCTTGGCAGCACGCCGGCGCTGAAGAGCACGAAAGTCACCACCAGCGCTGAGAACGCGCCCAACACGAACCACTGGAGAATCCGGGCGTAGCGCCGCTCAATAATGTGTGGATCCGAACCGTGTGGGTCCGAGGCCTTCGGCCCCCGAGGTTTCTGCTGCGGGTTCCGCCCGTCGGCTGTGTTCATCTCACCATCCTTACGATACGCCGGCCGATTGTGCCGGTTTGCTGATTGTCCCGCTTCGCTGTGTATCGTTTCACAGTCTAGCTCGTCCGTGCTTAGAGGATACCCGCGCCGGCGAGAATCGAGCGTAGCCCCGCGGCGCTCAAGATCCCGATCACGATGATACGAACCACGGTCGGCCGCACGCCGCCGAGAAGTCTGGCGCCGATCCGGGTTCCCAACATCATTCCGGCCACCGAGGGCACGGCGATAAGCGGGAGCACGGCGCCTCGGTTCAGGTATACCCACGCCGCCGCGGTATCGTTTATTGAGAGAATGAGGCCGCTGGTGGCCACGGCGGTCTTGAGGGGCGCTCCCAACAGAAGATTCAAGGTCGGTACGTTGGCCCATCCGGCGCCCAGGCCGAAGATACCTGCAAGGAAGCCGATGATTACGAACACACCGAGTCCCAGGGGCATGCGGTGAAGCCGCCAGTCAACCTCGCGCTGCTCGTTCGGCTCCCAGTACACACCGTGGATAGCAAGCGCGGATGAGAGCGGATCCGCGCGCGGCACATCCGGAACGTCGCTCCGCTTCGCCCGCAGCATGATCACCACGATACCCAGGATCGCGATCCCCAGGGCGAATTCGACGACCCGGGTGGGCAGTGCCAAACCCACCGCGGCGCCGGCGATCGCCCCCACCGACCCCAAGAGTGCAAAGGGAATCGCCATGCGCAGGCTGGCCAAGCGCTGCTTCAAGAGGGTCGGCGCCGCCGAAATGGCGCCCGCGAGAGCCACCATGAGTCCGGCGCCGCGCACAAAGTCGAGGTGGAAGGGAAAAAGGGCGGTGACAATCGGCACAAAGAGCACGCCGCCGCCCACCCCGGCGATCACGGCGAGCACACCGAGAACCAAGGTGAAACCGAACAGCAGAAGCGACCAGCCCCACCAGGGCAGCTCCGCCCGAATCAAGCCGGTCGCCGCCACTTCTTCCGCACCCCCCGTCGGACCTGCCGCCGCGCCCATGGCCGTTCCCGCCGTGCCGGCGGTTGCGGCGTTAGCGAGGTACGGCGGCACGCCGGAGCCGTTACTCTTGGCATAGTCCGCGCTTTGACCGGTCAGCGGCATGGCTGAGACGAGCACGGTGAACAGGATCAGAACCCCTATACGCGGGTGCGGAAAGCGGATTGCCGGATGAAGATGCTCGAACACCAGAGTTCCTCTCGCGGCGCGGGCAGTAGTCACGCGCTCTGTAGATAAATTTCCCGCAGGGTACTCGTTGGCTGTGAGATGTGACAAGAGGGGGCGCACAAGCCTTTAAAGCCGATCTATTTCATCATATTATGCAGCTAGGAATTATGCAGTGACGAAGCGCACGGCTGCACTCAGCCGTGCGGGAAAGGAGCACGAGTATGGCACACGACACATCCGGATCCTGCTGCACGCCGGGTCACCACCACCATAATCACGGTGAGGACGGGCATTCGGCTCCGGTGGCGACGGTCGAGTCGGTCACGGTTCGCCGGCATGAAGAGCTGTTGATCGATCTACCCGGCGGTAGCTTTCTCATGGGTACCGACGACGACGTGGGGTTCCCCGCGGATGGTGAGGGGCCGGTGCGCGAGGTGACGCTTTCACCGTTTCGCATAGATGCCCATTCGGTCACGAATGCACAGTTCGCCGAGTTCGTAGAGGACACGGGCTACGTGACCGAGGGCGAGCGCTACGGCTGGTGCTTTGTGTTTCAGCTTTTGGTATCGAAGATCGCCGCGAAGCGCGGTCATGTCCGTCCGGTTCCCGGACTGCAATGGTGGCTGGCCGTGGATGGGGCCGACTGGCGCCATCCCGAGGGCAAGGGCTCCAATATTCGAGACCGAATGGACCATCCGGTCGTGCAAGTATCCTGGAACGATGCGCAGGCATACGCCCAATGGGCGGGCAAGCGGCTGCCCACGGAGGCCGAATGGGAGTACGCGGCGCGAGGTGGCTTGGAGCAGAAGCGCTACCCCTGGGGCAACGAGCTTACCCCCGGTGGGAAACACATGTGTAATATCTGGCAGGGCGATTTTCCGCGGACGAACAGCCTCGACGACGGCTTTCTCGGCACGGCACCGGCGCGCTCGTTCAAGCCGAACGGCTTTGGACTGTACTGCGTCAGTGGTAATGTCTGGGAGTGGTGCCGCGATTGGTGGAGTCCCGACTACCATGTAGACGGGCCCCGGGTTGATCCGACGGGGCCACCGTCGGGGCAGGCGCTGGTTACCCGGGGCGGCTCATACCTATGCCATTACTCCTACTGCAACCGCTATCGAGTGGCTGCGCGCACCAGCAACACGCCGGATTCCGGTACCGGAAATACTGGGTTTCGCTGCGCCGCCGCTGCGGCATAGCTTGCCAAGGCGGACGTGAGCGGCTGCCCTTATGCCGCGGCGAGTCGCTACGACGGGGCGAGTCGCCGCCGCCGGCCGGTCGGGACCTCAGCCCTTGCCGGTATCCGAGTTCTCGCTGGAGTCGGCGCCGGCTTCATCGGCCTGCTCCTCCGCCTCATCCTCCTCTTCTTCTTGGGCATCATCCTCGCGGACCGGACCGCTGGGATTTAGATATTCGAGGTAGGCCTTGTCGCCTTCGGGGCCCTTGGTCTCTCCGCTGATCTTGCGCTTAAACTTCGCGTCTTTCTTCTTCTTCTTTTCGATTTCGCGACGACGTTTGTCGCCTTTGTATGAGCGTTTCGGCATAGAAACTCCTTATCGAGAGGAATAGACGGTGACACCGGATCCGATGGCCGCGAGGACGCGATCTCTGTAGCTTTTTGGATGTAGCCGTGGGCTGCGGTAGTACCATCAAAAAGCAGATGCAGCTTTGCGCAGCATCACACCGCGATGCGCCTAAGATGCGACATTTTGGCGGCTTTGACAAGCCGTCACCGGCCGTCCGGCCGCCCGACAGACGCCGGCGGGCTGTGACGGCGTGGTTGTGGCGTACAGGTTTTTTTGGCTGTCTGGTGTTTGCCAGGTGACTGATGCTGTTGTATCCTTTCACGACAGATGAATAGCAAAAACATCGTCTCATTACGCGATTTGTTGATTACGAGCACTCGCGAGCATGCCGGGCGGCCGGCACTTCGCATGCGCGGCGGAGAGTCCTACAGCTACGCGCAGTTCGGTAGCGCCGCCGCTACGACGGCCGGGCGCCTGCGTGAGCAGGGTATCGGCCCGGGAGATCGGGTGGTGCTCTTCGCCGAAAACAGCCCCCGCTGGGGCGTTTCCTACCTCAGCGTTACGGGAATGGGCGCCGTGGTGGTACCGCTTCTCACCGACTTTCATCCCGAGCAGGTTGCCCGCATTCTCGAACACGTCGAGCCGGCGCTGATTATTGTTTCCGAGAACATGACGCCGGCACTGGAGAAAGCCGCGCCGACACCACCGGTCCTGCAGTTATCGGACCTGGTTCCCGGACCGGAGCAAGGCGGGAATGAGGGAGGCCCGTCCGAGGTTTTCACCCATCGGCCCAAGCCGGAGGATACGGCGGCCATTATCTACACCTCCGGGACAACCGGGGTGCCCAAGGGCGTCATGCTTTCCCACGAGAATCTGGTGTCCAACGTGTTGAACACCAGCGCCATGGTACCCCTCCATGAAGACGACCGGCTTCTGTCGATTCTGCCCATGGCCCACACCTATGAGTGCACGATCGGCTTTTTGATTCCCTTCTTTTCCGGTTCGTCGATTACCTACCTGTCCGGACCGCCGGTCATATCAAGCATGCTGCCTGCACTTGCCGAGCTGCGCCCGACCATGATGCTTACTGTTCCCCTGATCATGGAAAAGATTTACCGGTCCCGGGTCGCCCCGGTGATCGCTAAGCTGCCGTCATGGCTCGGTGGCTTTCCACCGCTGCGAAAGCTTATACATCGCATTGCCGCCGCTAAGGTTAAGCGGCTGTTCGGGAACTCCCTGCGCTTCTACGGAATCGGCGGCGCCGCCTTGTCCGAGGATACCGAGCGCTTCCTTGCGGAGGGCGGCTTTCCCTACGCTATTGGCTACGGCCTGACCGAAACCAGTCCCCTCATAGCGGGCGCGGATGCGCGACACACACACTTCCGCTCCGGCGGTCACGCCGTGCCGAACACCGAGCTTCGCATTCAAGCTTTACACGATGAAGCCGACGCAGTAGCTACGGCGGCCATTCCGAAGAACGACAAGGGGCGGCCCTTCGGTGAGATTCAGGTGCGTGGTCCTGGTGTCATGCAGGGCTACTACCGCAATCCCGAAGCTAGCGCGGCGGCCTTTACCGAGGACGGCTGGCTGAAGACCGGAGATCTCGGCAGCATTGACAAAAAGGGCTACGTGTTTATTCGTGGCCGTTCCAAAACAACGATCATTGGGCCGAGCGGCGAGAATATCTTTCCTGAAGAGATCGAGGCGGCGATCAACGCGGACGAGGTGGTCGAAGAGTCCTTGGTGCTTTCGCGGGAGGGAACACTCGTGGCTCGCGTGCGGGTTAACGCGGAGAAGCTCGCCGAGCGCCTCGGTAACGCTCTGCCCTCGCTGGACCTCGAGGCCGTCGGGGATCACGCCGAGGCCTTCCTCGACGAGCTGCGCAAGCGGGTAAATAGCCGGCTCAATCGTTTCTCCCGCGTTTCCAAGATGGAACTGCAGGAAGAGCCCTTCGAGCGCACACCCACCAAGAAGATCAAGCGTTTCCACTACTACAATGAGTAGCTAAGCTCCGCGCTCGGGTCGGTGCTGCGCTAGCGTAAGCACCGCGGCGGCTTCCGGCTCGGTAGCCGCCGGGCGGCGCTTTCTGTAGACTACCGGCATGCTCGCTGTAATCGTGCCGCTCGTGGCGGCTGTCGTGTATGCCGCCGCCACCTTCTTTATCCGTAGCGCTTTGCAGCGGGGCGTGAACGTTGCCCTTCAGTACGGTGTTACCAACGTGGTCATGGCCGTTGTCGTCGGGGGCGGTGCCTTTGCCCTCGCAGGGGGTGGTCTCGTACTCGACTCCGCGTGGCCCTTCGTCGCCGCCGTGCTCTTCCTCGTTGGGCAGCTGTTGATTGTCGCGGCACTTCGCACCGGCGATTCCAGCATTCAAACGCCGCTCATGGGCTTGAAAGTGCTCTTCGTGCCCATGGTGGTGGCGTTGGGCTTTGGTCAGACGGTGGATCCGCGTATATGGGCCGCCGCCGGGCTGTCGACCGTGGCGGTTTTCCTGATCGGCTTTCGCCGGGACTCAAGCGGTTCATTCCACGCCGTGCCCGTTCTGGCCACCGCGGCATCCACCGTACTCTTTGCCGGCAGTGATGTCATTGTTGCCGAGATCTCGGGGCAACTCGGGAACGCGGCCTTCATTGCCTCGTTGCTCTTCGGGGTAGGGCTCCTGTCGATTCCGATCGGCGTTGTCGGGGCGGCCGCGCAGCGCCGGGCCGGGTCTGCAGCCGCCGGCGTACCTGCGGTCCCGTCGGCGGTTTCGGCCGGTCTGCGGATATCACCGGCGGCTCTTCGAGCACTGCTTCTCGGGTCACTGTTCATGGCCTTGCAGTTCGCCATGTTCGCCGCCGTGCTGAGCGTCTTCTCCGAGGCACCGCGCTCGAATGTCCTCTACAGTACACGGGGTCTCTGGAGCGTCGGGCTTCTTCTCGTGCTCAACCGGGCCGGCCACGGGCACCACATGGAGCATGCCCCGGCGGGAGTGATCCTCCGGCGCTTCGTCGGCGC
>CAYFQV010000024.1:0-1997 GCA_964345195.1 uncultured Spirochaetaceae bacterium
GCGGTGACCTCCGCGAGATCGGTCTCGTTGCCGTCGGAGTCCTGGACGGTCAGCTTGTAGTAGTAGCTCGTACCGCGATTAAGCCCTCCGACCTCATACTCGCTGCTGCCGCTCCCAATGAGCGTCGAGTTCTTTCTGGAGTAGGTACCGTCGACAGAGCTTGCTTGGTATACGTTGTAGCCCGCCGCTCCGTTCGAAGCGCTCCAGCTAAGCGTGATACTACTCGAGGTGCTGCTCTCAACACTCGGCGTTGGGGCTTCTGGGAGCGTACTTACAAAGACGGTACTGCTATACCCGGAAAGATTGTCGTTTCCGTCCGTAGCATAAACCCGGAACGGATAACTCGTAGCTGCGCTTAGATTAATCACCGTGCCGGTGGTCTGCGGGCGTTTCACGACGTTTGTCTGTAACCACTCCGTTCCGGATCGCCGCTCCACGGTATAGGTGATACTCCCGACGTCACTCGTAGAAGCGGTCCAGCTCAGACTAACCTTAGTGGAGCTGATCGGCACCCCCGTGACGCTGCCGGGTGTCGTTATTTGCGGCTCAATGAAGACCCCCGCGGCTTCGGAAAGGGCCGACTCAATGCTCGAGGCGGAGCCGACCGAGCTCACGCGGTAGTAGTAGTCCACGCCGGCGCGGACCGTCGTGTCCGTGTAGGAGTTTGCGGAGGGTTGCCCCACCAGGTTGTCGAAGGCGCCGTTGGGATCCGTATCTCGGTAGACGTTGTAGGAGCTGGCGCCGGCGTCTCCGATCCACGAAACAGCAACGCTCGTACCGTCGACACTCGCTTGGATCCCCGTCGGCGCAGAAATGGAGGCGTTGGCCTGCACCGCGACAGCTCCGTAGAAGTCGTTGGCAACAATGTCGTCGGTATCACTCGGACCGTTATCAGTGTTGATGCTTACCACCCGGTACCAGTAGGTAGTGCTCTCGGTCACACTTGAGTCCGTGTAGCTGAGATCCGACGTATTGAAGAAATCGTCGACGCTACCGGACTCACTCGTAAAGCGGAACACACGGTAACTCTGCGCGTTAATGCCGGCCTCCCAACTGATCTTGATACTCGCCGTTGTGCCGGACACCGCCTCCGCAGTGACCTTCACCGGCGGCTTTGCTTCACCGGGCGTGTCAACGTAGCTCTCTTCAGTGGAGTACTCCGAGGATACGGTGTCGGTAAATGCACGAACGAAGAAATAGTAGCGCTCCGACTCGTTGAATACCACGTCGGAGGTGTCAATGGTCACCTGCGTGCCGCTCACCTGACCGAGACTACTGATCTCGGTGAAGTTGGCGTCGTTCTCGAAGAAGGTCGGATCGTCTTGATAACTACTTGCGTAGTATACACGGTAGAAAGAGGCGCCGGTAACGCGGTCCCACGACAGCTGCAGGGTGTAGCTCGCAATAGATGAGTCCGTCACGTTGAGCGCCAGGTTCGTGACCCGATTAAGCGAATCGGGAACGGTAATCTCTTGTGCAGTCAGGGTCACCGTGCTGTTGTCGCTGAGCACCAGAATGACCCGGTATTGGTAGGTCGTACCGAGCACAGTGCCGTCATCCGTGTACTCCGGGTTCGTGCTGCTACTGATCTCCTCGTAGCTCGAGCCGCCGTCGCTGGAGCGCTCTACGGTGTAGCTGACCACATTTGGGTCATCAGTTGTGATGCTCACGAGGACGTTCGCTCCGTCCAGCTCTAACTCGAAGTCCGACGTCGGGTCGTCGCCGCCGAAAAACCACTGGCATCCGCTCAGGGTGAAAACAGCAACAAGGACCAGCGACAGCGCCACAAGCTTAGATATTTGCATTCCTCTCTCCTTAGCTATCGATATAGAGATTAAAGTCTCCGGTCGTACTTTCCGAGACGCCCTCGACCTTGATGTAGTAGCTAGTACCGCCGCTCGCGTTCAGGAAGTCCGCCGGGTCGACGTTGTCGTCATCCTTGTTGGAGATCAGGCCGTCCGCAACGGTCTCGCGGTCGGCCTGATACAGGGTGACCT
>CAYFQV010000024.1:2097-4895 GCA_964345195.1 uncultured Spirochaetaceae bacterium
GGAGCTCGGACTGGCCGTCCAGGAACCGGCGCCGGAGACGGAAGCGTTCGTCCAGGTGCTTCCCCCGTCGTCGCGGTAGCGGGCGCTAACGGTATCAAGAGAATCATCCGTCGCGGTTCCGGATACCTGGAAGCTGCCGGAATCCAGCGTTGCACCGTCACTCGCCGGGTCGCTTATCTCTAGGTCCGGCACCGTGCCGTCCCGTTGGACCTGCCGAGACACCGGCTCACTTGCAAAGCCTTGGTCGTCGACCGCCCGGACGTCGATCGTGTAACTGCCGTCCGAGGGAAACTGGGAAGCGGGAATGTCAAAGGAGAAGCTCGTCGGTGTCCCCGCCCCGGCGTCCACGTATCCGCCACCGTTGACCTGATACTCAATCCGGTCGACCGTGCCGCCCGTATCCGCTGCGGTACCGCTGACCGTAATCGGGAAGCTGTTGGTTACGAGACCTTCACTCGGAGCGGTCAAACCGGTAATCTCGGGTGCTTGATTCCATTCAAAGGTTTGGCTACCCGTGGCGGAGACGTTTCCAGCTTCATCCACGGCCCGTACCTCAATGCTGTTGGTGCCTACCGCTAAATTGGATGAGAACTCGGCGCTGAAGCTGGAGGTACCGGTGATCTGAGTCCACGTACCGCTAAAGCCGCTATTCGAAAGACGAGCCTCCACGAAATCCACGCTAAAGTTGTCGCTCACCGTACCGCTTATTTCGACCGGCGTCCCGGAATATACGCCGCCGATCTCAGAGCCCGCGGATATGCCGTCGATCGTCGGCGCGGCCGGAGCTTCGGTATCATACACGACCGATATCTCAAAGACCTCGCTCTCCTGTGCGGGATAGCTGAAACTAACCGTGGAGTCGGGCTGATCAACCGCCCGGAAGCGAAGCGTGTACGTTTGGTTGGGGGTCGGCAGCGTCACGTCCTGGGACCAGTCAACGGTACTTCCGCTCACCGTCTGGTTCTCCACTGAGTTGTAGCCGCCGGAAGCCAACTCGTACTTGACATCCACGCCTTCGTTGTTGTCCGAAGCGCTCCCGCTGAAAGAGAGGCCGGCGGTGTTCTGTACGAGGCTGTCGCCGTTGTCGTAGGTGTCGACGGTCAGTGTGGGCGCCTCTTCCATTACAATGTTGATCGTCGCTGTCTCCGAGCTGTTGCCCGCTCGATCGATCGCCTGGGCGGAAAGAGATACTTCACCATCCGCTAAGTCGACGTTTGAGACAAGCCAATTGCCGCTTTCGGAATCCAGATTTGCCTGCCGCGTCGTCGAGCTCCCGCCTGCCGGTGTTGTCTGGATATTCACACGATCAATCCCGCTGCCGAGGGTGTTGTCGCTTGCACTCACTTCGATTGATAAGGCGCCATCCAGAACCACGTCTGCGTCACTCAGGCCGACGAAAACCGGCGCACTCGGCGGGGCAGTGTTGTCAACGTAGAGAGTCTGTTCCACGCGAACAGACTCCTGCTCGCCGTCGAAGGCCCAAACCCTGTAGTCGTGCCGGCCCTCGCCGAGGTCCGGCGTATCAAAAGTCCAGAGGTCGTACGCTCGGTCCTGTCCCGTCGGAACGTTGTCGGCCCCCTGGGGAGATGAGCCTTCGAACGCCACAAAGACGTTCTGGATCTCATAATCGGAATCAACGCTCGTAGTACCGGTAATGGTGATCGACGAGCCGTCTGTAAACGCCTTCCCATCCGACGGCGAATTCACGGAAACGGTCGGCGGGTTGTACTCGATTAACTCAATGTCGCGGCTGCTGGACGCCGTATTTCCCGCAGCGTCATAGACGGTGAAGTTGATTGTGTAGGTCCCTTCGCTAAAATTCAGCGGGCCAAGGCTGAAGGTGGCGGTCGCCTGGTCGCCGTCCGCGTCAGGAAAGTCGGTGGAACCGTTGAAACTGCTGTCCTCGGGCAGACTGTACTCGACACGGTCCAAGCCGCCGGCGTCGGTGGCGGTAAGCGAAACGCTGATCTCCTGATCCACCGCAAAGGTGTCGGCTGCTTCACCGGTACTTGTGGCAAAACCAATACTGTCGACAACCGGCCGAGCGCGATCATCAATCAGGGTGAAGTCGACCGAGCTCTCAACCACGTCGAAATCCGCCCAGTCCTCCGCGGTGACCGTGATTTCTATATTTTGCGGTCCACTCGACGGCGAAACGTAGTTGTACAAGGAGATCTGCCGGCTGAAGAGGAAGGTATCCGTCGCATCCCCGTCACTGAAGCCTAACTCCATGGCATAACCGCCGTTGACGTAGAGAAGCAGCTCGTACAGGTCCTCTTCCGCGTAGACACTCCCCGATACGGTGATGCTCGACGAGTAGAGGGTTGAACCGTCCTCGGGCTGATCAATGGTAACGGTAAGATCCTCTCCGCCCGGGAAGATCCAACATGACGAAAGCATGATCAAAAGAAGTACTGAGCCGACAAGTGGTACCGTCGGCAAGGCATGATTATGGTGCACGAACAATCCTCCCCCGCGATCTCTACTAAATACGACCGCAGATATGTTGAAGATGATATACCTACGACTGGCAAGTTTCAATTATTGACCTATAATAATTCTGCAAAGAGGCCTGACTAAGATGGTCTGTATAAATGGCTATATTGCCGAAAACGCGAGAGGATTGTTATATGAAGCGTGTCTTCGCTGTTCTTTTCGTACTAACACTTTGTAGCTCGTCCGTCGTGGCCCAAGTAAGCCTAAGCCCGAGTATCAACCGCAGCGGCTCCACCACTACGGGGACCGCCGCCTCCGACCTGTTTGCGAGCAACTCGGCCGGGCTAGGTGCACAGTGGGGC
>CAYFQV010000024.1:4995-10900 GCA_964345195.1 uncultured Spirochaetaceae bacterium
CGCCGCCTCCGACCTGTTTGCGAGCAACTCGGCCGGGCTAGGTGCACAGTGGGGCCCCTGGCTGGACACCCTGATCTGGACCTCGAGTGATCTCTCACCGGTTCTGACGGGGGAGGATACGGGGGATACCGGCTACGGGAGCGAGCTGGCCGAGAGCTACGACCAAGGTCCCTACCGCCTGGCGCTCCGTGTCTCCGGCGGAATAGACGGTTTCGGCGCCACCCTCGGCGTGCGCACCGGTATCTTGAGCGGCGGAACAGGCCTTGCTTTTCCCATGTATCGCCTTATGGATCTGCGGGTGGGTTACGGGATCGGCCTGGAATTGGGCAGCTTCGACATGTACACGAGTGCCGACATTGGCCTGCGCTCGCTCAACTACTACAGCCCCGAGGAAGAAGACGCCGACGGCGCCCTGAACATGCTTGCCTCGGGCCTTGCCCCCGACTGGGAGAGTGAGGAGTTCGGGCCGGACCTAGTCGTTGCTACAGGGCAGATCCTCCGCTTCTACCCCTACGTCTTGCCGGGTACACTCCGCGTCGGTTTTAGCTACCGCATCAACACGGCGCTTCTCGACGAAGAGGAGGCAATCGGCTCCGGATCGAACGACGACGATACCTCCTCCACACTCGGCGGCTTCGACGCCGGCGCAAGCTACTCGTACAGCCCCTTGGGCATTGGCGGGGCCACGCTTGCGCTGGATTTTCGTAACGTTGGGAATGCCTCAGACCGCGAGTTGAACATCTCCTGGGACCGGAGGATAGGGGGCTACAGTTTCTCTCTCCGTCCGAACGCCTCATACCGCATTCGGCTCTTCGAGGTACCCGAGGATAGTCGCGAGGACGTGGACCTCTGGGACCGGAGCTATGTTGAGGGAGGACTGACGCTCGGCATTCAGAACATCCGCTTCGGCGGCTTCATCGGCATGCCCGGCTCAATTCTCACCGCGGAAGCGCGGCCTCCTGAGGGCAGCCGGCGGATCCTGCTTGGCGGCATCAACGCCTCCATGTACTTCTAGGCCGGGTATCTATCATTAGACACCCATCATGTGGAGATACGCTATGAACTGTTCAGACGCTATTCGGGCCATTTCTGCTCGACGCCTCGCTGCGATCATTGCAGCGGCACTCTTTCTTGTTCTGCCTTCTGCTCAATCAAGCCGCGCCGACGGCATGATGATCAGTTTCGATGAAGCCTCCCAGACATCCGAGACGCTTGCCACTGCCTCCATTGAGGCCGAAACGGACCAGCGCGCCTTCATCTACTACGACGCGGCAACCCGCATTCAGCGGCTCGTTCTCGACGTGCGCACGGCGGCATTCGCGGGGGACTTCGGCTGGATTGTACCAATACCTCATCAACCCGCCGACGCGCAAAGCTTCCTCGACACCGAGGTTGTGGAGGTGGACGGTGCGGGCTTCGACGAGCTTAGCGCGGCAACGGAGCCGACCGTGGAGCTTGTACGTCACTACGTGACCGAAACCGCAACGCCGGGGCGGAGCGGGGGCTTCTTTGCCTGCTCGGCACCGCTGGCCGGCGACGGCTTGCCCGAGAGCACAAGCTCGGACAAAACCGAGGCCGAGCTGGAGCAACGCGCCTGGGGCACCCGCTCCACCGAGAACTACGATCTGAGCCTGTACAGCGGCTCCGACTTCGAGGCCTTCCTCAGTTTCTTGGAGGCGGACGCCGGCTTTGCCACGGGCACTCCGGACATCCTGCGCCGCGAACCGGCATACTCCGCCCTGGCTCCCTACTTCGTCGGCGGACTGGTTGAAGGGGACGACAGGGCGGGTCCCTTCAGCATTCTGATCCTCCGCAGTACCCGGGCGCGGGACACCACGCCGCCGGCGGTGCAGATAGACTTTCCGACCGACGTCCCCTTCTTTGCGCTCACGGTATCGCGCCCGGCCCTCGCCGAGGAGATGAATATTTCACTTCTGCTCGCGGGGTCCGAAGCCTTTGCGCCGGAGGCCGCGGTGCAAGCCTTTAAGCTCGAGCTAAACATGGACGAGGCGAGCTACTCCGTATACTCTGACGAGCTACTACAAAAGGACGAGGATTACCGCTTCGGAGCAGAGGTCGACTTCTCCGGTGAGATCTACTACAGCGGTCGGGGGTACTACATCGAAGATCAGCTCTCCGGTGAGGGCTTCTTGGACGATCTCGGCGCCGCCGTTCGCGGCGTTGTGCGCTTGGAGAGCGAGGCGGGATACATCCATGACGCTACGCTATCCATCACCGCGGGGGATATTCCCTTTCTAGACGGAAGCACCGGCGACACCGGCACGGAGCTCAGCAGTGACGACGAGCTGTGGCTCTCCCGTTACCGCCGAACCGCGACCTCCTGGGAGCATCTCAGCGATCTCACCTTTGCTCCGGTTGAGACCGACGGACACTCGCCCGCCTTCACCGGAAAGACGGTCGCGCACGTATCCGTGGACGCGGAGGAATCTACGGCCGCTACGACGGGCCGCATTCGGGACCTGAGCATTCTCTTCCCACTTGCATTCCCGGTCTACATCTCCATCCGGCGGGTCATGCGGAAGGCGGGCCGGTCGAGCCGCGCTCGAAAAGCTCGGCGCGGTTGACGTAGTAGCCTTTAACGTCCTCGCGGAGATCCGCGTAGAGCAGATCGAAGGCTTTGCGGCCGACGTCCCGATAGGAGATCGCCAGGGTGGTAAGCCCCGGTTCGGTAATGGTGCCAATGTACGAGTTGTCTATCCCCATGACCGAGACGTCTTCCGGAATGCGCAGCCCGGCCTGCTTGAGGGCGCCCATGGCGCCGGCGGCCATGAGGTCGTTGGTGGCGAGGACCGCGGTGAACTTCCGTTTGCTCTCCACCAGGCGATTTGCCAGCGCGGCACCGTCGGATATCTCCGTGTTGGTTGGCTGAGGCGTGGCAACGAGGAGCTCGTCCCCATGGTCCAGACCGTTGGCCTGCAGCGCCTGAAGGTAGCCTTCTATCCGCTGGTCGAAGGTCTGCGAGCGCTCCAAACCGCTAATGTAGGCAATGCGCTCATGACCGAGGCCGACCAAGTGGGTCACCGCCTTGTCCATTACATCGATATAATCGGTCTCGATCGACGAGATGGTCCGAAGATCCATGCTGGTGTGCCCGAAGACCACAATCCGAATGTTCGCGTCCAGAAGCTTGTAGAGCTCCTCCTGGTGATACTTGTGGGGCAAGGCCTCAATAAGAATGCCGTCAATGCGGCGGGAGGCAAAGTCCTCCATGTAGTCGTCGACATTCTGATTCCCGGTGCAGATGTTTACGAAGTAACCGTTGGTGATCGCCTTGTTCTCGAAGCCGCGGATGAAGTCCGCGTAGATGGGATTGCCAATGTTGTTGAGAACGATGGCGAGCTGCTTTGACTCCCGGGTTACCAAACTGCGAGCCACGAGATCCGGTTTGTAGTCGAGCGCCCGTACCGCCTCCCAGACCTTTTCCGCGGTCCGCTCCGGGACCTTTTGCGTCTTGTTTAGGACGTAGGATACCGTCGCCGTCGAGACACCGGCGCGCTCGGCAACGTCCCGGCGTGTTACCCGCCGTTTTCGGCCAGCGGCCGCCCGCCCAATGCGCGGAATATCCGCGCCCGCCTGCGCCCCGTCACTGGGTTGTTCAGCCACGACTTACGCCTCCAAAGAATCCAGAAATCGCCGCAGATCCTCGAGGAGCCATTGCGGGTCCTCGAGACCTACCGAAAGCCGGACGAGCCCGGCGGGAATACCCAGATTCTCCCGAACGGCGACCGTATCCGCCTCCAAGAAGGGAGCCACAACGAGGCTCTCGAAGCCGCCCCAGCTCGGACCGTAGCGAAAGACCTCGAGGTGGTCGAGAGCCGCCTGGATGGCGCCGTCCGGTGCATCTACAACAATGCTGAAGAGCGCCGAGTAACCGTCGAGTTGCCGGCGTGCTTGCTCGTGGTAGCGCCCCCCGGGCAGTCCCGGGTGAAACACCTCGAGTACACGCGGGTGCTCGGCAAGGGCGTGTGCAACGGCAAGGCCGCTTTCCTGATGGCGCTGCATCCGCAGGGGGAGTGTCCGAAGACCCCGGGTCAGAAGCCACGCTTGGTGGGGGTCCATGGAGCCCCCGAGCAGCATACGCTCTTCCATGACCATCTGCTGCAGATGCGCCGCCGCTCCGGCTACGACGCCGGCAACAATATCGCTGTGACCGCCGAGATACTTACTCGCCGAGTGCACGATCAGGTCCACTCCGGACTCGGCGGGCCGCTGAAAAATTGGCGTTGCCCAGGAGTTGTCGAGTATGGTCGTGATCCCCCGCTCCCGCGCACCGGCGGTAATCGAAGCTAGATCGATCACCTTAAAGAGAAAGGTCGAGGGGCTCTCGAGGTAGAAAATTCGCGTCCGTTCGTCGGCGGCCTGAAAAAACTCTTCCGGATCGTCGCCTGTGACAAAGCTTGTCTCAACCCCGAAACGCGGAAGCCAATTCTCCAGGAACTGCCGGGTTCCACCGTAGACCGACTTCATGGCAACCACGTGATCGCCTGATTTCAGACATGAGAGCAGGGTCGATGTTATGGCCGCCATTCCGGATGAGAAACAGAGGGCACGCTCGGTACCCTCCAGGGCCGCCAGCTTGCTCTCGGCAACCGCAATCGTGGGATTACCGCCGCGAGTATAGCTGAAATCCGGCCCCAAACCGCCGCCCAACTCCCGCTCGCTCCGCCGACTCGATCCGGTGAACAGCGAGTTCTGAAAGAGTGGCGGGACAACCGCGCCTGCGTAGCGGTACTCCGCCTCGCCGAGGTGCGAGACAATGTTCCAGGAAGAAGCGGCATCATCCATGCGTGCTTACTTTCCCTTCATGGTCGGGTCAACGGCGTCGCGCAATCCGTCGCCGAACAGCGTGGTGGTCAGCACGGTGATGGCCAAGAAGAGGGTCGGAAAGACCGCCAGATGCCAGTAGAAGAACATATAGTTTAGGCCTTCGGAGATCATCTGCCCCCAGCTCGGGATAGGCGCATTAATACCGACCCCGAGGAAACTCAAGGAGGCCTCGATCATCATGGCGCGCGGAATGGCCAAGACGAATCCTACGATGATGGGGGAGACACTGTTGGGAATCAAGTGTTTGCGGATGATATACCGGGAGCTCGCGCCCAAGGCGCGGGATGCTTGGATGAACTCCCGCTTCTTGTAGGCCATGACCTGCCCCCGGACCAGGCGACAGGTGTGTACCCAGAGGAAGGCGGATGATATTAGCACAATATTAATAACACCGCCGCCGACCAACGCGGCAATGATGATCGCAACCAAAAGGGGCGGCACGACGCTGAAGATCTCGACAAGGCGCATGACCGCCCAATCAAAGGCGCCGCCGCGATAGCCGGCAATGGCACCGAGGGGCAAGCCGATAATCAAGCTGATCACCGCGGAGCTCAAGCCGACACCGATCGAGACGCGGGCCCCGTAGATAACCCGCGAAAAGAAATCGCGCCCGAGCGGATCAACGCCGAAGGGATGCTCCCAGGAGGGAAAGGCGAAGACCTTTTGCAGGAAGGCTTGCTCCTGATAACCGGTCTTCGCAATGACCGGCGCAAACAACGCCATGAGCAGGAGCAGACTGAGGACAATGCTTGAAACGACGGCGCTGCGGTTGTCCAGGAAGCGCTGTATGGCGTAGTACGCCGGGCCGTGGTGGGTGCCGAACTTCTGACCCTGCGCGGCCTCCTCATGAGACGCACCTCCGGCCCCACCGGCCGCCGCACCCGCCGCGGGTCCGCCCGCGGAGGCGTCGTCGACCGCCGTCTCGGCGGATGTGTGCTCCCCGGCGGCGCCGGGGCCGGCTTCGAGATCGGAGGACTGTTGGCTAAACTTACTCTTCATGGCGTTTACTCTTCACGAGGTTTAGTCTTTATGGGACTTCAGCCGGATGCGCGGGTTT
>CAYFQV010000024.1:11000-30418 GCA_964345195.1 uncultured Spirochaetaceae bacterium
GTTTACTCTTCACGAGGTTTAGTCTTTATGGGACTTCAGCCGGATGCGCGGGTTTAAGTACGCGTAGAGAATATCCGTAATGATGTAGGCAATGCCGACCATGAGGGTCAAGAGCAGCACCAGCGCCATCTCCATGGGATAGTCCCGCCGCTCAATGCTGGTTACGAAGTAGTTTCCCAGACCTGGTACGCGGAACATCTTCTCAACGAAGATCGTCCCGGTAGCAATCCCGATAAACATTGGGAAAAAGATAGTCACCATGGGGATCGCGGCGTTTTTGAGGACGTGGCGCATGACAATCTTGCGCTCGGATAGCCCTTTCGACCTGAGCACCGTGACGAAGGGCTGGTTCATGGTGTCCAGCATACTCGATCGGGTGAAGCGGGCGAACTCGGCAATGGGCACCACCGAGTACGCCGTGATCGGCAGGATCCACGCCTTGGGCTCACCCCAACCCTTTGTCGGCAGCCAGTTGAGCCACACCCCGAAGATCAGCATGAGCATGAGGCTGATGACGTAGATGGGTATGGTAATGCCGAGTGTCGAGACGAAGGAGGCGGTATAATCGATCGCGGAGTTGCGCCGCAGGGCCGCGGCGATCCCCAGAAAGATGCCGATTGGTGTGCCCACCGCCATGCCGAGCCCGCCGAGGGTAAGACTCGGCGGCCAGGCCCGGGCAAGCAACTCAACCACCGTCTCACCGGGGCTCTGGAAGGGTATACCGAAGTCGAACTGCAGAACACCCCACATGTAGCGCAGGTACTGCATGTACAGTGGCCCTTCCAGGCCATACTGCTCGTTTAGCTTCTCCTTCGCCGCTTCGGAGAGCGGCATCTTGTCTTCATCAAATGGACCGCCCGGCAAGGCTCGCATGAGTGAGAAAATCAGCACCGAGACAATGAAGAAGGTCACCAAAAGTGATCCGATTCGTTTGACGATATACAGAAGCATCCGTGAAATCTCCTATCCGGCGGAACCGTAGCTACTCGGGAAGCAGCGGACCATATGACCGGGAGCGTATTCCCGCAGCTCAGCTTCCGCGCCCGGCTCAGGCGGTACCAGCGTCAGCTTCGGATTCAGCATCTCTTCCGAGGTATGGCGATTCTCCTGCAGCGTGAGCTTGCGCCGACGGCGCATCCGCGGGTTGGGCACCGGAATGGCCTCCAATAGAACGCGCGTGTAGGGATGCACCGGGGCGTTAAAGATATCCTCGGTGGGGCCGGACTCTACGATCTTCCCGAAGTACATGACCTGGATATGGTCACTGATGTGGCGCACCATACTCAGGTCGTGGGAAATAAAGATCATGGACAGGCCAATGCGCTCTTTCAACTCCTCGAGCAGATTGATGATCTGCGCCTTTACGGAGACATCCAGTGCGGAGGTCGGCTCATCCGCGACGATCACCTCCGAGTCGAGGGTCAAGGCCCGGGCAATGGCAACCCGTTGGCGCTGTCCGCCGGAGAGCTCGTGGGGATAGCGGCTTCCGTATTCGGAATCCAATCCCACCATAGTTAGAAGCTCTCCGGCCCGCTCAATGCGCTCCTTGTTTGTATAGAGGTCGTGAATCTCGAAGGGCTCGGTAATCACTTCGTTCAGGGTTAACCGCGGATCGAGCGATGCAAAGGGGTCTTGAAACACGATCTGCATCTTCTTGCGGACCTGCTTCAGCTCCTCTTGATCCATGGTGAGAATGTCGCGACCCCGAAACCGGACCTCCCCGCCGGTCGGCTCCAACAGGTTGACGACCAGGTTCCCGACGGTCGTCTTACCACAGCCGGACTCGCCGACAAGGCCCACCACTTGGTTGTTCTCCACCGTGAAGGACACCCCGTCGACCGCCTTCACAGTTGTCTCGACTCGCTTCCACGGGGGGCCGCTCTTGCTCGAGAAGTGCTTTCTCAGATCCTGAACCTCAATGACCGGTGCCATTATTCCTCGAGCCTCCAGCAGTAGGCGTAGTGGGTATCGGAGATTCGGTGCAGCGGCGGGAACGCTTCCGCGCACTTGTCCATGGCCACAGGGCAGCGCGGGTGGAATGGGCACCCCGTCGGTGGGTGAACCGGATTGGGCGAATTTCCCTCGATCACGAAGAGCTTGTCGTCCCGGCTCCGGCTGACATCCGGTAAACTGTGCAGAAGTGCCGTGGTATAGGGCTGGGCCGGCTCTTCGAAGACCTCGAACACGGTGCCGTGCTCGAGGACTTTGCCGCCGTACATGACGAAAACTCGATCGGTGGTTTCGGCGATCACCCCTAAGTCGTGGGTAATCATGATCAGTGCCATCCCGAGCTCAACCTGCAGGTCCTTGATGAGCTGCAGAACTTGCGCCTGAATGGTGACATCCAAGGCCGTTGTCGGCTCGTCGGCAATGAGGATGCGCGGATTGCAGCTAAGCGCCATGGCGATCATGGCACGCTGGCGCATACCGCCGGAGAGCTGATGCGGATAGTGCTTCAGCATATCCCAGGGCTTGTCGATCTCAACGCGGGAGAGCATATCTACCGCGAGCTCCCGCGCGCGCTTCTTACCGACGTTCTGGTGGAGGGTAATGGTCTCCTCCATCTGCTGGCCAATGGTGAAAACCGGGTCCAGCGAAGTCATGGGCTCTTGAAAGATCATGCCTATGTCTTTACCGCGTATGGCCCGCTTTTCGCTATTGGAGAGCTTCATGATGTCGTTGTCACGAAGGGTGAGTCGATCAGCCGTCACCCGCCCGGGGGGCTGCTTGATGAGCTGCATGATCGCCAAGGAAGTTACGCTCTTGCCTGAACCGGACTCGCCCACAATGCCGATGCTCTCCCCCTGCTCGTCCACGAAGAGCGAGGCGCCGCGCACCGCCTGCACGTTTCCCGTCTTCTGCAGGAAGGTCACGTCCAGGTTCTGTACATCCAGTAGTCGTCCATTTCCGTTCAACGGAGCACCTCGATACAGAAAGGCGTGACGGCCACTACGGCCGTCACGCCCAGGTTAACACGAAAACTGAGCCGCGCGCTCACGTAATCCAGCCACGCGTCTCGCTTGATTACGCTACATCTGACCCTCAATGTGGAGGTGCGTCCAAATGTAGAAGGGGTCGACGTTCAGGTAGTCACCGAACTGGTTCGGCTCCGAGGCTTCGCCGGCCACGTAGGGCTTGAGCAGCTTGTTCGTCATGGGGTGTACCAGGTAGGTGACCGTGGCGTTGTCGATCAAGATCTGCTCGGCCTGCCGATAGAGCTCCAAGCGCTCCTCTGTGTCGAAGGAAGCGTTCGCCTCTTCGACCAGGCGAGTGTACTCGTCGTTAGTCCAGTGGTGTCGGCCGCCGTTCACGAAGATCGTCGCGAAGTTGCTCGGATCAATGTAGTCCTTCATGTACGGAGCCAGGAAGAAGTTATGATCCCGGTTCGCCTGTGCGTCCATCCAGCTCTTGAGCTCCTTGCCCTCGATCCCAATGTCGATATTTAGGACCTCCTGGAACTGCGCCTGCAGATACTCCGCCAAGGGCCCCACGATGGGCGCGTGGATGCCGCCTTCAATGCGCCACCACAGCTCGACGTCGGGGAAGCCTTCGCCGTCGGGATATCCCGCGTCCGCAAGGTGCTGCCGTGCCTTCTCAGGATCGAACTCGGTCTGCTCGGCGATCTCGTCGCTGTAGCCGGGGTAACCAGGGGCAAAGAGCGTCCGCGCCGGCACTGCAACGTTCTGCAAGACGGTGCTCGTGAGCTCTGCGCGGTCTAGCGCGTAGAAAAGCGCCTTCCGCACGTCTTCGTTGTCGAAGGGTGCTTGATCGTAGTCATAGGCAAGATAGTAGATGCCGAAGAAGGTGCCGTTCTTCAGTTGATCGGGCATGCGGTTCTGCGCGTACGCCAACTGACCGGCGTTTACGTCCGTCATGTCGAGGTCGCCCGCGAGATATGCGGGAAAGCCGACCGACGGATCACCGAGTGCCGGATAGAGATTGATGCGGTCAACCTGCGCCGCCCAGGGCCCGTTGTAGTTCGGGTTCTTTTCCAGCACGTAGCGGTCACCGCGGACCCACTCGGTGAGCATGAAGGGACCGCTTGAGACGTAGTTCTCCGCGCTCGACGCCCATTCATCTCCATGCTCTTCGACCACGTGCTCGGGTACGGGAAAGAAGAAGGCGGTTACGCCGGGTAGGTAGGGCTTCGGCGCGTTGGTTGTCAACGTCAAGGTGTTCTCGTCGACCGCTTCCACGCCCAGATCGGACAGCGGTGCATCCCCTGACTCCACGGCGCCCCAATTGGCAATCCCGGCGGCCCAGCTCCAGTACCAACCGAAGTCGTAGCCCTGGGTGACAGCTCGCTCGAGGGCGAACTCGAAGTCCCGGGCGGTCAGAGGCTCTCCGTCGGACCAGAGCAGATCCTCCCGAAGATTGAAGGTCCATGTCAGTCCGTCGTCGGAAACCTCCCAGCTCTCAGCCGCAATCGGATGCAACTCCGAGTTTTTATCATACGCAGCCATGGGAATCTGCGCCACGTCCGGTGCACCGGCCTTGTTGTAGACCGTTTTCATCCAGTCCATGTAGGTGCCGCCCAGCAAGGTCGGGAACTCAAGCACGTTCTCGTCCGGGGCTTCACTGCGTTCCGACATGACGTCGGTGTCTTGTGCGGGACCTTCCGGGCCCTCTTCCTGTTGTGCGCCTTCTTGCTGTCCGCCTGCGAAGACGAGAACAGGAATCAGCAGCACTATCAGGAGAAGAAGTGTTCGTCTCATACGATCCTCCTTTTCGATTCTGCGCGCGAAGGCAACGCCGTTCGCTTACTCGCGTAAAAAGAATTGTAGCAGGCCACCCCGGCGCCGTCAATTTTCTTCTTTCGCGAATCGCCGATTTCGGTGTAGGCTTGGTAGTACTGAGGAGCATACAGCATGAACAAGCGGGATTATCCGGCCCGAATCGACGAAATTCCCTATTTCCGGGACTCTCGGCCCCTCACTCGCTGGTGGTGGTTCGCCGAAAACATTACGACGGACGAAATCGACACCCAGTTGGACTGGATCGAGGCACAAGGTTTCGGTGGTGTTGAGATAGCATGGGTTTACGCGGGTAAGCGTGGCGGCACAATTCCGAGCTTTTTGGGGCCCGAGTGGCAGCGCTTGGTTGCACATGCAAAGCGGAGCTGCGACGCCCGCGGCCTTGCCTGCGACTTTACCTTCGGTAGCTTGTGGCCTTTCGGCGGATCAATGGTGGACGCCGAACACGCATCGAAGACCTACGACGGCATCTCATCGCAACGACTGAGCAGAAGCTGGGAGAACGCCGAAGGGAAACCACCCTCCTACTTGATCGATCACCTCGACCGGGAGGCTCTGCAAGCCTATGCCGACGTGTTGGGGCGTGGCCTCCTTCCGGCACTCGAGGGCGGCCGATCCGCGCTCTTCTGCGATTCCTGGGAAGTGGACCCCGCGGGGCTCTGGACCGAAGGCTTCGGGGCGGCCTTTCAACGCCGCTACGGCTACGACCTCGTTCCCTATATGCCGGATATAGACCACTACCCATCCCGGAGATACGACTACCGCCGACTGCGGGGTGAGTACGCCCTGAGGGAGTTCTACGAAGCCTATACGGATGTTACCAACGAAATGGGTGCGCTCTCCCGGGTTCAGGCGCATGGAGCACCGGCGGACCTCTTGGCCGCCTACGCCGCCGCGGACATTCCGGAGTCCGAAGCGCTGCTGTTCGACCCGCCGTTCTCCACCTTCGCGGCCTCCGCCGCGGCCTTGGTGGGACGCCCGCTGGTCACGACAGAGGCGTTCACGTGCATCTACGGATGGGAGCCCTACCCCGAGCGCGGACCGCACCTGAAGGAGGAGCAGCCCGCGGACCTCAAATACCTCGCCGACAGTCTCTTTGCCAACGGCGTGAACCACGTCATCTGGCACGGCATGCCTTTCAATCCGCCGGGAGGTCCGAACGAGTTCTACGCCACGGTGCATGTAGGTCCGGACGCAGCCTTCGCGGATGAGCTGCCGGCCTTCAACACCTACATGTCCCGGGTATCCGCGGCACTCAAGCGCGGGAAGACGCACGCTCAGCTTGCCGTATACGCGCCCTACGAAGACACCCTCATGGCGGGCGAACTCCCGGAGGAGTTGCGCCGACCGAGCGCCATGTACCACTGGGAGATGCACTATACCCGCCTACCGGAAAGCCTCTGCGGCTACCGCCCGGTATGGATATCCGAACCTTTCCTCGACGTGGCCGAGGTCGAGGATGGAGAGATCATCGTCGGCGATCTCCGCCTGGAGGGTCTGCTGGTGGACGTCGCGTGGATGGAACGCTCCGCCTTGTCGCAAGTCGTGCGACTGGCCCGAGCCGGCGCACACGTCTTCATGCCCCGGCGCCCCGCAGCCCCGGGAACGCTACAGCCTAGCGACTACGGAGAGCTCCTCGAGACGCTGTGCGGCGCCGCCACCGTCTTCGACGCCCTACCGGACAGCGAGCAAATCATGCCGCTTGTCGAAGGCCCCGCTATCCCCGAGTTCTGGTGTCGCCGGGACGGGGAGACCTATATCTTCTTCTTTGCCCACCCCGCGAGTGCGGAGATCCGCTACCCAATGACCTACGGCCAATCCTTGACCACTGAAGTCCTGGACCGCCCCCTGCGCCTGAGCGTCGCAGGCTACCAGCGAGATGTAACGCTCCATTTCCGACCCTATGAGTCGATACTACTAAGCATGACGAAGGGACAGCTCGACTTCATGGAGCTTTCGTACAGACCGTCCGAACCGCTCGCCGCCGGCGTATGATATCCTATACCAACCCCGTTCTTCCCGGAACCAACCCCGATCCCTCGGTATGCCGTGGTGCGGACGCTTTCTACCTGGTCACAAGCTCCTTCTCATATTTCCCCGGCCTGCCGATCTATCGCAGCAGCACGCTGTTTAGCTGGGAGCTCGTCGGCCACGGACTCACGCGGCCTTCCCAACTGGACTTCGCGCGTTTCGCGGGGAAGAACGAAATCTTCGCACCCACGATCCGCTATCACCGGGGCCGCTACTACATTGTCACCACGGATGTCGGCGGCCGCGGGAACTTTCTCATTAGCGCCACAAATCCCGCCGGACCCTGGTCGGATCCCCTAGACATTGACCAACGACTGTTCGACCCGTCTCTACTCTTCGACGGAGATACCGTGTACTACACCCGCAGAGGTCCGCGGGGGATAGATCAGGCGGAGATCAATGTCGCGACCGGCCGTCTCACCACGCAGCCCCGCGAGATCGCCGTGGGCTTCTGCTCAAAGGACGCCGAGGGCCCCCACCTATACCGCATCGGCGACTGGTACTACCTCCTCATGGCCGAGGGAGGCTCGCGCTACGGACACATGGCTACCGTCGCACGGAGCCGCTCTCCCTGGGGGCCCTTCGAAGCGTCGCCGTACAACCCGCTGATCACCCAGCGACATGTGACCTTCTCCCCGATCCGCGACACCGGGCACGCCGAGCTGATCCGCAATGATGCAGGCGCCTGGTGGCTATTCTGCCTGGGCACGCGCAACTTCAGCTACGGAAGCTTTGCACCCCTGGGGAGAGAGACCTTCCTTAGCCCCATTGCCTGGACGAGCGACGGATGGCCGCTTGCAACAAACACGCCGGCTTCCGACGGGGACGGGGACGGGAACGACGCACCGCGACCGCAGACCGACGCCGAGCTCTTGGAAGAGGCGCTCGATCCTCACGACGGCCGGCGAATCTACCCGCTTGTCCCCTGGCCCGAAACCGAGACCGAGCAGCCGGAGCGCAGGGAAGCTCCCCGGCTCGGCGAAGTGCAGCTGCTTCCGTGGCCCGCAGACAACGACGACGGCGACACCTCCGGATGGTACCGCTACAAGCGCAGCGACCGCGGCTACTTCCGCGTCGCAGACCGCGTCGCACACGGCGCCGGCACGAGCCTGGACACCGAGGCGGGGCGGCACGAGCGTGAGCTTCAGCTCCTTCCCGAATCGTCCGGGGAGGAGCTCATGCTGCTGCGCAAGCAGCGTGCGCTGTTCTGCAGCCTCTTCGTGGATGTGATCTTCGATCAGGCGTCGCTCACCGAGACGGGGGTCGTACTCTTTCTCGACGAGCGCCACCTGCTTCGACTGACCCTGCGACCGAGCGGCGCAGCCATAGAGCTTGTGCTCCGGCGCAGAATCGGCGATGTCGAGGATGCGGTCACCCGCTCCCTCGGCAGCAACGGACACTTTCGGCTTACAATCGAAGCGGAGGATGAGCGCTACACCCTCTTTGCCGCGCCCATTGGGGACGCCGGCGAGGCGGTAAGAATCGGCTCTATCGAGAGCCGGTATCTCAGCCCGGAGACGGCCGAAAGCTGGACCGGCGTCTTCTGGGGCCCCTACACCAAAGCCGGTGCTATGCCACCGAGACAATCCCCGCCGGCGCGTTTCAGCGCAGCCGGCGAGCGTATTCACCCGCGGGAAGCGCACTGGTGGCGCATTACCGGGGATATTCCCACACACATTCAGTAACACCAAGGAGCAAATATGCACAAAACGAGATTGGACACGACACGGCGCCGCGCCATTGCCATGTGGGACTTCTCGTGGCTGGAGCGCCGCTGGCCGGGAGCCGGCTACGAGGAGATCCCCGACGTACTGCAGGAGCTCAAGGACCGCGGCTACGATACCGTTCGCATCGATCCCTTTCCGCATCTCTTCGCCGTCGATCCGAAGCGGGAGTGGGAGCTCGTCCCTTGCTGGAATCAGCAGACCTGGGGAAGTCCCGGCTTGCTGCGCACCACCATTGAGCCGCAGCTCACCGAGTTCCTCCAGGCCTGTCGGGACAGCGGGATAGAGATAGCGCTCTCGAGTTGGTTTCGCCAGGACCGCGAAAATGCGCGCATGCGGATTCTGACACCTCGGGACTTCGCCGACGTGTGGTTGAACGTGCTCCGCCACATTGAGTCGGCGGGCTTCATGGATCTCATATACTACCTGGACCTTTGCAACGAATGGCCCCAAGCCATGTGGGCGCCCTTCTTCGACGGTGACCGCGGGAGCGGAGACGACTGGCGGACAGCGGACTCTCAACGTTGGATGCGAGAGACCGTTGATCTGGTACGGGCACAGTACCCGGATCTGCCGCTCACCTTTTCGTTTTCCGGACATCTGCACGACGGCGGCGACATCGATCTGTCCTATTTGGACCTCTTGGAACCACACATCTGGATGAGTCAGGAGACCAACTTCTACCAGCGTCTCGCAGTTGGAAACACCACCTTCGACCCCGCCGGGCTCGAGCGAATCGCTCTGGGCTCGGACGGACTGTACCGAAGCAACCCGGAGTACTTTCAGGGCATACTACGCCGAGCCATCCGAAGCGTTGCCGCATGGTCGCAGCGAAGCGGACTCCCGGTGGTCACCACCGAATGCTGGGCCTTGGTCGACTACAAAGATGGCCCCATGTTCGACTGGGGCTGGGTGAAGGAGCTCTGCGCCGTCGGTGTTGCCGAAAGCGCTGCAACCGAGCGCTGGGCGGCCATTGGGACCAGCAACTTCTGCGGGCCGCAGTTTCCCGGCATGTGGCGAGACGCCGCCTGGCACCGGCAAATGGCGAGCTGGATCCAGGGTGCCGCGAACACTCCCGCGTCCAGCAGGGATGGGAACGCCGCCGGAGGCGAAGCTCGGGCGTGACGGTCCGCAATCCCATTCTGCCGGGCTTCCGCCCCGATCCCTCGGTCATTCGGGTGGACGCGGACTACCTTGTCGCCACGAGCACCTTCGAATGGTTTCCGGGTGTGGAACTGCATCGTTCACACGACCTTGTCCACTGGGAGCTTCTAGCGGCGCCTTTGCAACGACCAGCGCAACTCGACCTGCATGGAGACCCCGACTCCGGAGGCGTGTGGGCGCCATGCCTTAGCTATGACGGCGTCCTTTTCTACCTCGTGTATACCGACGTGAAACAACACGGGACCATGATGCCGGATACACATAACTACCTCGTAAGCGCCCACGACATTGCCGGACCCTGGAGCGACCCCGTCTACCTCAACGCCTACGGAGCGGACCCGTCACTCTTTCACGACCGGGACGGCCGAAAGTGGCTCACGGTCACCAACGCGGAGTTCCGCCCCGGCTACGAGCGCTTCGGCGGCATACTCCTGCAGGAGATCGATGCCCACGATCTGTCACCGAAGGGTCCGGCGAGACCCATCTTCGCGGGGACGAAGCTCGGATATACCGAGGGGCCGCACCTCTACTACCGTGACGGCTACTACTACCTGCTTACGGCCGAGGGCGGCACCTTCTACGGACACGCTGTCACCCTTGCGCGCAGCCGCAGCTTGCAGGGACCCTATGAGCTCCACCCGGAGAACCCGCTGCTGAGCTCGCGGGACTTAGCGGACCACCCGATACAGCGCGCGGGACACGCCGACCTTGTGGAGGTCCCGGGCGAGGCCGGCCGCGCATCCAGATGGTACATGCTCCACCTCATGAGCCGCCTCCTCCCATCGGCGGCCCGTCGCAGCATTCTGGGGCGCGAGACCGCCATCCAAGAGATTGTGTGGCACGACGACGGGTGGCCGCGGCTCCGGGATGCGGAGGGAACGCAGGGTGCTTGTCGCCCGTCCGTCGTGGTGAACCTCCCGGAGCCGGCGGCGGCACCGCCGCGCACGACCACCACGGGCATGCGGCTGGACCCGGATCCGGCGGTGCCGCCGGGGGTCGGCGCGTCGGGGCTTCGTGTATTCGACGCCGCGGTCCTGCCGCGCGAGTTCAAGAGTCTGCGCCGCCCGCCGGACCCGGGCTGGTGTCAGCCGGCCGCATGGGAAGCTGCCCGTCACGCTGAGGGGGGCGCGGATCAACCACCTTGTCTACGCCTATTCGGCGGCGAGTCGCCGGCATCGCTGTTTCGGCAGAGCATGATCGCGCGTCGCCGCGAGCACATGCGCTTCTTCGCCTGGACCCTCCTCCACATGACACCGCAGTCCCCAAAGCACATGGCGGGGCTGATCTGTTACTACAACACTCGCGCCTACCACTACCTCGCAGTATCTGTTGATGACGCCGAATCACCGACGCTGGCGATCATCAGCCGTAACGGTGCGGACGCGGAGTTCACGACGGGCCCCAGCACTGTAGGTCCCGAAGCGATCGCTGAAGACGCCGAATCGCTGTCCGACGGCACCGTGCCGAGGGTCCGGCTGTTTCTCGGCATAGAGGGCAATGCCGCGCGGCTGCAGTTCTATGCGGCACCGGCATCGCCGACGACGAATCAGATCCCCTGGCATGCCGTCGGCCCCCTGATCACCGCTGAAGAGCTCTCCGACGAGGGCGTGCCCGGAGGCGGCTTCACGGGGACCATGATCGGTATGTGCTGCCAGGACCTCAGCGGCGCGAAGGGTCCCGCGGATTTCCTGCTCTTCGGCTACGACTCCGGTGGTCGGAAGCCAGGGACCCGCGAGCTATGAATCCCCTCAGCCCCCAACAAGTGACCACAGGCCGCCGTCTCTTTCGCCGTGTGCAGGCGCTGAACGCGCTCACCGTTGCCTTCCTCATGGAGCACGTGCTGGTGCTCTACTCCCTGCGCAACGGGCTGGCGGAGTCCACCGTCGCCTTCCTGGCCTCACTGACCCATCTGGCCATGCCCTTCATGCTCCTGGGCAAAACAATGGTGGCGCACCGGGGACTGGCGCGCACATGGTCACTCACATCCCTCATTCGCTACCTCGCCGTCACGAGCTTGATCGTCGCGGGCTTCCTGTCCGGAGCGGCGTTGCAGCCGCTGCGCAGCGCCCTGATCGTGGGAGGCAGCGCCCTCTTCGCGGTGCTCGGCAGCATGGGCAAAGTCAGTGTGAATCCCCTCCTTGCCGAGGTCGCCGTGGGCGAAGACCGAGCACGCTTCATCTACGGAAGCTTTCTGCTCTTCAACCTTGTGTATCTCGTGGCAATGAGTGGGGCCGTCATCGCCATGCGTTTCACGGACGCCGTGGCTGTCTACCAGATTCTGATCGCCGCGGCTATCATGGTGGGACTGTACAGCGCGACGGTCATCCGACGTCTGCCCGAGAGCGGCGCCGGGCGCGTCTCGGCGCGAACACCCCTGCACCGGATCCTGCGGACTCTTGCCCGGAGCCACCGGGATCGGCGTCTCTTCGTCGCGTGGTGCGCCGGTTTCGCAACCTTCGTGTCGGTAACTCCCTTCGCCGTGATCACCATCAAGAACGGCTACGGCGTCCCGGACTACATGGCACTGGTGTTCCCGCTCTTTCTAGTGGTCGGACAGATCGCCTCCTCAATGGTCAACCGCCGTATTGCCGACCGGATCGGAGCGCGGCCCATGATCGTGACCTATGCATCCGGCTTTCTCGGGATCGCCGCCTTCTGGGCACTCGCCCCGACGGAGTTCAGCTTTGTTGCCGTGGCGGCGGTTTTCACCGCAACCGGCGTCTTCCAGTCCGGAATCATTGTCGGGCTTCAACACTACTTCGTCGTAGGCCTCAAGCCGGAGGATCGCGTACCCATGTCGCTTCTCGTGGAGATCGGCGGAGGCGCAACGGCCGGTCTCATGGGTTCCATCATTGGCGCAGCCCTTCTGGACATCCTGCCCACATGGTTCGACGGTATGAGCGTATACCGTAGCTACTTCCGCGTCATCATTGTGTTCGTCGCCGGCTTTTTATTGTTGATTCGACGCTTGGACCCGATCAATGATGAACGGATCAATGATGAAAATGGAGCGAGCAAGGAGCGCGATCATGACTGAAACGTCATCCCGTGAGCGGCTAATGGCGACCCTTGACGGTCGTCCGACCGACCATCCTCCGGCCGACATCTGGACTAGCCCGGAGATCATGAACGCCTTGAAGAGCCACTTCGGGACAAGAGATCAGGACCATGTCTACGACCGGCTCGGCGTCGACAAGATCACATGGGTCCGCGCCGAACCGCCCTCGGACGAGACCATCGTCCACCCGGCGGAGCAGGACGCCGGCCCGGAAGGCCCCTCGCTATCCGATCACGCCGGGACGGACGAGTGGGGTGTCACCTATCGATGGAGCCGGTTCGATACCGGCTATTACGCCGAGGTTGCCGTGAATCCGCTGGCGGAGGTGGAAGAGCCCGCCGCCCTGGCGGACTACCCGTGGCCGGACCCGGCGGGTTACGACTACGAAGTACTCCATCGAGACGCCGCGGCGCAGAGGCATCGAGTCCGCATGCTGTCGTTTATCTCCATCTTCGAGGTCTACTGCGGCCTCAAGCCCATGGATGCGGCACTCATGGATCTCTACCTCAATCCCGAGTTCGCCCACGAGATGATCGCGCGCATCTTCACGGTGCAGAAGGACTACCTGCGCCGGGCCCTGGACGCCGCCGGCGAGGAAATTGAATTGGTGTACCTCTCCGACGACATGGGCATGCAGGATCGCCCCCTCATGAGTCACGAGAGCTGGCGGACCTTCTTCCGGGACCCCTACGCCGAGCTCATTGCGGAGATTCACAACCATGGCAAGCGCGCCTTTTACCACACCGACGGATCGGCCTTCGACATCGTTTCGGATCTAGTGGATCTCGGGATAAATGTTCTCAACCCGATCCAACACCGCTGTCCCGGTATGGAGCGGGAGCGGCTTGTCCAGGCCTTCGGCGATCGGGTAGTGTTTCACGGCGCAGTGGAAAATCAGGACGTGCTCCCCTTCGGCAGTCCGGCGGATGTTCGCGCCGAGGTCCGAAAGAACATTGAGATTCTCGGGGCGAGAGGCGGCTACATTGTCGGGCCTTGCCATATGATCCAGCCGGGAACGCCGATAGAGAACATCCTTGCCATGTACGAGGAAGCGCGGCGCACCGGCTGAGCTGCAGCGCCGAGAGCGAAAGGAGCTATTGTGGCACAAGCGAATGTCGTACTCATCGTCATCGACGACATGGGCTGGCGGGACCTGAGCTGTTCCGGCAGCACCTTCTACGAGACCCCGAACATCGACGCGCTGGCGGCGGAGGGCTACCGCTTCACGGACGCCTACGCCTCCGCGCCGGTCTGCTCGCCGACCCGGGCAAGCATTTTGACCGGGCAGTATCCCGCCCGGGTCGGTCTGACGAACTTCCTCGTCGGTCACGGCCGGGGCCGCCTCATTGAGCCGGACTACGCCGAGCAGTTTCCAACGGGCCACACCACCCTCGCCGAAGCAATGCGGCGAGAGGGCTACGCCACCTGGCATGTGGGCAAGTGGCACCTCGGCGGCGCGGGCTCCTTGCCCGAAGAGCGCGGCTTCGAGGTGAATCGCGCCGGCTGCAAATGGGGTATGCCGAAAAACGGCTTCTTCAGCCCCTGGGGCATCCCGAACTTTCCAGACGGAGCCGACCGGGAGTACCTGACCGACCGCCTGACCGACGAAGCCATCGATCTCATACGCAAGCGCGACGGGCGGCCCTTCTACCTCAACATGTCCTACTACTCGGTTCACGTCCCGATTCAAGCCAAACAAAAGACAATTGACTACTTCAGGCGGAAAGCGCGGGACCTTGGTCTCGACCGACAGGCGGCTCTCGAGGTCGGCGAGCACTTTCCCGTGGAGCACAAGAAGCACATGCGGATTATCCGCCGGCGCATCCAATCCGACCCCGCCTACGCCGCCATGATTGCCGACCTGGATGAAAACATTGGACGGCTCCTGCAGGCGCTGCGTGACGAGGGTCTCGACCAAGACACCAACATTGTTTTTACATCCGACAACGGCGGCCTGTCGACGGCGGAGAGCTCACCGACGTGCAACCTGCCCCTCGCCGAGGGCAAGGGCTGGATGTACGAAGGCGGCAACCGCGTGCCCTTGATCCTGCGCCCGGCTGCGTCGCCGATTGCCGGCGAGACTCGCACCGGCGAGCCGGGGAACTCAGTCGCGCGCGAAATCACCGTGCCGAGCAGCAGCCCGGACCTCTACCCCACCATCCTCGAGCTCTGCGGTCTCCCGGCACGACCCGAGCAGCACCGCGACGGCGCGTCCCTGGTGCCGAGCCTCGGCGTCGGAACCGCCCACGAGGGCTACGGGAACGCCGCAACGCGCGACGCCATCTTCTGGCACTTCCCGCACTACGGCAACCAGGGCGGCACCCCGGGTGGCTCGGTCCGGGCGGGACGCTACAAACTGGTCGAGTTCTACGAAGACGGGCGAGCCCTCCTCTTCGACCTGGTCGACGATCCCGGAGAAACCCGGGACATCTCCGCGCAGGAGCCGGAACGAGCCGCCGAGCTCTCACGCCGCCTCGAGCAGTGGCGCCGGGAGGTCGGTGCGGCCATGCCGGAGCCCAACCCGGATTTCATCCCATGGATCTAGCTCTTTGAACAATCCGCGGCGGTGAGGACATCCACATCGGCATCTATGACCGGGCCGATGAAGCCATTCGCGCCGCTATTCGAGCGGCGTCGTTCCCATATCACATAGGGAGATCATATAGTGGCCGTCGTATTTGCAGGCCTTGCCGCACTTCTCTTTGGATCCTCCGACTTTGTTGGAGGCTACGCCACACGTCGAAACGCCACCCTCGTGGTTGTCGTGCTGTCACAGCTCGCGGGACTTCTGGTTGCGGCAACGGCGACGGCGGTGCTGGGCATCCCCCCGGCGGGAGTCCAGGATCTCGGTTACGGCGCGTTGGCGGGTTTAGGAGCCGCCGCCGGACTTGTCCTCCTGTACCGCGGACTTGCCGGAACGGTTGTGGCGGTTGTATCCCCGGTGGCAGCGGTGATCGGCGCGGTGTTCCCGGTGGTCTTCGGGATCGCCGCCGGAGAGCGGCCGACCGTTGCGGCGTGGGCGGGCATGGCAATCGCCGTCCCGGCGATCGTGCTCCTCGTTCGCGAGCCGGGCGCCCGGCGGCGGCACCGCACCCGCTCCGTCCATGCGGTGCCGATCGGGAACGACCCGAACGCGACAGCGGCAGCGAATGCGAGGGACACAGCGCAGCGCAGCGGGGCGAGCCCGTCGGGAACCGTTCTCACTCCGAGCCTGCGCGGCGGCCTACTCGGCGCCGCCGCCGGCATTGGCTTCGGGCTCTCGGTGATCGCCATCGCACAGGTTTCCGCGGATGCCACCATGTGGCCCGTCTCCGCGGCGCGGGTGGCCGCAGTCATCGTCCTCATTCCGCTGCTCCTGATACGCCGGACGCAGATTCGAGTCGCCCGCGGCTCTTTGTTGTTCATTGTGTCGGCGGGAATCCTGGATATGCTGGGAACTATCGCTTTCCTGGAAGCGAGCCGCGGAACGCTCCTGTCGATCGCAGCGGTCATTACCTCGCTCTATCCCGCCCCGACGGTGATCCTCGGCGCGGCTGTCTTCGGCGAGCATCTCACCCCCTCGCGGATCGGAGGCCTGGTGCTCGCTCTTGCCGGCATTGCTCTGATCAGCCTGGCGCCGAACTGACTCGCAGCACAGCATGCGACAAGCCTAAACTCGCGAAGAACGGCGGCTTTCTATAACGAAATTCTAACGGAAGCACGGCATTCTCGTCCCTCGAGGCGCGTAAGGACGGCGCGTACGCAAGCACGCAAGCGCGCACGGGCGCGCAGCTCAGGATGAGGGTACATCCACAGGGGAAGAAGAGCATGACAGAGGATAACGGGGACAAAAACGGGGAGCTTCCAAGCCGACGGAACGCTCGATCCGCCGAGACCGGACGACTGGAGCGCGCAGGCTACAGCCTCTATTTCGGCGGGCAGAACATTGTCTACACCTTGATTCAGGGCTACCTGCTCATGTTCTACGTGAGCTATCTCGGTCTCAACGCGGCGCTCGTAGCCACGGTGTTTCTGATAGTGCGGATCTGGGACGCCGTGAACGATCCGATGATCGGCGTCTTTCTGGATCGGGTGAAAGTATGGAGCAGCCGCTTCAAGGGCTGGATCAATATCTCGGCGGTGCTCATGCCGGCCATGACCTTCGCCCTCTTCGTACTGCCGCCGGACGCTCCCGGCGCGCTTAAGGTCGCTTATCTCATCATCAGCTATTTGATCTGGGACGTCTTGTTCACCCTCTCGGAAGTCCCGAGCTTCGCCGTGTCAACGACCATGACCGACAACCAGCAGGAACGCACCCTACTGCTGACGCTCACCCAAATCGGCAGCGTCCTCGGCACCGCCGCCGGCATGGGAGTCGTGGCGATCTTCCTCGAAGACGGGGTGGACCAAATCAACTGGCTCTTACTGGCGGGCGTCCCATCCCTGCTGGCCATGGTGCTTATGCTGCCGCAGGTGTTTCTCATAAAGGAGCGCCATCACAGTGAGCCGGTGGTAAACGTGTCCCTCAAAGAGATGCTGCGGGAGGTGCTTAGAAACGACCAGCATTTCATCATGATGGCCCTCTACGTCTCACAGGCATTCCTCAACGCCGTTACGGTCTTCGGCGTCTACGTCGCCGAGCGCATTTACGGCAATCCGCAGTTCGCCAACATTACCGCGGTGTTCAGCCTCCTCGGTGTCGTAGTCTTGGGAATGTTCACGCCGGCGATCGTCCGCCGTTTCGGCAAGCGCCGTTACCTCGAGTTCTCCATGATCCTCACCATCATCTTCTCCATACCGGTCTTCTTCATCCCCGGAGATAACGCAATCCTTGCCATGGTCTTCCTCGGCATTCGCACCATGACTCTCGTCGTTACCAGCCTCTTGAGACCGATGTTTACGGCCGACTGCGTTGAGTACGGAAACCACAAGACCGGCGTGCGCAGCGAGTCGGTCGCCTTTGCGGTGCAAACTCTTGCCAACAAGACCGGCGATGCAGTCGGCGTCTCCCTGGGCGGCTACATCTTGGCCATCACCGCCTTCAACGAGTCCGTGTCCCTGGCCGAACAGAGCGAGGCGACCATGTCCAGCCTCCACCTGTGGTACATTGTCCTTCCCATGATCATGGCGGCAATCATGTACATTGGCCCCAAAGTCTTATACAAGATCGATGAAGCCAAAGTGAAGCAGTTGATCACGGAGAACGAGGCGCAGGAGGCGGTGACGACACCATGACGACGGATGACCCGCAGGACGCGACACGCAAGGGCAATAGGCAAAACCGCCCGGGGCGAAGGCGCCCAGGGGCAAAGCACCGCGCGCGGCGAGCACATAGAGCGGTAATAGCAGCGGTGGCCGCCGCCCTTGCTGCGGCTCTGGTCTTGACCTACCTCGCCCTGCGACTGAGCAACCCCGGTGTTCCGCCGCACCCCTACTTCACGGCTGATCGGGTCATGGTGATCGCCCACCGCGGCGGCGTAAACCTCTGGCCGGAGAACACCATCTACGCCTTCGAGCGCGCCCTCGAGCTCGGAGTCGACGTGCTGGAGATGGACGTCCGCGGCACTGCGGACAATCGCCTGGTCCTTCTCCACGATGAAACCGTGAATAGAACCACCGACGGTGAGGGACGGCTGCGAGAGCTCAGCCTTGCCGAGGTCCGCGAGCTGGATGCGGGCTACAACTGGCCCGACGGCATTGTTACGAGATCTCGGGAAGAGGCCGGAGATGCTTGGCAAGCCCCGAGCGGCGGCGCCGCCCCGCCGGCGGACCGGGGCATCCACCCCTACCGCGCCATGGGCATTCGGATCCCGACTCTGGACGAGGTACTTGCCGCCTTCCCGGATGCGCGGATGAACATTGAACTGAAAGAGACAGACCCGGAGCTGATCGCGCGCTTCGTGGAGATCATGCGTCGGACCGACCGGGGAGACCGAACTCTCTTGGCGTCCTTCTATCCGGAGACTATCGAGGCGCTCCGGCGGGAGCTGCCGGTCTACGCAAGCTCCGGGGTCGAACCGGAGATCCGCCCCTTTGTCATTCTCACCAAGCTGGGACTCGGCGAGCTGTACCGGCCCTCGGCACAGGCCTTTCAGGTGCCGGAATACGCCGGCAAGCTGCAGGTAATCGCCCCGAGGATGACCCGGAGCGCCGAGCGACTCGGACTCCATGTGGATGCATGGTCCGCCGGCAGTTGGGACGGACCGATCGTGTCTAGCGAGGACATGAGGCGCCTTGTCGACGCCGGGGTCGACGGGATGATTACCGATCGCCCGGACATCCTTCTGGAGGTACTCGACCGTCGCTAATGGCCGCCGGTGTCCCCAGTTGACCCGAAACCATCCCCCGGGCGATTCTTCAGAAATGAAACTTCGATACATCTACCTCATCATTGCCGTGCTCGGGGCGGTCTTACCGCTGAGTCAGTTCATCCCGGCGAGCCTTGCGGGACAGTTTACCTTCGCGCAGCTCACGGCGGATATCACCGCGACCCGCAACGTTGCCGGGCTTGCATTGGATCTCGGGGTGGCCGCACTCGCCGGAGTGGCCTTCATGATCGTCGAGACCGTTCGAATGCGCATCCGCTACACCTGGGTCGCCGTGCTCGGTACCTTCGTCATCGGCTTCTCCTTCGGCCTACCCTTCTTCCTCTTTCTGCGTGAGCTCCGCCTTGCGCGAAACCTCGGTGTTGCGAATAGCTGAGTGGCC
>CAYFQV010000025.1:0-8506 GCA_964345195.1 uncultured Spirochaetaceae bacterium
CGCCTCTACGAGACGCTGAGAAGTGTTTTCGCGAGCTCGCCGAGCCGAGTGTGCTCCCGCGAGGCCAGCTCCTCGCCGAGCGCCGTGAGGTATTCCAGATTGGTCGGCGTGGCATCGTCCATGCGCGTGTGTGCAGGATCCAGCTCCGTATCGAAGCGGTACAGATCCACCCCTTCGAGGTTTTCCAGCATCTCGTTCGCGGCGTCGCTCTGCCCATCCATCATCATGGCAAGGACCGGAACGTCGTGGTGCGGGGAGACCCAGTCCACGAAGCCCCAACGGCGAATGTCGTCGTAGTTGTACGGCTTGTCGGCAATGCCGGTACCGAAGCCCGCAATGACAAAGCGCGCGGCCCAGGGAAATATCTTCTTGGCTTCCGTATACGCTACCAAGGCGGGGTTGTTTGCATAGAGGCCACCGTCGACGAGGGAGTACTCCTCCTGGGATAAGCCATTTCCCGAGATGGAGTGAATCAGGGCCGGCGGAAAGTAGGTGGGCGCGGCGCTGGTGGCGAAGGCTGCAGCGGCCATTGAGAAGTTCGGCGGAATCACCGGCCGGCGCGGTGCGTGGCCCCGGGGAGCCACGCCGTAGGAGCGCAGGAGTCGGGGCTCTCGCCGCTGGGTGTCGTAGGAGGTAACGGCAACGGGAAGGACGGCGTCGCGCAGCGTAATGGACTGAAACAGCTCGTGCAGGAGGCGGTATCGCGTCCCGTTGGCGTACTTGGTTGCGACTGCATGGCCGAGCGCGGAAAGCATGTGCTCCCGCCGGGTGCCGAAGACTCGCGGCAAATACTCGAGGAGCATTTGTCGAATATGGCGGGCGGATGCCGGGCGTGCGGAACCGTCGGCATACCCGACCGCTGGACTCGCGAAGCCGAGACCCAAGATCCCACCGATAGATGTCCCCACAATGAGGTCAAAGGCATCCGCGGTCTTGGAAAGGGCGCTCTGTTCGCGGATGTGGCGCTCGAGCTGCACCAACATGCCCGCCGAGACGAGACCCCGCACGCCGCCGCCGTCGAGTGCAAGAATGCGCACACAACGCTCATCGCGCTCCGCTTTATGCTTTTCCTCGGCGGGAAACCGCGCCAAGCGCCGGATACCTCTCATACGTCGGGCATGCTACGCCGTCGACGCCTACTTCGCCAAGGGCGACAGTTGACGATCCACGGCGCGGGTACCTACTCTTCAACGCGTTGTGACGCAGGAAACACGGGATTCATTACAGCGCTTGGCATCTCTGCTTCGTAGCCGGCGGACGCTCGTTCTCAGTGGCGCCGGCATGAGTACGCATTCCGGCATACCCGATTATCGCGGTCCGACGAGCCGTCAACGGCCGCGACGACCAATTCAGTTTCGCGAGTTTCGAGACCGCGGCGAAGCGCGAACCCGCTACTGGGCACGGAGCGCCGTCGGATGGCCCTGGATAGACGCGCGAGAGCCGAACACTGCCCACGAAGCGGTTGCCGTCCTCGAGGAAGAGGGCTTCATTAGCGGTGTCATTACGCAGAACGTTGACGGGCTGCATCAGAAAGCGGGGAGCGAGCAGGTTCTCGAGCTCCACGGCACGCTATCCGAGGTGGTGTGTCTGAACTGTGAAGCCGTGGATTCACGCCGCGATTTCCAAGAGCGACTCCTAAATCAAAATCCGAGATGGCACGAGTACTCCGCCGAAATCGCCCCGGACGGGGATGCGGAGTTGCCGCGAGAGGTGACCGAGTCCTTCAGCGTGCCGAGATGCCGGTTTTGTCGCGGTGAGCTCAAGCCCAACGTAGTCTTTTTTGGAGAGAGCGTGCCGAAGGAGCGGGTAAGCCGAGCGTGGGAGATGCTGGATAATGCACAAGCCTTGTTGGTTGTCGGCTCATCCCTAACGGTCTATTCCGGCTTTCGATTCGTAGACCGCGCTGCTCGAGAGGGAAAACCGGTTGCGATTGCAAACCAAGGTGAAACTCGCGGAGACCCGCATGCAACGATTCGCATTGATGAGCGCCTCGAGGAGGCGCTACCGGCCTTGGTGCACATGTTGCACACGGACCCCGCGGTCGTGTAGCCGCAAGGACGCGACGCACGCAGCAATTGCGCCGCGCTCGCGGCAGGTGCCGGTGAATGTCCGGCAGCTAAGGTCTACTCTTCGCCCGGCCTTTCGACCAGGAAGTAGTCGGCGGAGCGTCCAATGACGAAGGTGCGAACGTATCCCATCACCGTGGATGCGACGCTTTCCGCGTTGTCTTCGGTCGCGGCTCCGAGAGCCACGAGGCCCTCCTGCACGGTCATCTGCACCGAATCATCCGTTTCCTCGAGCGGGGAGCCGTCATAGGGAACGACGCTCACCGGCACCGTGACGGATTCGCCTTTTGGACGAACGGTTGCGGTGACCAACGGGACCTCTACATCTTCCTGGGAGAAGTAGGAGACTACGGCCTCGGTGCCGGGAATGCTGATGCTGCGTCCAAGCTCGCCGGTAACGGTCAGCTCGACCGCTTCAACGTCTTCAACCGGAAGCGGATCCGTTGCTTGCTGGGTCGTTGCGCAGCCGCCGATTGCCATGACAAGGGCGAGCACCACCGACACTAGCACCAAAACTTGTGTGCGTTTCATGTGTTCCTCCTGATATAAACGCGTTTCTGTGTTTTCCTTGTGTATACCACGGATGGCGGTACATGCGGAACCGGGAACGTCATCTGTTTGGGGGGCGCGGCGGCGCGCAGCTTACTGGAGCGTAGGCCAGTGAATCCAGGCGACGAACTGGTCCTGTAGAATATCGGCGCCCACGTATCCGCCCTCGACCGCGTCGTGAAATCTGCCGAGACCGTATGCGTTGGAGACGAGCTCCGTGCAGATGGAGAGTCCCACGCCGCTTCCACCAATGGTGAAGCCGCCCATGAAGAGCTCGCCCAAGCGCTCGCCGAAGCTCTCGCGCAGGCGTTGCGCTTCTCCCGGATCGATTGCGTTCGCGGTCGCAATCTGCACGTTCTCCGCGTCGATACCCGTTTCATGCGCGAGCACGTATAGACGGATTAGACCATCGGTGGTGTGGTGCATGGCGTTGTTGACGAGATTGTAGATGGCGCGCTCGACACTCGAGAACTCTAAGCATGAGCTCGAAATGTCACCCTCGAAATCCGAAACGTATTCAACGCGAACACCTCCGTCGTGATACCCAGCCCACTTCCGGCGAAACAGTTTCGCCGAGTGCGCATTGAACGCTTGGTCTCGCTCTCGGCGCGGCGGATCGAGATCAATGAAGCAGTTCCGTAGGATCTTGAGATGATCCCGAACCGCGTTGAATACGCCGTACACCTCGGCGAGCTCCACCTCGTTCCCCTTCATCTCGAGCAATTGGGCCATGCCGAGCACCGCGGTGAGAGCTCCGCCGCGGGTATCGTGGTAGATCTTGCGGAGTCGGGAGCGGGTGTTCTCGTCGACAATGCCCGAGGTCGAGAAGCCCGCGGCGAAGTCTTGAACCCGCGCGGTGAAGTCCATCTCCTTGAGCCGCTTCGCCAGCCACATGGGATCGGAATCTCGAATGGCGGCGTTGGCCGTCTCCAGGGTGTCTTTTAGAAGCTCATAGAGCTCACGAATCTGTTCAGCGTGTGCCTGTGGTATCTCCGGCAGCCGGACCGCGTTCTCATCTCCAATGTAGCGTTCGCTGCGATAGCTTGGCAGAGAATCCGGTCGGGGCAAGTCCGTTGGTGGAATGCGAGCTGTGTCCATGATCTACGTCCGCCGATCCTATGATGCGTCTTCTACGGACTCTTCCGCGGAAAGCTCGCGCGCGAGATCGCGCAGTCGCTTTTCGCCGAACCGCATGTAGCGGCGGTAGTTTGCCGCGCTGGGCTTGATCTTCTTGATTGCGACAATGCGATTGATGAGGTTGTACTTCCTGCGGAGGCACTGCACCGATGTCAGTTTGACGTTCAGGCTTTGTGCAATCTCGTAGTCCTTGAACTTGTAGCGCCCGTCTTTGCTGCGCTTGTTCATGGATAGAAACGTTCCAAGAAGGTCCTCATCCGCCAGAGAGAAGGGGTGATAGGGGCGCTCTACGTCGTAGAACTTCAAACGACGCTTGGTGCGCTCCAGATTCCCCTCTGCCTTTCGCTTTCGCCAGTAGGGGTGCCGATTGCGTGCATGGGCGATATCCGCGGCGCTGTATCCCGTTTGTTTCTGCCACAGGCGTGACAAGCGCTGCTTCTCTCCCTGTGTTAGCTTGACCCCGATCATAAGATCCACGTACTCTTCCGGCGTCCGTGCCGACATGACTTTTTTTTCATCAGAATTCAAGGTCGTCACCTCCATATTACATGACTGGTTATACGCATAATTACCTATGGGATCCTGCGTATTCTGGCTTACCCGATTGCTCCTGTAAAGTGCGGGGTATTGACAGCCGGACTCAATCGGTTTACCTATGCTCGTGACTCCAGCCGCATGTCTTCACTACGGCTCGACTTCATACTCAAAACTAACGAATGGAGCTTCTCAATGGAGCACAACAACTCAGATTCCGGCCCTTCGGTCGACGGCGCCTCCGCGCCGGAGCCTTCGAGCAGTACGGACTTTATTAGATCCCTTATAGAAGATGATATCCGAAATGATCGCTATGGGCAACGAATTCACACGCGTTTTCCTCCCGAACCGAACGGCTATCTTCACATTGGTCATGCGAAGTCGATCGTCCTGAACTTTAGTATTGCCGAGGACTACGACGGTCTCTACAACTTGCGCTTCGACGACACGAACCCGGAGAAAGAAGAGCTCGAATTCGTGGAATCGATTCAACGGGATATCCATTGGCTCGGTTACGACTGGAAAGATCGCTTGTTCTTCGCATCGGACTACTTCGAGAAACTCTACGAGCTCGCCGTTGAGCTGATCAAGAAGGGCAAGGCCTACGTCGACAGCCAGTCCGCGGAAGCGGTCAGCGAGCAGCGGGGCGCACCAACCGAACACGGGCAGGAGAGCCCGTACCGCGGCCGCCCCGTCGACGAGAATTTGCGGCTCTTCGAAAGCATGCGAAAGGGCGAGTTTCCGGACGGCTCGCATGTGCTCCGCGCCAGAATCGACATGTCGAGCTCGAATCTCAACCTGCGGGATCCGATCATGTATCGGATTCGGCGTGCGCATCACCCTCGTACCGGGGACGCCTGGTGCATCTACCCGACATACGACTGGGCTCATGGACAATCAGACTGGATCGAAGGCATTACGCATTCCATCTGCACCTTGGAGTTTGAAAATCATCGCCCCCTGTACGACTGGTTCTTGGAAGCTCTAGGAGCACCTGCCGACAGGCCGCGGCAGATTGAGTTTGCAGCACTCAACCTTAGTTATACCGTTCTCAGTAAGCGGCGGTTGCGTCAGTTGGTAGATGAACGGTACGTCTGGAGTTGGGATGATCCCCGCATGCCGACGCTCACGGGTATGCGCCGTCGTGGCTATACGCCGGCCGCAATACGGCGCTTCTGCAAACACATTGGTGTATCTAAGACCGTTTCAACGATCGATCTCGCCCTGCTGGAACATATACTTCGGGAAGAGCTCAACAAGTCCGCCCCGCGGGTCATGATGGTGCTACGCCCGATCAAGGTGATCATTGATAACTATCCGGAAGACACGGTGGAGTGGGTGGAAGCGGAGAACAACCCCGAGGACCCCGACGCGGGATTTCGAAAGATGCCCTTTAGCCGGGAGCTGTACATTGAAGCCGAAGATTTCCGAGAGGATCCACCGCGCAAGTACTTTCGCCTGGCACCCGGAAAAGAGGTGAGGCTCAAACATGCCTACTACATTACGTGCAGCAGCGTTGTGAAGGATAATGCCGGTGCGGTTCGCGAGCTCCACGCCGAATACGATCCCGAATCGGCCGGGGGGACGACGCCGGATGGGCGTAAGGTTAAGGGTACTCTTCATTGGGTGAGTGCGGAACACGCGGTGAATGCCGAGGTGCGGCTCTTCGACCGCCTTTACACCGATCCGAACCCGGTTGCATCCGCCAAGCAGAACGACGGACACTTCCTCGACTATCTCAACTCCGCATCCTTAGAAGTGCTCGAAGACGCCAAAGGTGAGCCCGCAACCCGAGAGCTCTCGGCGGAGACGACGTACCAGTTCCTGCGTCACGGCTACTTCTGTCCCGATTCGAAGGACTTCCAGCCCTCCCGTCCAGTGTTCAATCGTACGGTACCGCTGCGAGACACCTGGGCGAAGATGGAGAAGAAGGGCAAGACCGGATAGCTCGGCGCTGCGGGAGTTGCGGCCGGTTGACCCGGCCGGCCTCCAAGTTCGCCGGCCGGGCGGCGCCGGCCTTCGCAACGGGCTATGCTCCGGCCACCCGTGCGCTCATCTCATCGGGATGTGGACCGATCCGGGATTCCTCATCCAGTGCATCCAGCGCAGCCATGTCTTCATGGCTCAAGGTGAAGTCGAAGACATCCGCATTCTCTTCAATGCGCTCGCGGTGTACCGACTTTGGAATGGTTACAACCTCGTGCTGCAGATCCCAGCGAATGAGCACCTGTGCATTGCTTTTGCCGTGCTTCCGGGCGATTTCGCTGATCACCTCGTGATCCAGGCGTTGGCCGCGGGTTAAGGGACTCCAGGCCTCGAGCTGGATGGCGTTGTCCTTGCAGTAGTCCAACAGAGGCTTTTGCAGGAGGAAGGGATGAAACTCGACCTGATTCACCATTGGCGGCACCTCGGCATGTTTCCGTAGCTCTTCGAGATGGTGTGTAAGGAAGTTGCTGACCCCAATGGCTCGAACCCGCCCGTCGCGGTAGAGCTTCTCGAGGGCCTTCCAGGTGTCGAGGAACTTTCCCTTGATCGGCCAGTGAATCAAATAGAGATCGAGATAGTCCGTGCCGATGCGCTCCAGGCTGCGCTCAAAGGCGGTGAGGGCTTCATTGTAACCTAACTCATCATTCCATACCTTCGAGGTGACGAAGATATCTTCACGTTTCACCCCGCTCTCGCGTATCCCGGTTCCCACGCTCTCCTCGTTGCGGTAAAACGACGCCGTGTCAATGTGGCGATACCCGGTCTCCAGCGCCGTTCTGACCGCGGCGGAGGCTTCAGCTCCGGGCTCCACCAAGAATACCCCGAGCCCGATCCAGGGCATGGTGACTGCGTTGTTCAGTGTTGTTGGTGATGCGAGATCCATGTTCATGCTCCTTTGTAGTTTTTGAAACTTGTGTGTCAGTAAAACATGAGATTTGCGCGCCGTCTCGTCAATCGGCCGGGCGGCGGGGTCTGCGCGGGCGCCCCAGGATGGACGTGCCGGGGTCGCTTGTCGAAGTCTTCAATCGTCGATAGGTTTAGATGATGACATTTAAGGAATTAGACCTCGACCCAGATCTACAGCGCGGTATAGATGACGCCGGCTTCACTGAGTGTACCGAAGTCCAAGAAAAGACCTTCGAGCATAGTCTCCAGAAGCGAGACGTCACCGTACAGTCCCAAACGGGTACCGGCAAGACCGCCGCCTTCTTGATCACTATCTTTCAACTCCTTCGACGCGATCCGGACTATCAAGGTAGCAGCGCCCTTGTCGTCGCGCCGACACGAGAGCTTGCGGTCCAGATCGAAAACGATGCAGCCATGCTCGGCAAACACCTGAACTTTCGTGTGACATGCATTTACGGCGGTGTCGGCTACAAACATCAGGAAGACGCCCTGGCCGCCGGCGTAGACATTGTGGTCGCGACGCCGGGACGCCTGCTGGATCTCAACCAGTCGAAGAAGCTGGACTTCCGCATGTTCAAATTCGCCGTGATCGATGAAGCCGACCGGCTCTTCGACATGGGTTTCTATCCGGATATCCAGAAGATCTTTCGACGGCTACCTCCCAAGGAAGAGCGCGTGACCATGCTCTATAGCGCGACTCTCGGGACTCGCGTCTTGAACATCTCGTGGCAGTATATGAACGACCCCGTGGAGATCAAGGTCACGCCGGAGCGGATGACCGTGGAAGAGGTTGACCAGCAGGTTTTTCACGTCTCAAAGAACGAGAAGATGTCGCTCCTGCTCGGGATTCTGCGTGAAGAGAATCCGGAGTCTTCGCTTATCTTCGCCAATACCAAGGCCATGTGCGAAGAGCTTTCCTATCGGCTTCGGGAAAACGGCTACAAGGCGGAGTATATCATTGGTGATCTCCCGCAGAAGAAGCGACTCAAGATCATCGATGACCTGAAGAAGGGGAAGACAAACCTCCTCGTTGCCACCGACGTCGCCGCGCGCGGCCTTCATGTCGACGACCTCGACCTGGTCATCAACTACGATCTTCCGGAGGATCCGGAAAGCTACGTCCACCGAATCGGGCGTACCGCCCGTGCCGGCAAGAAGGGGAGGGCCATATCACTCGCGTGTGAGCGCTTTGTCTACAGCCTCGAGCCGATCCAAGAGTTTGTCGGGATGAAGCTCCCCGCGGTTCATCCCGGCGACGCCGATTTCGCGAAGGACCTTACCCGCGGTAGATCGCCGGCGCAGTTGCGGCGATCGCATTCCGGCTCGGC
>CAYFQV010000025.1:8606-12828 GCA_964345195.1 uncultured Spirochaetaceae bacterium
GAAAAGTGATTCGAAGCCTCGGAAAAGTGATGCCGCTTCCCCGGAAGAACGGCGCCCCAGTAAGCAAAGCAGCCGAGAAGATCGCCTGAAGTACTATCGTGAGAAGTACGGTGAAGACTTTGCCTTTGCCGACGGCGGCGGCAAAGGTGGCGGCACAGGCGGGCGCAATTCCGATACCGCTAAGGACGGGAAGACCGCTTCGGCCCGGACCGAGCCGTCTAAGTCGGACGACGACCGGTCCGAATCGCCCCGCGACCGGGATGAACGGCGACGGGGAATCATGAAGCGGCTTCGCAAGGTGTTGGGCGGTGACGCGGGTCGCGACTCGGGTTGACACTTTACCGGAACTCCCATAGATTCTGGGGTCCTACGCCACCGACACGCTATCACGTTTGGATATAGCCACGAGGAGTTTTTTTACATGGCAAGACTTACCAAGGCAAAAGGAAAGGTTGTGCGCCGCCTTGGCACGAACGTTTTCGGGAATCCCAAGTACGATCGCCTGCTGAAGAAAAAACCGCAAAGCCCGGGTGAGCCTAAGAAGGGGCGGGTGCGTCAGACCGAATACGGTCGGCAGCTGGTCGAGAAGCAGAAGATGAAGCACGCCTATGGGCTCTCGGAGCGGCAGTTCCGAAACCTCTTCTTTAAGGCGAAGCACATGAAGGGAGTCACCGGCGACAACATGTTGGTGCTCCTCGAGCGTCGCTTGGATAACGTCGTGTTTCGGCTCGGCATGGCGACAAGTCGCGCACAGTCGCGGCAGCTTGTGTCTCACGGACACATTTTGCTCAACGATCGGCGCATGTCCATTCCGTCGTCGGTGGTTCGTGCGGGTGATAGGATTACAGTGAAAGAGCGTAAGGCTACGAAAGACCTGGTCCGCCGTCTCCTGGCGGAGAACAGCAGTCGGCCGGTTCCTCCCTGGCTTGTCATGTCCCGGGATGAGATGATCGGATCCGTGCAGGCGCTGCCGACGCGGGACGTGATTCCAACCATTGCCGAAGAGCAGCTCGTTATCGAGTTCTACTCGAAGTAAGCAGCCTTCGCGCTCGAGAACGACAGCAATTTCCGCCATGAAACGCCCGCGACCGCCGCGGGCGTTTCTATTTTCCGATGGAATAGCCCAAGCAACAGCAAGCTGACTGCGGGCGGAACAGTGTACAGCAGAAAGAGCGCCCGAAAGCTGATCTCCTGTACAATAACACCGCCGAGCACACTTCCGAGGAAGATGGATAGCCCCAGTGCGGCGGAGTTGTAGACGGCCATCCCAAGCCCTCGTCGCTCCGGCGCTATGCGGGCGTTTATGTAGGCGATCGACGCGCCGTGGAAGAAGCCGAAGGTGAAGGCATGCAAGAACTGCGACGGGATCACTACCGCGGGGATCGGCAGCAAGGCCAGTAGCACCAGCCGCAAAACGAGGGCCATAAACGAGATCGCGATCATTTTCAGGACGCCCAGGCGGCGTACCAGCGGGCCTGCGAAGAAGATAACCGGGATCTCCGCTATTGCGCCGAGGGCCCAGACCCCGCTCACGACGCTAATGCCGACCTCTTGCTGCAGGTATATCGAGAAAAACGAGTAGTACGCGGCAACGCCGATCCGGCCAATGAATACAATTACAATGAACAGCCAGAAGTCGCCGGCGAGACCGCCCCGCGCTCCGGTGACGGGCGCCTCCCGGACCGGCGAGTGGTGCTGCGCCTTCGGGAACGCAGTAACTGCGAGGGCAACCACGGCCGCCGCCGCGAGGATTGCAGCCATGATCCGGCTCGATGAGCTTCCGTCAATGACACCGGTAACCTGAACCATCAGTGATGTGAGCACAAAGCCGAGACTTCCGAGCATACGGACTCTTCCGTACTGCTCCCGTGGATTCGTCATCAGACGGCTTACCAGCGCGTCGGTGAGTGGTACGGTCGTCTTGAAGGAGAAGCCGAAAAGCGCCGCAAGCGGTAGGGCAAGGAGGAGGATATCGACGCGGTTTGCCAGGACGATCGCCCCGGCATATGCGCCGATGCAGGCCCGAATCAGCGCCTTATAGCGCCCTGCGCGGTCGGCGAGCCGGCCGATTAGGAGAGGACCGGCAACTCCGGCGATCTCAAAGAAGCCCAACAGCAGGCCCACCTGGGAGGGCGAGAAGCCCTGAGCCTCGAAGAACAGCTGCAAATGCGGCAATACAATAGCCACCGCGGAGAATAGAAAGAAGTAGTTGAGAGCCGCAACGCGCATGGGAGGCCGAGTATACCGAAGGCTTCCGGCGCTTGTCATTCCAGGCTGCATTGTACTCGACCAAGAATTGCCGTACCCTCTCACACCATGAAGAAGACACGCTATCTACTAGGACAAACAGAAATCGCGCTGAGTCCGATCGGACTCGGCTGTTGGCAGTTCTCCAAGGGAAAGGGCTTGGCGGGCGGATACTGGCCGAGCCTGAGTGATGAAGACACGGTCGCCATCATTCAGGCAAGCCTCGACGGAGGGGTCAACTGGTTCGACACCGCGGAGGCCTACGGAAACGGGGCCAGCGAAGAATCACTCAGCCGCTCGCTTCAGCAATTGAGCGTAGAGCCGGGATCAGTTGTTGTTGCAACGAAGTGGATGCCGATATTCCGGACCGCTTCGTCGCTAACAAAGACGATCGAGGATCGATTGAAACATCTGGACCCCTATCCGATCGATCTACATCAGATCCACAATCCCGCCGGCCTATCCGGCATTAAGGCGCAGATTCAGCGGATCGGTGAGTTGCTGCAGGCGCAGCAGCTGCGGGCAATCGGCGTCAGCAATTTCTCGGCGAAGCAGTTCTCGAAGGCGCAGAAGGCCGCGCAGGGAATGGGCTTGACCGTCGCATCGAACCAAATGCCCTTTAACCTCTTGAATCGGAAGATCGAAGAAAACGGCACGCTTCACGCGGTCCGTGATAGCGGCGCGACCATTATTGCGTATTCTCCCCTGGCGCAGGGCTTGCTTACGGGAAAGTTCCACAAGGACCCGGACTTGATAAAGAATCGCCCGGGGCCGCGGCGTTTCATGAAGCGCTTCCGTCCCGGTTCCCTGGAGAAAACCCAAGTCCTCATTGATCTTCTCGAGAGTATAGCCGAGAGCAAGGGGACCGATGTAACAGCTGCGCAGGTTGCGCTTGCGTGGACGGTGCAGTTCCACGAGGATAGCGTTGTAGCAATCCCCGGGGCTTCATCGCTGTCTCAGGCTCGGAGCAATGCCGGGGCGTTGCAGATATCGTTGAGCGACGAAGAACTGAGTAAGCTCGATCGGACATCGAAACAGGTGATTGCGGCCCTATAAGTCAGGGGCTCGCGCGCCACCGGCTGGAGAACACATGCATATTCGGGATATTTTTGCGAACTACGATCAGACCGTGAGCTTAGAATTCTTTCCCCCGAAGAAGGAAGCGGCGTGGCATTCGCTCTTCCAACGGATCGCCGCGCTGGAGTCACTGAAGCCGAGTTTCGTCTCGGTTACCTACGGCGCCGGCGGGACGACCCGGGAGAAGACGCACGACTTGGTGGTGCGTCTGCAGGAAGAGACGCAGCTTGATCCGATCCCTCACCTTACCTGTGTGTGCCACAGCAGCGACGAGGTGGATGCCATTCTCAGCGCCTACGCGAGCCACGGCATTAGCAATCTAATGGCCCTCGGCGGCGATCCCCCACGAGACTGGAGCCCGGAGCAGTGCAACTCCCGGGATTTTCCGCACGCGGTCGATCTGGTTCGCCATATTGAAGAGTTCAACGGCCGTGGCCGGCATCCGGACGCACGTGGTTTCGGCATTGGCGTGGCCGGCTTTCCCGAAGGGCATCCAGATACGCCCAACCGCGTGCGCGAGCTGAGCTATCTCAAGGAGAAGGTTGAAGCCGGTGCGGACTACGTCTGCACGCAGCTCTTCTTCGACAACCACGACTTCCTCGACTTTCGCGAGCGCTGCTCGCATGCGGATATCTCCGTGCCGATCGTTGCCGGGCTCATGCCGATCCTGTCGCGGCGCAGTTTTGAGCGTATCCCGGATTTTGCCCTGGGGTCTCGGTACCCCGCAAAGCTCTTGCGCCGCGTAGATGCGTGTGATAGCGACGAAGAGATCGCCCGGGTGGGAATGGAGTGGACCATAGATCAGGCCCGGGAGCTTCTCGACGAAGGCGTAGCGGGTCTCCACTTCTATACGCTAAACCGAGCCCCGGTAACGCAGGAGATCTTCGGGGCCCTCGGC
>CAYFQV010000025.1:12928-17978 GCA_964345195.1 uncultured Spirochaetaceae bacterium
GACGAGCGGGCACACGACGGGCAGGCCGCGGGCTTCGACATTGAGGCTCAGCTACACTGTCGCGACGGCGGCCGCATTAGTGCCGAGCTATCGGGCTCCGTTCTTACGGATGCCGAGGATCGTGTCCGGGGTATGGCGGTCGCTCTCAGAGATCTAACCGGGGCTTGGGCACACCTCTCGCGCTTGGAGGCGAAAACTCGGCAGTTGGAGTTGCTCCTCAAAGAGACCCACCACCGCGTAAAGAACAACCTGCAGGTGATTGCAAGCCTCGTCGCCATTCTGTCTTCCTCGGAGGACTACGTTCCCGACTGGGTGGACAGTCTCGAGCAGCGCATACGGGCAATATCACTCATACATGAGACGATTTACACCTCGAGCACCTACGATCACGTTGATCTTGCCGAGTACATTCGTCGGATGGTCGATCATACCCTCTCAACCGCACTGGTAGGTTCTCACGTAAAGGTGAAGCTGGACATTGCGTCCGGAAAGCTCGGAATCACGGAGGTCATGCCGCTGGGGATCATTCTCTCGGAGTTCCTGTTGAACAGCATTAAGCACGCCTTCGAGAAGCACGGTGGCGGGCTCCTCGAGATCCGAGAACGTGAAGGGGCAGACGGCAACGTTATCGTGGAGTACGCCGACGACGGGCCGGGTATGCCGATCGAGCTCCTTCCCGCCGCGGACTCCGAGTCCACCAACGGCGGTCGCGACGCCGCTCGCAACGACGGCAAGGCTATCCCCTCCGACACCTCCGGTCCGGGCACCCGCACGGCCCCTTCGGTGGGTATGGAAATCGTCCACGCCCTGGTTGCCCAGCTCCGGGGTACGCTCAGCTTCGGCGACCCGCCGGGCTTTTCCGCCGTGCTCACCTTTCCGCGCAGCGGCGACGTGTAGCCGGCACCGGCGCTACGCTCGGTCTGCCTCGCGAAACGCCCGCGCCTGTCGGACCATGTTGGTGAGCGCCGGAACGGTCTCCTCCCAGCCACGGGTCTTCAGTCCGCAATCCGGATTGATCCAGAAGTTCTCCTTGGGAATCACCTGAATGCTTCGCCGGATAACCTCGGCGATCTGCTCCTGGTCGGGTATCGCCGGTGAGTGTATGTCGTACACACCGATCCCAATCCGGCGATCGAACTCCGCCTTTTCGAAGCTTTCGAGCACCTCGCCCTTGCTGCGGGTGGCCTCGATCGAGATTACATCAAAGTCCATCTGCTGAATGTAGCCAATGATCTCGTTGAACTCGGAGTAACACATGTGCGAGTGGATCTGGGTCTCCGCTTCCGCCTTCGCCGTGGCCAGACGGAACGCCTTCGCCGCCCATTCGAAGTAGTCGTCCCAATCTCGATGCTTGTTTGGGGCAAGCTCGCGAAATGCGGGCTCATCAATCTGAATCATGCCGATGCCTGCGGCTTCGCAATCCGAGACCTCTTCTTGCAAGGCCAGGGCGATCTGATACGCCACGTCCCGACGTTCGAGGTCCTCACGGACAAAGCTCCAGGCAATAATGGTAACCGGTCCGGTAAGCATGCCCTTTACGGGCTTTTCGCTAAGACTCTGTGCGTATGCGATCTCGTCGACGGTCATGGGCTCGGGACGCGAAATGTCCCCGTAGATGATCGGCGGGCGGTACCCGCGGGTGCCGTAGGAGATAATCCAGCCGTTACTGGTTGTGGCGACCCCGTCGAGCTTCTCGGCGAAGAACTCGACCATGTCCGAGCGCTCGGGCTCTCCATGCACCAGGACATCCAAGCCGATCTCTTCCTGTTTGGAGATGTTGTCGGCAATGGTGCTGCGAATATACGATTGATAGGTCTCCGCACTGCTCCGCCCCATGCGGAGGTCTTTCCGCGCCTTGCGGAGCTCCCGCGTCTGCGGGAAGCTGCCGATGGTGGTCGTGGGCAGCAGCGGAAGCTGAAAGCGTTCGTCCTGGAGGCTCTTGCGCTGTTCGTAGGGCGTGTCCCGCTCGAAGCTTTCCTCGGAGAGGTTGTTCACCGCCTGCTGGACGCCTCGGTTTGCGCCGAGAGGGTGCGGGCTGCTCGCTTGATACTGAAGCGTGCCTTCGTAGACCGCCTTGATTACGGCGAGATCGTCCAGTTTTTCAGTGGCGAAGGCCAAACGCTCGAGTAGCTCCTCCGGCAACTCCTCACCTTCAACGGTCACGGGCAGATGGAAGAGCGGAGCAGCGTTCGAAAGGGACAGCTCGTCGGTGAAGGCCGACAGCTCTTGGAGTTTCAGTAGAATGTCGTCAATGGCGCTGCGCCAGACCTTGCGTCCGTCGACGAGCCCGGCAATGAGCTCTTTGCCCTTCGGAACCCCGACTCGCGTGAGCGCATCCAGCATCTCCGGGGCGTGCACAAAGTCGAGCCCGATTGCCTGTACGGGGAGATCCATGAGCTCGCGCAGGAAGTCTACGCCGTCGTAGTAAGTGAACAGCGAGATTCGGGTCTCGCTCTTTGCGATCACGGCGTAGCTCATCTGGATCATGGCAATGTCTTCCGGACCGACATCGCTAACAAAGGCGGGCTCGTGAATATGACACGCGGGAAGCTCCACGAGAGCCCGACGATAGACATCCGCGACTGCGGCAAGGTACTCCCGAAACATGCTGGGCTCAATGCCCTTGGAGAGGCGGAGGAAGGTGTAGGGACCAATCAACCAGGGTGTTCCATCATAAGCTTCGTGGGCCTGCGCGGGGAGATTCAGGTTGAGGTCGATCTCTTCCGGACTGAATCCGGCGAAGTTCGGAACCAGGTAGTGATAGTTGGTGTTGAACCACTTGGTCAGCTCGAGGGCATCCGGACCACGGCATAGGTCGAAATACTCCCGCTGGCTTTGGGGAGTGTAGCGTCCGAGCATGACCGCGGTATCGAGCATCCAGTCGTATCTGGTCATTTCGCCGACGGGGTACTCGTCCACCCGATCCTCGTAGGTCTCGATCATCTCCTCCTGAAGGCTTTGCAAGCGGTATTGCATCTCCTCCTCGGCCTCCGCCGAGAAGTCGGCCTTCCAGAGGCCCTCAACGGCCTTCTTATACTCACGGTTTTCGCCGAGGCGCGGGAAGCCATATCCGTAGGTTTTCATGTACAATACTCCTGGATCTAATGGTGTCACGGCATGGCGTTATCCGGCAAGCAACCCGGTACAAGTCCAGGCTCATGCCGACCGATCATAGAAGAATGGTGTCGTAGAAGAATGGTGGGGAAGGTGTTCGTATGAGCAAGATGCCCGTTATCAGTACCGATTCCGAGCTGAACGATCGCGTGACAAGGATATGTGAGCGTTTCCGAAACGTGTTTGATCCGGTGTTCTTCGCGGATAGCGAGAGTGCGCTGGAGTTTTTGCGCTACGAGCTACCGGAAATCAGCATCATCAACTTCTCCGACGTACACGTTGATACAAAAGCCATCCTCAACACCATCAAGTCGGACCCGTGGCTCCACTACGGCGGAATTGTCGGTGTGCATCGTCAAAGCGAGGAGCGCGAGATCTCCCAAGAGGTCCCGAACTCGAACATTATCTCTCTGATTCCTCGCGGCCGCTTCGTGTCGAGCTTCTTCCGCGTGCTCCGGATCCTCATTGAGAACCGCCACATACTGTTTCAACGCGAGATCCAGAGCTACCTGACGGGCACCATCTCCGGAAGCTTCGTTATGGATAACGATCCCTTCAATGTTCGCACCTACGCGAACCTGGTGACGAACTTCCTGTTCAACTCCAACTACATTGATGCGGACCGCAAGGAGCGTCTCCACGTAGCGCTCTTCGAGCTCCTCATGAACGCCGTGGAGCACGGTAACTGCAGCATTTCATACGACGAGAAGACGCGCTGGCTCGAGAACGGCGGCAACATCATCGACCTGATCCGGCAGAAGACGAAGGACTCGCGGATACGGGACAAGCGCGTCTACTTCTCCTATCGTATTACCCCTTCACGTTCTTTCTATACCATTCAGGATGAAGGCGAGGGCTTCGATTGGCGTAGTCACATGGAATCGGACCCGACTGAAGTCAATTTGGGCATGCACGGTCATGGAATCCGGATGACCGAGCACTACGTCGAGAATATGGAGTACAACGAGGCCGGAAACCTTGTTTCCTTCGAGATGCCGCATCAAGAGCTGGAAGCGCATACCGTGCCCGGGATCTTCCAGAATCAGGAAGAAAACGTGTTTCAGGACGGCGAGGTGATCTTTACCGAGGGTGAGGAGTCGAATTACCTCTACTACATTGTTTCCGGGGAGTTGGAGGTGTACTCGTCCTCGGAGCTGGTCTCAAGCTTGGCTCCGGAAGATATATTCTTAGGGGAGATGTCCTTCCTCCTCAACGACCGGCGATCTGCGACGGTCATTGCCCGGGGAACGGTACAGCTGCTACAGATCTCCAAGAACTCCTTCGTCAACGCGATCAAGGACAATCCGCATTACGGCATATTCCTGGCTCGGCTGTTGGCGCAACGGATTTCCCGACTGAATGCGCGCCTTGCCTCCGCGGTTCAGCGGGACGCCGTGCCGGTGTGAGTCAACGCCGCCCACCTCGGCCGCGTTGCAAGGGCGCTTCCTGGACGGTCGGGCATGCCGTCTACTCTTCGGTGTTGCGAATAGAGGCGTGGTAGCCGAGACGATCCACGAAGTTCACGATCGTGTCGAGTACCTCCGTCTCGCCGCTGTACTCCACCTGCACCGTGCTTGTTCCACGATCTACAAAAATGTCCTCGACGCCCTTGAGCTTGCGGCCGATATGCTCAATGGCAATCGAGCATGAGGTGCAGTTGGCGCCTTCCAAATCAAGTACTGCCTTCTTGGTGTCCGCTGTATTTTCCATACCCACAGGATAATAAATTATCGACACGACGACAAAGACTGCGCTACATGGGTGAACTTGCGTGCCGTTCGCCGGTTCACCCCTGCGCCTCGGTGTGTCTATATTGTGCACACTATGGGTATTAAGAACGCACTTTCCCTCTTCTTTTTGGTGATCGGGGGCTTGCTTCTTCTTGTCGGAGCCGTACAGGCGGTGAATACACTGCTGTTCATGGGTCGCGCCGAGC
>CAYFQV010000025.1:18078-27743 GCA_964345195.1 uncultured Spirochaetaceae bacterium
GTCTTCGGTGGTCTCGGTCTCCTCACACCCTTCGGCTTCTCTCGGGCGCAGCGGCCGAACCCCTACCACAGCGAACCGGAGGTTTAGGTGGGATCTATGACGATTCGCGAGCAGCGGGAGCGGGATGCCCGCGTTGCCTCGGAGGCAATGCCGAAGATTGTTGAGGCTCTGCGCCACGGAGAGGAGAGTCTGAGCATTTCCCACCGGATCGCTAAAGAGTACGAGCTGGACTTGCAGAAGGCCTATCGCTGGGCTCAATATGTCGAGGAGCGCTTCGAGGCGAAGCGCTCAGCCGCGGCACGTCGGATCGCCGCACTCATGTGGCTCGGCATTGTGCTGGGGCTTGCGGGGATCGCCGGCGTGCTTGCCCGGTACTACGGGGTGGGGGTGCCCCTCGGACTGAGTATCCCCGCCGTCGCTCTCGGCGTTCCTGGTGCCGTGCTTGCTGCCGCGCGCGGGCTTTCTGTGCGTCGGCGGGTTCAGGTAGACCCGGGTGAGATTGCCGGAATCTAGGCGGGTAGTATCCGACCAAGCCGTGAAAGCGCTGCCGATCATTCCGGCGACCTCGTCTACCTCGTCTCGGTACATCGACCTCGGTACGCTCTCATGATATAGTCTTTGAGCCCTATGTTTCGACGCAAACGCCGACGCGACTCCGGTATGGCCGCCGTTCGGATACACGAATTCGGCGGTCTCGACGAGCTACATCTCGAGCGTGTACCTGTCCCACAACCGGGTCACGATGAAGTGTTGATTCATGTGGCGAGTATCGGGATCAACCCTTTGGACTGTCGTGTTCGCCGCGGAGAGCTCTTCGCGGAATCCCTGACACCTCTGCCGGCGGTGCTTGGCTGGGAGGTCTCCGGCACCGTTGCCGCGGTGGGCGCACGAATCACGAGTCCGGCCGTTGGAGACGAGGTGTTCGGATTGGTGAACTATCCCGGGCCCGCCGGCGCGTACGCTGAGTACGTAAGCACGCCGGCGGCCGCTCTCCTGCAAAAACCGCCGGGCCTATCTCACGTGGACGCCGCGGCTCTTCCGCTGTCGGGTCTATCGGCCTGGCAATCGCTCTTCGAGGCCGGTAAGGCCACCTCGGGGCACCGACTGATGGTGCACGGCGCCGCCGGCGGCGTTGGGCATATCGCCGTGCAGTTGGCAAAGTGGAAGGGCGCAACTGTCGTGGCTTCGGCATCGGCCCGTAATCTGGAGTATCTCAGTGGAATCGGGGCGGATGAGGTGGTGGACTACAGCGCGGAGCGAGCCTTCGAAAACCTCAACTGGGTAGACCTGATTATTGATACCGGCGGCTGCGAGGATAATGCGGACGTGCTCGGCGCGCTGGTCCGCTGGGGCCGATACGTTGTTCTGTGCGGCAAACGAACACCGTCGCCCCGACTGCAGTACTTCACGGTCCGACCGGATACCGGCGTGCTCGCGGAGCTGGCTCGCTTGGCTGCGGAAGGTCTGCTGCGGCTGAACACGACCTCCATTCCAGGTTTAGAAGGCGTTGCCCAGGCCCACTCCATGAGTGAGACCGGGCACGTTCGCGGAAAGATAGTCGTTACCTTAAGATAAGCTCAGATAATCCCGAGCTCCTTGCCGCCTTGCTCGGCGACATCCAGTACGGTCCGAAGGTCTTCGTCGGTATGGATCGCCATATAGGAGGTCCGCAGCAAGGCGCGGTTCGGGGGAACGGCCGGACTGATAACGGGGTTGACGTATACGCCGTGATCGTAGAGGTACTGCCAGAAGGCGAATGTCTTCTGATCGTCGCCGACAATGATCGGGACTACGGCGGTTTCGCTGTTGCCGACATTGAAGCCGCGCTCGGTGAAGCCGGTGATCATGGTATCCGCTATTTGTTGCAAGCGCCGCACTCGCTCGGGTTCTGTTTCAATGATCTCGAGCGCCTTTGCGGCGGCCGCCAGATTGGCCGGCGGTATGCTCGCGCTGAAGATCAGCGGTCGGGCAAAGTGCTGAATGTAGTCGATCACTTCCCGATCCGCGGCAACGAAGCCGCCGATTGACCCGAAGGACTTGGAAAAGGTGCACATGACGATGTCCGCCAAGTCCCAGTCGTTGTAGTGTTCCAGGGTGCCGCGACCGGTCTCGCCGACGACGCCGATGGCGTGCGCTTCATCCAAATAGATCCGGGCGCCGTAGCGGTCCGCGAGAGCCCGAAGCTCGGGCATTTTTGCAATATCTCCCTCCATGCTGAACACACCGTCGGTGACGATCAGCTTGGCTTCGTGTGCGGGGATGCGCGCGAGAATCTCTTCGAGCTGCTCCAAGTTGTTGTGCTTGTATCGGTGGACGTTAACCGACTTGTTCATTCCCATGGTGAGGAAGATGCCGTCCATGATGGAGGCGTGGTTGAGCTTGTCGGTGATCACGTGGTCGCCGCGGCCCACGAGGGCGGAGATTGCGCCGAGGTTGGTCTGATACCCCGTGGTGAAGGAAAGCGCGCGCTCTTTGTGCACGAAGGCCGCGAGACGCTCTTCCAACTGCTCGTGAAGCGCCAGGGTTCCGTTCATGAAGCGCGAGCCGGAACAGCTTGTTCCGTAGGTCTCCACTACCTCTTCGGCTGCATCCTGCAAGCGTCGGTCGAGGGATAGGCCCAGGTAGTTGTTCGACCCCGCCATGATCAACTCGCGTCCCTCGGAGATCACGCGGGGGCCCTTATAGGCCTCGATTGGACGGAAGTAGGGGTAGATCCCATGCTCGCGTGCTTCCGCGGCCTCGCGGAAGTCGTAACACTTCTTGAATATGTCGCCTTCTGCAATACCATGTTCAGCAATACTCATAATGCTATCCTTACCCGGATTCTCCTTTGTGATTGTTCAACTGCGGCGCCGCCGCCTCCGCGCCGCGCCTACTCCACTTGATAATGATATCGATCGCCCGGAAGAAGAGCGCCGGCGCGAGAGCTTTCACCCGATACGCAAAGCGAGCCGCTGCGCTCGGGACAATGAGGAAGCGCCCCCCTCGGATACCGCGGAGGGCGGCGCGTGCGACCTCCTCCGCGGTCGCAATCCGTGCGGTTCCGGCAACCGCCTTTGTCTCGGCGGGCTTTGTCCGGTTCTCCCGTGCGAAGCCCGGTGTATCCGTGTCCGGCGGGCACAAGACATGCACGGAAATCCCTTCCGGTGCGAGCTCCTGGCGCAGCGCTTCGCTGAAGCCGATCACGCCGAACTTCGTGGTGCAGTAATCCGACAGGCCGTAGACCCCAATGAGCCCGGCGACGGATGAAACATTGATAATGGTACCACTACGCTCACGCAGAGGGTCAAGCAACAGTCTTGTGACGTTCCATCCGGCCACGACATTAGCGCGGAACGACTCCTCTAGCTTTTCGGCAGTCGTGTCGTCGAAGCGTCCGGGAGCCGCAAAGCCCGCCCCGTTGAACAACAGGTCCGGTGGGCCGAAGCTCTCCAGCGCTTCCTCGAGGGCGGGAAGCGCGGCGTTCTCATCCGCCGCGTCGAAGGCTCGTGTAGCCACCCGGCCGGTGCCGGGCAGCGTTTCCACGGAGTCGGCGGCCTCCGCCAGGCGCTCGCCGTCCCGAGCGATCAGCAGGAGGTGGGCACCCTGTGCGCGAAGCTCCTTCGCGAAAGCCAGACCAATGCCGCTCGATCCCCCCACAATGTAGCAGTTTTTATCGGTGAAGCTGTCTCGTTGCATAATTGAACCTGTCATAGTGTAACATGCCGGTTTTACTGTAGATTCATTAATAACCCCCAGAGATTATTTGCTACGCCTAATCGGCTAGCTATCCTTTTGGACGGAGGTTGAAACAATGAAAGGAAACACCCTTAAACGACTTGGTGTTGCCGCTCTGGCGGTGGTAACAATGGTGGCCGCCTGCGGCAGCAACGGCAACGGCTCCGAGGCGGGTAGTTCCGCCGGAGCTAACGGTGCAGTCGGCAACGCTGAAGGCGCGCAGGTGGCTCAGGCCGGAGGCTCGAGCTCAACATCCGGCACGTCTTCGACGCAAGCGCAGCTTCGCAGCTTCGAAGACGCCTTCGCGAACGTGGCGGAAGACCTTCTCCCCGTCGTCGTCGAGGTGAACGTGGTCAATATGGTTGAGGTGCCGCAGTCACCCTTCGAGTTCTTCTTTTCTCCTAGGGATCGGGAGCAGGAGCAGCGCGAGGTTCCGCGCCGCGGCCTCGGTTCGGGGGTCATCGTTCGGCAGGATGGTGATACCGTCTACGTGATCACCAACAATCACGTGGTTCGAGAGGCCGACCAGCTCAACGTGGGGCTGTCCGACGGCCGTCAGTATGAGGCCGAGTTGGTCGGTGGGGACTCCCGTCTGGATTTGGCGCTCCTGCGTTTCACGAGTAGCGAGGATGTCCCTGTTGCGTCGTTTGCCGACTCCAACAGTTTACGGGTCGGCGATTGGGTGGTCGCCGTCGGTAATCCTTTCGGCTTCGAGTCCACCGTGACCTCGGGAATTATTAGCGCCCTCGGCCGTACCTCGAGCATGGCGCAGGCTCAGCAGCAAGGCGCGAATATGCCGACCCTCACGGACTTCATTCAGACGGATGCGGCGATCAACCCCGGTAACTCCGGCGGCGCCCTGGCCAACCTGGACGGGGAGATCGTGGGCATTAATACCTGGATCGCCTCGCAAAGCGGGGGAAGCGTGGGCATTGGTTTCGCTATTCCCGCGAATGTTGCGCAAAAGGCGGTCAACGACTTCATTGAAGAAGGTGAGATCATTTACGGATGGCTGGGAGTCTCCATTGCAGAGGCGAAGCCCTCTCTCTTTGCCAACGTTCGTAGTGACCTGGAGCTCGGTGACCGTGGCGGTGCGCTGATTCTCAACGTATACGAAGGATCCCCGGCGGGTGAGCAGGGACTGCTTCCGGGAGATTTCGTGACCCGGATCAACGGCGACACGATTGAGAACTCCTCCGAGCTCACTCGTGTAATCGGGAATCTGACACCGAACGAGACCATTCGTTTACAGGTCATTCGAAACGGTGACACCGAGAGTTTTGAGATCACCATCTCGCAGCGGGAACCCGAGTCGGAGCTGGAACAGCTGTCCGATAGACTGTGGCCCGGCATGGTTGTGAGCAACCTCAACGACAGCATCCGGCAACAGCTCGATATGTCTACCCGGGTCGACGGTGTCGTGACCATGCAGGTGGCCGACGGTTCACCGGCGGCGCAGGCGAATGTGCGCCAGGGCGACGTGATCCGGAGCGTGAACGGTGAATCCATTGACAGTATGAGCGCCTTCTACCGCCTCCTCAATGAAAGCGGCGGCAATGCGCGCTTAAGTATCTGGCGACAAGGCGCGACAACTGAGTCTACGCTGAGTAAGTAGACGGCTGCAGTGACAGTGACCCGAATACTGAGTGCCTGCAATACTCAGGGCCGGTCCCGGCGCAAACCTGCTCAGGCGGGCGCAAGCCCCGCGCGAGGCCGGCCCGCTTTTTCTGTGGGCGCAGTTACCCCATGGTTTTCGACGGGCACCCTTCGTTTTGGGATGACAAAAGCGCTGATTCCTGAGAGAGTGCGACGTTGTTCAGTGGCGCTGTCTTATGCGAGGAAGGTTGGAACAGCTGTTAGATAGACGAGGACGATTGCTCGCTCAGCGGCCACCGGAACATTACAAAAACCTTTTGGAGGGTGTGCCATGCGTACATTTGCGACGGTTCTTCTCTTGCTGGTCTTTCTGATGGGTAGCGTTTCCGGCCTTGTGGCTCAAGAGCGTCCGGACGAGCTACCCGGCGTGAACCCGGAGGGAAACGATCCCTCGAATGCGGTCCAAATCGACTTGAGTTATCTTCTGGCCGGGCTGGTTAGCGGCGGCTTCGGCCTTGGTGGGGCCTACGAGCTCGCCTTGGACGACCAGCAGTCGGCGAAGGTACAGGGCGGATTCTTCCGGTCGGGTAATATCTTCGGCTTCAGCTATACCTTTCTCGACGTCTACGGCTCCTATCGTTACTTCCTCTGGGACACCGCGCTGAACGGCCTCTTCTTTAATGGTGGCGCCGGCGTGGTGATTGCCACTTGGAATTCCGACAGCACGGATACGGGCTCGACTTCGGTGCTCCCGGTGCTTCTCGTTGAAAGCGGCTACAAGTGGACCTTCGGTGAGGATGCGACATCCGGATTCTTTGCGGAGCCCTTCGCGGGTTGGCAGCTCACCCTAGGCAGTTTCGATCAGGTCGGCGTTGGATACGGCGGATTCCGCTACGGCGCGAATCTTGGCTGGGCCTTCTAACAGCGCTCTCCCACAGCATCTGCAGAACAACACAACGCGGCCGCGACGGCTCCCACACGGGCCGGCCGCGGCCGAAGCAGAGCTCATGAAGCCTTCCGGGGCCAGGGCGACGGCGGGTAAATGACCGTCGTGGTGCGGCCCCGATCATCCGTAAAGAACGTACAAAAACAAAACCCCCGCGGAAGCGGGGGTGATGTACGTGAGGATAGCCGTTTGAGAGGGACCGACCCAAAGGGAATCGGTCATCCATTTACTGAGACAAATTAATGAGTCAATGTCTACTGGGTGACTGCCTCGCCGCTCACGGTGTAGCGACCCCAGGAGACAACCGGTACGATCCCGGTGAGCAGCAGGTCAATGAACTCGAAACCGTCTTTGATCTGAAGATCGGTGACGGCGTTGGCGCCCATGGCGTCGAGCTCAGGCTCAATGACCGAGTCGATTTCCGCGCCGGACCATCCGCCGATGGTAAAGAGCGCCGGATGGATAACGTAGAGATACTGCTCAGTGGTCTCAAAGTCGCCCTGGGAGGATCCGGAGACCTCTCCGTATGCCAGTTTTCCATTCGAGCTGGCGAATGTGGTGTAGCACCCTGACAGCACCACCAGTACCGCCACGGCCAATACACCAAGTTTTATTAGCTTCTTCATGCGTGTTCTCCTCTAACGTTGAGTACTCGTAACGTTGCGTGCTCGGCTACTCCTCCTAGTCGGGAAGTATAGGGTAGGCGCCGATCGATGTGCAAACCCTTACGAGTAGGTTTCCGTGCCGGTTTATGCCGGCCCCAAGGCTGACCCCGCCGGCAAGCGTAACGGGAACCTGCAGCATGAGGGAGGCGCGCAGGTCGTAGTCGATCCCGTCCTGAGCCAAAAGGATTGCATCTCCGAGAAGGTATACGCCGAACATTCGCGCCTGTGCCCGGTTTAGACGCTCGAAGAGCGCGATCTCCGTTCCCGCCATGAGGGCGAGCGAGTGCTCCGGCCACCATCCCAGGCCGGATCGTAAGCGGAACGGGAAGGTCCGTCTGGTCCCCACGGTGAAAACCCCGCTCAGGCGGGTGAACTCACTGCGTTCACCCAGTGATAGTCCCGAATCCGTAGCAACGGCGACATTGCCCTCGAAGTTGATTCCGAAAAACGTATCGCTGTACTCGAGCCCCAGGGTCGGCACTGCGGGCAGGGCAAAGAGGGCAAGCAGGATGAGTCTTCGCACGATAGTCTCCTTTTTGTTTTTGGTGACGATTTTTTCGTGTCGATCGTACCGGCCTATTGTTTCTTATGAGATGTATGCTCAGGATTGTGTTGTGATCCGCCGCTGCTGTCAACAGAGCCTCCACGGGAGCAGGCGCCGGCCGCCCGAGTTGACCGCGCCGCGCTAGGTCCGTAGGATGCCGACATGAGCAGAACACTCGTCGTATTGGAAGGTGACCAAACAGGCCAAGAGCTCTTGGAGGAGTCCATCCGCGTTCTGGACGCCGTGTCCGGAGAGCTCGATCTCGAGCTTCTCCGTTTCGACCTCTCCCTGGAAAACCGCCGCAAAACGGAGAACCGCGTCGTATATCAGGCCGGCGAAGCCATACGTGAACATCGGCTTGCTCTGAAGGCGGCAACCATCACCCCGGAAGCGAGCGGGGATGTCGGTAGTCCCAACAAGATTCTCCGAGAGGAGATGAATGCCGATGTTATCCTCCGGACCGGACGGCGCATCCCCGGCGTGATCCCGGTCGCCGGTGTCCACGCACCGATCAGTGTGGTCCGCATGGCCCGGGATGATGCCTACGGCGCCCAGGAGTGGCGTGAAGGGCCGGAAGGCGGCGCGGACGAAACGGCCTACCGCACCGAGAAGATCTCTCGTCGCGTATGCCGGGCGGTAGCCGAGTACGCCTTTCAGCACGGGCGCCGAACCGGCGCGAAGGTTTTCGGCGGTCCCAAGTTCACGGTCAGTCCGGTCTACGAGGGTATGTTCAAGGAAGAGCTGGACTCCGCTGCGCAGCGCTACCCCGACGTGCGCTATGAGCCCCAATTGATAGATGCAACCTTCGCGCTGCTGCTCGCTACCTCCGGAGAGCCGCTGGTCATTCCGAGCCTGAACCGGGACGGTGATCTGCTGTCGGATATGGTTCTCCAGATGTTCGGATCAATCGCCGGCTCCGAGTCCATGGTGATCGGGGTGGGAGAGGACGGAGAGGTGGCAAGTGTCATGGCCGAGGCGCCGCACGGGACCGCCCCCGCATTGCAGGGCCGAAACGTTGCAAACCCCATGGCCATGATACTCGCCGTGGCGGCGCTTTTGGGCTTCGTCGCCGGGAGTGCCGCCGGCCGGGCGAGCCGCTCAATTTACGAGGCGACCCTCGAAACGGTATACGACGGTCACCGCAGCTCCGACCTCGGCGGCTCGGCTAAGACCGACGAGTTCACGAACGAGGTTATCCGCCGTACCAAGGGTAAGCTGGAGGTGTGGTCCAGCTTGCGTTGACGCCGGCTGTTCGCGCACATGCACGCCTGTATTCGCGCATGTATACGCGTGGCAGCTCAGCCGCCACTGTGCGCGTAACGCTTGTGATATTGCGCTTCTACGGACTCGACGCGGCGCACGCTCCGCCGGAGCCAGGCCAGGCGGATCTCCTGCTGCTCCTCGGCGCTCAACTGCCAGGGAAGGCCCGCCGCGCGAATCCGGTAACTGAGAAAGTGCGTGAATAGGGCCGCGGCAACGGAGATGTTGAAGCTGTCGACGAAGCCGCGCATGGGAATCCGCAGGTACTCATCCGCGTGCTGTAAGGCGACGTCGGTCAAGCCGTCGAGCTCGTTTCCGAGAACCAGGGCTATCGGCCCATCCTCGATGGGGATCTCTTGCACATTCCAGGCGGAGCGATGCGGTGCGGTTGCCACGATCCGATACCCACGTCCCCTAAGCGTCTCAAAGGCGGCCAAGGTGTTGTGCTCTTGTTCGGAGTAGGTCGAGAGCGTGAGCCACTGGGATGTGCCGAGTGCGACATCCCGATTGAGCTGGTAGCGATTGCGGTTCTCAATAATGTGGACATCCTGAACCCCTAAGCCGTCGCAGCTACGCAGTACGGCACTTGCATTGTGGGATTGGTAGATGTCTTCGAGCACCACCGTGAGATAGCGGGTCCGCTCCGCGAGCGCCTGCTCCATGCGTCGGCGACGCTCGGGCGTAACGAACTCCGAGAGGTAATCAATCAGCTTCTCGTCGACGGCCATACACTCCCGCCCTCCGGCGATCAGCCTTCCTGGGGCACCGAGTGCGTGCCGCCCTCTTCGCCCCAGACCTCGCGGAGGCGGGCGTCCCGGCCGCAGCTCGCGCGGTAGAAGGAGTAGCGTGCCGAGTTCTTCCGGTAGTAGTTCTGGTGATACTCCTCGGCACGGTAAAACTCGTCGAGAGCTTCAATGTCGGTGGCAATGGACTGATC
>CAYFQV010000025.1:27843-29795 GCA_964345195.1 uncultured Spirochaetaceae bacterium
CCTCGGCACGGTAAAACTCGTCGAGAGCTTCAATGTCGGTGGCAATGGACTGATCAAAGCGCCCGCGAATCTCCCGCAGGGAGCGCCGAGCGAGCCGGCGCTGTTCGTCGTTTGCGTAGAAGATGGCGGTAGTGTATGACTCCCCGCGGTCGCAGAACTGGCCGCCGGCGTCGACCGGGTCAACATTGCGCCAAAAGATGTACAAGAGATCCTCATAGGAAACCCGTTCCGGGTCGTAGACAATGCGAATCGCCTCTAGATGTCCGGTTCCTCCCGCAACAACCTGACGGTAACTGGGGTTCTCGACGTCTCCACCGCTGTATCCGGAGATCGTCTCGAGGACGCCGTCGACATCGTCATAGGGGGGTTCCATGCACCAGAAGCATCCACCGGCAAAGTACGCGGATGCCGTGTCGTCGCCGGCACTATCCGAGTCGCTCTGCGCGGCCAGGGGTAGGGTGACGAAAAGCAGCGCAAGGCCGAGAGATATGGGGAAAAGAATACGTCGTTTCATTTGCTTGCCTCCAGCTGAGTACAGCCTGCTCTATAAAGTATGGCGCGTGCACGCTGCGGACAACTGCACGCTGCGGACGACTGCACGGCGCGCTAATGCGGGAGATGAGGTCGGGCGTAGCCGTAGGCAAGGGCGCCGAGAACGGCGCCGCCGAGGGCGAGTAGGATGGTCCAGTAGCCGGCCCCGAAGAGTGCGTAGAGCGGCCCCGGGCATGCGCCGGTGAGAGCCCAGCCGAAGCCGAAGATAGTACCGCCCAGAATATTACCCTTCTTGTTGAACGGCTTCCCCTTCAGGTTCATCTCCCTGCCGCCGAAGGCTTTGAGCTTGAATAGCCGAATGATCAGCACCGAAAGCGCCCCAACCACAACCGCGCTAGCGATCACGCCGTACATGTGGAAGGCCTGGAAGTGAAACATCTCCTGGATGCGGTACCAGGACACCACTTCGGCCTTAATGAGGAGAATGCCGAAGTACATGCCGATTGCCAGGAAGCTGAGATTCTTCAGGAATCCCGCGCCGCCGTGCCCGCCCTCCCGCTCGCCGTCGGCGCGCTCGACTGTTTGGGTCTGTATGTTGTGCTCTCTTGTATCCGTTGTCATATACTCACTCCGTTTAGAGCATGCCCATGAGCAGGGGCACGACCGTGTGTGAAACAATGAGACCGCCAATGAAGAAGCCGATGACGGCCACCAGCGATCCGAGATTGAGGAGGGACAGTCCCATGATTGCATGTCCGGAGGTGCAGCCGTCGGCGTAGCGTGCGCCGAATCCGACGAGAAAACCCCCGAAAAGCACCGCGGTAAGCGCGGCCGGAGTTACAATGTTCTCAAGCGCGAAAATCTCCGGCGGCAGCAGGCTTCGGGCCTCCCCCAGACCCCAGGAGGCAAAGAGACTGCGCGCTTCGGCGCCGATTCCCGGTGCCTGATCCCCGTCGAGAAACAGCACAGCTATTGCGGCGCCGAGAATCACGCCCACCGCAAGATACAGGTTCCACGCCTTGTCCCGCCAGTCGTAGCGAAAGTATCTCGCACGCGGTCGGAAAACGGCGGTGCAGATGTGCTGCAGTGAGGAGGAGATTCCGAAGTGCTTGTTCCCAATGAACAAGAGCAGCGGAACCATGAGCCCCAAGAGCGGCCCCCCAATGTACCAGGGCCAGGGTTGTGACAGAAACTCAAACATGGTCACACCTCCTGCCCGAAAACTTAACTAAAACAATATACTTTATCAAGTATCCGCGCCGGGCTGTCGGCGCTGCAGGCAGGAATGGGCGTGCATGCCGGTGTCGGGCGCGGCCCCGTGGCGGAGAGCGGCCCCGCGGCGGAGAGCTGGGCCGCGCCGCGCCCGGTGCCGAGTCCGGTGCTGCTAAAAGAGCTCGCTCGGGTCGCCGTCGGGGTAGATGATGCTAAGGCTGAGGATTCGTACCTCGTTGTCGTTGTCG
>CAYFQV010000026.1:0-1328 GCA_964345195.1 uncultured Spirochaetaceae bacterium
GTCAATGGGATTGTCCGAGGTGAGCTCGCTGTAGACACGGTCATCGATCTTTCCGTAGCTCGATTCACCCATGTTCATGGCCTGGTAGCCCTTGTTCACCTTCGGCAGCTTCTGTTTAATGATATCCGCTTCAATTGTGACGCCCATGTGATTGGCTTGGCTACTGAGGTCCGCGGCGAGGTGGTAGTCCGCGTCCTTCGTCTTAAATGCGTTGTTCCGGAGATAGCACCACAACACCGTTACCATTCCCAACTCGTGGGCCCGATGAAAGGCGCGGGAAATCTCGACAATCTGACGGTTCGACTCGGGAGAGCCAAAGTAAATCGTCGCGCCCACGGCAACCGCACCCATGTCGAACGCCTGCTCGACGTTGCCGAAGAGGATTTGATCGAAGGTATTCGGATAGGTGAGCAGCTCATTGTGATTGAGCTTCACGATGAAGGGAATTTTATGCGCGTACTTCCGCGACACCGAGCCCATTACACCGAGGGTTGAAGCGCAGGCGTTGCAGCCTCCTTCAATGGCCAGCTTCACAATGTTCTCGGAATCAAAGTAGTCCGGATTGGGCGCAAAGCTCGCACCGGCGGAGTGCTCGATACCCTGATCAACCGGAAGAATGGAGACGTAACCCGTTCCCGCCAAACGTCCGGTGTTAAAAATCGTCTGCATATTGCGCAGGACGTTCGAGCTTCTATCGGTGTGCACCCATATGCGATCGACGAAATCAGGGCCCGGAAGGTGGAGGCGATCTTTCGGTACCTTCGCCTGGTAGCTCAGAAGGTCGTCGGCGTCCTCGCCGAGTGCTTGCTTAATCTTATCAATCATTCCACTTACTCCTTTACTATACAGCGTTTTGAGGGCTCGAATAAAATATATCAGAACCAGCGGGGCTTGGTGAAGCCGCGCCGTTTTGACGGCGCTCCGAGCCGAGGCCTATAATGGCGAGCAATCCACATTGAGGAGGAGATAATAATGGCGAACACTAGAGGCATGCGCGTACAAGAACCGCACTCACGACTCCACGGCGTCGTCCCGAAGGTCGGGATTCGACCGACGATCGACGGCCGACGCGGCGGTGTCCGTGAAAGCTTAGAAGACCAAACAATGGAAATGGCTCGCCGCACCGCGGCGCTCATCAGCAACACGCTGCGGCACTCAAACGGCCTTCCGGTCGAAACGGTGATAGCGGATACCACCATCGGCGGCGTGGCTGAAGCGGCCAAGTGTCAAGAAAAGTTCGAGCAGGAAAACGTGGGGCTCAGCATCACGGTGACCCCGTGTTGGTGTTACGGGTCCGAGACTATGGACATGACACCCAATATTCCGAA
>CAYFQV010000026.1:1428-3093 GCA_964345195.1 uncultured Spirochaetaceae bacterium
ACTATCTCGGCATGCGCAATGAGTATGTCGATATGAGCGAAATCCAACGGCGCCTTCAACTCGGCATCTACGACTCCGAGGAGTTTGAGCGTGCCCTGGCCTGGACCAAGGAGAACTGTCGAGAAGGAGAGGATCCCAATCCGGCCGACGCCCAGCGTAGCCGCGGGCAAAAAGACGAAGACTGGGAGCTTAGCGTCAAGATGGCGATGATCACCCGGGATCTCATGGTCGGCAATGAGCGCCTGGCGGAGCTCGGATGGCAAGAGGAGGCCATGGGCCACAACGCCGTCGCCGCCGGATTTCAAGGCCAACGGCAGTGGACCGACTTCATGCCGAACGGCGATTTCATGGAGGCAATCCTCAATAGCTCCTTCGACTGGAACGGAATTAGACAGCCCTATATCCTCGCCACTGAGAACGACAACCTCAACGCCACATCCATGGTCTTTGGACATCTCCTGACGAACACCGCGCAGATTTTCGCCGACGTACGCACCTACTGGAGTCCGGAGTCGGTAAAACGCGTTGCCGGCAAGGAGCTCACCAAGCGGGCGAAGGACGGCGTTATCCACCTCATCAATTCCGGGCCGGCAAGCTTGGACGGAACGGGCCGGCAGTTGAAAGACGGCGTGCCGGCAATGAAGCCGTACTGGGAGATTAGCGCCGAAGAGGCCGGAGAGTGCCTCGACGCAACGACCTGGCATCCCGCAGTAACCGAATACTTTCGTGGAGGAGGCTTCTCATCCCAGTACGTAACCCGCGGGGAGATGCCGGTGACCATGGCGCGAATCAATATCGTCGATGGACTGGGACCGGCGCTCCAGATAGCGGAGGGCTGGGCGGTTGATCTCCCGGAGAATATCCATCGGCTGCTCGATCAACGCACGAATCCAACCTGGCCGACGACCTGGTTCGTACCTCGCCTGGTGGACAATGCCCGATTCAGGGACGTCTACTCCGTCATGCTCAGCTGGGGAGCGAACCACGGGGCTATCGGCTATGGGCACTACGGCGCCGACCTCATCACCTTGGCTTCAATGCTGCGAATCCCCGTCTACATGCACAACGTCGAGGAGAGCACGGTGTTCCGGCCAAGCAGCTGGACGGCCTTTGGGATGGACTTGGAGGGCTCCGACTTCCGAGCCTGCGAGAACTTCGGGCCCTTGTACCGAGGGTCTTGACGGCGTCACGAAACAGTGCGCGACACGCCCGGGAATCCGGCGGCGAGCCGGAACCGGGCGCTGCGCCTCGGCCCGCACGCGCAGGCCGAAACCACGGCGGACAAGGAAAAGGACACAGCATGCTTAAGAACATTCCCTCAATACTCTCCCCGGATCTCCTCAAGATTCTCATGGAGATGGGCCACGGAGATGAATTGTGTATCGGTGACGGAAATTTCCCGGCGGCAAACTATGGACAACGCCTGGTCCGCCTGGACGGACACGGCGTCACGAAGATCTTGGACGCGATACTGCAACTCTACCCCTTGGATAGCTTCGTGCAACGACCGGTCTTCGTCATGGAAGTAGCGGATCCCGCCCATTCGCCGCCACCGATTTGGCAGGACTACGAGTCGATAATCCGACGCTACGAGCCGAACTGGACGAACTTTGAACAGGTGGAGCGCTTCGCCTTCTACGAGCAAGCCAAGCGCGCGTACGCCGT
>CAYFQV010000026.1:3193-28026 GCA_964345195.1 uncultured Spirochaetaceae bacterium
GACAGAGAGCAGGCTCTTCTCAACCTCATTGTCGAGGAACCCCGACTATCTGTAACGGAGTTGAGCAAAGCCCTCGAGGTATCCTCGGTAACCGTCCGCTCAACCCTCAACAGCCTTGCGGAAAAAGGCATGATCCTCCGGACCTGGGGCGGCGCGAACCCGGCTTTTCATCCGGAGATCCTCGAACGCCAACGAAGCTTCGTCACGGAGAAGAACCGCATTGCACAGAGCGCGGCCGAGCTGATTAGCGACAACGCCACCATCATGATCGAGGCCGGCACTACCACGGCCGGCATTGGCCGCTACCTCTTCGGCAAACGAGATATCAGTGTTGTTACGAACTCCTCGCTCATCCTCCCCTACGCCCGGGCGAATCCGCAGGTCTCCTTGATACTCTCAGGAGGGGACTTTCGGCCGTCTACCGAGTCCTTCGTAGGGCCTCAGGCGCTCGAGCACCTTGATCGTTTCAACGTTCGTTACGCTTTCATTGGAACCGACGGATTCTCGCCGTTGCACGGCCTCACGACGCACCATCTCGAAGGCGCGGAGGTCGTAAAGCGTATGGCGGCCCACGCCGACGAGACGATTCTTCTCGCAGACAGCAGCAAATGGCGGCGCCGCGGCTTCGTGGGGGTGTTGCCCCTCACCGCGGTTGCGCAGGTGATAAGCGATACAAGCCTCAGCGATGAGGCTGCACACGAAATGGAGGCGCTCGGCATCCGCGTGCACCGGGTCTAGAAGCGGTCGGCCTCGCCGGCACGCCGCAATCCGGACACCGTCTGCACAGCCACCGAGTCGTTTAGGAGGGAAATAGCAAACATGGCAAGCGAAGTGATCATGCCCCGACAGGGTCAGTCGGTCGAGAGCTGCATTATCCTCGAATGGAAAAAGAACGAAGGAGATGCGGTAAGCGAAGGGGACCCGATTGTTGAAGTCGAAACCGACAAGGCCACCTTCGAGGTCGAGGCGACCGCCTCCGGAACCCTTCTCAAGCGCTTCTTCGAAGCCGACGACGACGTTCCGGTCCTGACGACGATCGCCGTCATCGGCGAGCCCGGCGAAGACTACAGCGGGGCGATATCGAAACTCCCCGACGAGAAGCGCGAAGGCACGGAGACAGGGCCCGCGGGCGAAAACGCCGTCGAGGGTGAGCAAGCCCCGGCGGATGCGACGCCACGGGAAGGGGCGCCGCCGGACCGTCCTGAGGCGGGCCGGCGGGGCGCCGTGTCGCCGCGGGCGCTGGGGCGCGCCCGCCGGGAAGGCGTCGACCCCTACGGCATTACCGGGAGTGGTCCCGGCGGGCGCGTGGTGGAACGTGACGTCGCGGCGGCGGCCGCGGAGGGCGCGCCCTTGACCCCGGCGGCCCGGGATGCAGCGGCGGCCGGCGCGGGACACACCCCGGTGCAGGGCACCGGCATTGGGGGGCGCGTGCGAAGCGAGGACCTCCGCTCCACTGCGGAAGGAGGCGAGACGGCCGCCCCGGCCGGGGCCGGAGACCACGGTTCGGCGGATGGTGGAAGCATCGACCTATCTACATATCCAGGTCCGTACACGGAGGAGACCGCTCGTGGTGTTCGCAAGGTGATTGCAGAGCGCATGTACGAGTCGCTGCAGTCCACGGCACAACTGACGCTGAACACCGTGGCGGACGCGCGGGCACTGCGCCGCTATCGCGGAATCGTGAAGAAGCACAACGCCGGCGGCGGAGACCTCGCGATCAGCATGAACGACATGATCCTCTTCGCGGTGTCGCGGGTTCTGCGACGCTATCCGGAAATGAACAGCCACATGGAGGAGTACACGCTAAGGCGCTTCGAGCATGTGCATCTCGGCTTCGCCGTGGATACGGACAAAGGGCTCATGGTCCCGACGATTCGCAACGCCGACCAGCGATCGCTCTCACAGATCGCGGCGGAAAGCCGACGTCTGGCCGCGGCCTGTCAGTCCGGAAAGGCGACTCAAGAGGACTTGGTCCCGGGGACCTTCACGATAACAAACCTCGGGAATCTCGGCGTTACCTCCTTCACGCCGGTGATCTATCCGCCGCAGGCGGGTATCCTCGGCGTGGGATCGATCCAGCCCACGCCACTGTTCAAGCAGGATGGGGGTGACGACGACGATGTCGGTTTCATCCCGGGACTCAACTTGTCGTTGACCATGGACCACCGGGCCATTGACGGCGCTCCGGCGGCGCGCTTCCTCCAGGCGCTTGGCTCAGCACTCGCGGAGTTCGAGCTCACCCTTGCGGAATGAGGAGTCGGTAAATATGGGGGTAGATATGTCGGTAGATATGTACGACGTAATCGTATTGGGCGGCGGGCCCGGCGGATACATGGCGGCCGAGCGCGCGGGAGGTCTGGGCAAACGCGTGCTTCTCGTCGAAGAATCCCGTCTCGGCGGCGTGTGCCTCAACGCAGGATGCATTCCCACCAAGACGCTGCTGCACGCCGCGAAGCTGTACCACGCCGCTCGTGACAGTGAAGGTATAGGCGTGACGGTCACGGACGCGCGCTTCTCTCTGCCGAAGGCGGTGAAGTGGAAGAACAAGGTCGTCGACACGCTCGTCAAGGGAGTCGGCTCCCAGATGAAGCACGCCGGCGTCGAGGTGGTAAATGGCTTCGGCCGGCTGACCGAAGCCCGGCAGGTTGTGGTCGAAGGACAAAGCTACCAAGCCGAGCACGTCATCATTGCGACGGGCTCTCACACCGTTGTGCCTCCGATTCCCGGCATCGACGGCGATGCGGTCATGACAAGCGAGGAGATCCTCCGTCTCGAGGAGATGCCCAGTCGCCTCGCCGTGATCGGCGGAGGATACATTGGTATGGAGTTCGCCGCCTTCTTCTCCATGCTCGGAGTGGAGGTCACGGTCATCGAAATGCTCGACGAAGTGATCCCGATGGTTGCATCGCGGACGGCACAAGCGCTCCGTAAGGAGATGAAACAGGTCAGCTTCAAGCTCGGCACCCGGGTCACCGCGATCGAAGGCAACAAGCTGCGCTTGAGCGGTCCGAACGGAGACGAGAGCGTGGAGGCGGACCGGATCCTCCTGTCGGTTGGGCGCCGTCCGAGCGTGGAGCGCATTGGTCTCGAGCAGGTCGGTATAGAGTTCGATGCCGACGGCATACGCGTCGACGAGCATATGCGCACGAACATTCCCGGAGTGTATGCCGTCGGCGATGTTACCGGCCGCGTACTCCTGGCTCATGCCGCGTACCGAATGGCGGATGTCGCCGTGGGGGACATGTTCCCGGAGGAGTTCGCCGCGGCGGCGATCCCTCCCGGCGATCCCGCCGGCATTGGCTACGTGCCGCGTATGCGTTACGAGGCCGTGCCGTGGGTTATCTACACCCGACCGGAGATCGCCGGCTGCGGGCTCACGGCGGCGGAGGCCGAAGAACGCGGGATCCACGCCGTGAGCGCGACGGTGCCCATGCGCATGAGCGGCCGCTATCTGGCGGAGCATCCGGATGAGCGCGGTGAGGCGACGCTTGTCGCCGAGCACAGCAGCGGGAGGATTCTCGGTGGCCGATTCATGGGCACCGGCAGCTCCGAGTTGATATTCGGTATCGCCGCGGCAATCGAGGCGGAACTGCGGGTGCAGGATCTGCGGGAAGTGATTTTTCCCCATCCCACTATCTCGGAGATTATCCGAGATGCTGCGTGGGCAATGGATATAGAGACGGCATAAAGAGCCACACCACAAGCACAGCACAAAAGGTTACACAAGGAGTAAGAGGAGCGCGACATGCCACAGTCAATCGTTATCAACCCACATGAAGTCCGAAAGGGCGGCACCATTTCACCGCCGGACATTCCCATCAACCAGTACACGTCCGATCCCGGCAAGGAGATCAAACTCTACGGGAAAGATACACTCAAGAAGGTCTATTACGACATGCTCACTATTCGAGAGTTCGAGAGCATGCTGAATGAGATAAAGACCCAAGGTGCCTACCGGGGCATTGAATACAATCACAAGGGTCCGGCCCACCTATCCATTGGACAGGAATCCACCGTGGTGGGACAGAGCTTTCATCTCGGGATCGATGATTTCATCTTCGGCTCCCACCGCAGCCACGGCGAGATTCTTGCGAAGTGCTACTCCGCAATCGACAAGCTCGGTGATAAAGAGCTGCAGGACGTCATGGAGGGCTACCTCGACGGTGAGATTCTGCGCCTGATCGACGACAAGAGCGCTACTTCCGTTCAGGACCTCGCCCGCAAGTTCGTGCTCTACGGCACCATGGCGGAGATTTTCGGACGTGCAACCGGCTTTAACCGCGGCTTAGGCGGCTCCATGCACGCCTTCTTCGCCCCATTCGGTAGCATGCCGAACAACGCAATCGTCGGCGGTTCGGCCGATATTGCAACTGGTTCCGCTCTCTATAAGCGAGTGAACCGCAAGCCCGGCATTGTCATTGCCAACATTGGGGACGCCGCTATGGGCTGCGGGCCTACCTGGGAAGCCATGACCTTCGCCGCCATGGATCAGTACAAGTCGCTATGGCCGGAGGAAATCGGCGGTCGCCCACCGATCATGTTCAACTTCATTAACAACTTCTACGGTATGGGAGGCCAGACCGCCGGTGAGACCATGGGCTTCGGCGTCCTGGCCCGCGTCGGCGCCGGGGTGAACGCCGACGCCATGCACGCCGAGCGCGTCGACGGCTACAACCCCCTCGCCGTGGCGGACGCAGTGAAGCGCAAACGCGAGATTCTGGAAGCAGGAAACGGACCGGTACTGCTGGACACCATTACGTATCGAATCTCGGGACACTCCCCGAGCGACGCCTCCTCGTATCGCACCAAGGATGAGATCGCCCTCTGGGAAGACGCGGATTGCGTTAAGAGCTACGGTGAGTATCTGGTCGAAAACAACATTGCAGGCCGGAAAGAGCTCGATGACTACCAAGAGGAGATCATCGGCAATATCACCGGCGCCCTTTCCTTGGCGGTTCCCACGGATGTCTCTCCTCGGGTAAACGGCGAGTTCATCGGCGAGGTCATGTTTTCCAATACGCCTACTGAAAAGATGGAGAATCGCAAGGTCGAGACGCTCATTTCGCAGGAGGAGAACCCCCGCGTTCAGCAGATCTCACGGAAGGCGCGCTTTGCCCTGGATGAGAACGGTAAGGAGCTTTCGAAGATGCGCGTCGTAGCATACCGTGATGCGCTCTTCGAGGCCATGCTGCACCGCTTCTACACAGACCCGAGCATGGTTGCCTACGGAGAGGAAAACCGGGACTGGGGCGGCGCCTTCGCCGTGTATCGGGGACTCACCGAAGCCCTGCCCTACCACCGTCTCTTCAACAGCCCGATCTCCGAAGGAGCAATCGCAGGGACCGGTATCGGCTACGCCCTCTCCGGCGGACGGGCGGTCGTGGAGCTTATGTACTGCGACTTCCTGGGGCGTGCCGGGGATGAGATCTTCAATCAAGCGTCGAAATGGCAGAGCATGAGCGCGGGTGTCCTGAATATGCCCCTGGTGGTCCGCGTGTCCGTGGGTAGCAAGTACGGCGCCCAGCACTCTCAGGATTGGACATCCTTGGTGGCACACATACCGGGCTTGAAAGTCATGTTTCCCGCCACCCCCTACGATGCTAAGGGGATGCTCAACCTCGCGCTGCGCGGCACCGATCCGGTCGTTTTCTTCGAGAGCCAGCGTCTCTACGACATTGGGGAGACCTTTGTCGAAGGTGGCGTTCCCGAGGGATACTACGAAATACCCGAGGGCGTGCCCGCCGTTCGGCGCTCGGGCAAGGATCTCACCATTCTGACCATCGGCGCCACCTTGTACCGCGCACTCGAGGCGGCGGATGAGCTCAAGGATCGCTACGGTCTCGAAGCCGAGGTCATTGATGCCCGTTTCCTCAACCCGCTCGACATGGACCCGATCTTAGAGTCGGTGAAGAAGACCGGCAAGATCCTCATGTCGTCGGATGCCGTGGACCGCAACAGCTTCCTCCACACAATAGCCTCGAACCTATCCCAGCTGGCCTTCGATTACCTGGATGGACCACCGGTGGTCGTGGGGTCCCGTAACTGGATTACCCCGGCCTTCGAGATGGAGGACTCATTCTTTCCGCAGAAGGAGTGGATTCTGGATGCAATCCACGAGCGACTACTGCCGCTCCCGGATCACTCGGTATCTACCGTGCAGACCGGCGGGGAGCTTCTCCGGCGGTATCGCGGCGGGGTTTGACCCCCGCCGCGGCCGTTTCGCCGCCGTCGCTACGTCGCGCTCGCTTGTTCCGGCCCCCGCTCCTCGCTTTCCATGACGCCGGCTTCCGCGGTATCTTGTGGACGAAGGGAATAGCACACATTCCAGGTCCGCCGCGCGCAGAGACCCGCCGCATGGTGCGGCTCCGTTCGCACGAGGAGACGTATATGAATATCGGATATATCGACGGCCGACGCTTCAAGCGAGCCCTGATTGCCGGGGGAGAACGGCTGGCTGAGTATACCGACCAGCTCAACAAAGTAAACGTGTTCCCGGTACCGGACTCGGATACCGGCTCCAATATGGCGGGCACCTTTGCTGCGGCCATACATGGGGTAGGTACCGTTCAGGACCGCTCACTAGCCGTAGCCGCTCGCGCCGCCGCTGAGTCGGCACTGATGGGAGCACGCGGCAACAGCGGGGCCATTTTGGCGCAATTCTTCTACGGCGTTGCCGATCAAGTAAAGGATGACATGGCGATCACGTCGCAGCGCTTCGCGGACGCCGTTCACTCCGCCGTTCGCTACGCCTATGAGGCTATAACCACGCCGAAAGAGGGGACAATTCTTACGGTCATCAAGCAGTGGGGGGAGAGTTTCCGGGAGGCACATCAACGGACGGAAGACTTCCAGGAGGCATTCAACGAATCCCTGCAGAGCGCTAAGCGCGCGTTGGAGGAGACGCGGAATACACTTCCGGAAATGCGAAAGGCAGGTGTTGTTGATGCCGGCGCTTTGGGTTTCGTTCACATCATTGAAGGTATCTATCAGTTCGTTACGGGCGGCAGCATCCGAGACATCGACGCACTGCCTGCGTCAATGGCGGGTGCGCTGACCGGGACGATTGAAGAGCCGGCGCTTAGCTTTCAAGATGGAGAGTTGAGCTTCCGATACTGCACGGAATGCATTGTGGAAGGGCAGGAGCTCCCCCTGGCCGAGATTCGTGGCAAACTGGCGGAGATGGGAGATTCCCTTATCGTGGCGGGATCAGCCACCACCGCGCGGGTGCACATTCATACCGATACACCGGAGGAGGTATTTACTTACCTCAGCGGATTCGGCGCGGTCGTCGAGCCGAAAGCCGACGATATGAAGAAACAGTTCCATACGGCTCACCAGGCACACGGTGAGGTCGCCATTGTGGTGGACTCAGCTTGCGACATTCCCGCCGACCTCGCCGAAAAGCCCTACCTTATGGTCGCCCCCTTGCGCGTAACCTTCGGGAATGAGAGCTATGTGGACAAGATCGGCCTCTCGCCGGGGCACTTCTACCAGCTTCTCCAGGAAAACCCGGACGTACTTCCGAAGACCTCGCAGCCGACTGCATACGAGTTCGGGAAGCAGTACCGCGCGCTTCTTCCGCACTACAAGCACGTGATCACCGTCACAATCGCCGGCGCGCTATCCGGGACCATCAACGCAGCCCGTGCAGGGATCCCATCCACGAACCCTAGGAACGCCACAAACGCGGCGGGCACGGCGAGCGCGGCGAGCACGGCGGGCACGGAAGCGAAGGCCGATCAGGCGAGCGTGGCTGAGCGCATTGAAGTGATCGACAGCCGCGCCGTGTCGGTAGCCACCGGTCTTATTGTGCGACGTCTGTGTGAAGCTGTGGAGGCCGGTGCTTCCGCTCGAGAGATTACCGAGCTCGGCCACTCTCTGGTGGAGCGGGTCCGTCTTATTGTCGCGGTGCCGACTATGGACTTCCTGATAAAGGGTGGGCGCTTGAGCCCACGAATCGGTCGACTCATCGGCCGCTTGGGGCTCGTCGCGCTCATCAAGCTGAACCGAGCCGGAGAGGCAAAACCCTTCAGCGCCGCTCTCACGATGAAGGGAGGGGTACGACGCCTCATCCGACGAGCTATCCGAAAACTTCCGTCGAACGCTCCGGCCGACTTTGCAATTGCTCACGTGCGCAATAGAGAGACCGCCGAGCATATACGAGAACGGCTTTCCGAGCATGTTAGTCCTCGAGCCGAAGCGTTTGTCCTGGATGCGGCCCCCGTGCTCGCGACCCACACCGGTTTCGGCACCGTCGCTATTGCGTATATTACCCCTGAGTAGCGGCTGTGATCACGACGCCGTGGCTGTACCTGGCCGGAACCCTTGTAGGGGCCTACCTTCTCGGATCCATACCTACCAGCATTGTGGTCGGACGGCTATTCTTTGATCTCGATATCCGAGAGCACGGTTCGGGTAATGCCGGAGCCACGAACGCCTTCCGAGTTCTCGGGCCGGTTCCCGGCACGGCCTGTATTGTGGTCGACGTCGGCAAAGGTGCAGCGGCGGTGATTCTGGCAAGTTTCATGCCGATAGGGGGAATCAACCCGGAGGTCGTACAACTCCTCGCGGGCACCGCCGCCGTCGCCGGCCACATGTGGACGGTATTCGCGCGGTTTCGCGGCGGAAAGGGGGTCGGCACGGCGGCGGGCATGCTCTTGGCCATCTATCCGGTTTCGCTCCTGCTCGCCGTGGCGGTGTTTTTGGTGGTGGCGGTCGTTACCGGCTATGTTTCCCTCGGATCGATAAGCGGGGCCGTGGCGTTCCCGCTAATCGCCGTTGTGCTTTCGCTGGCCGGACTCCGCGATATTTCGACGGTTCTACTCGCGGTGGCGCTACCCATTGCCCTCGTGATCGTCTACCGCCACCGCAGCAATATTCGACGGCTGCTACGCGGTGAAGAGAACCGCTTCGAACGACTCATGATAGTCCGCAGGATCCGTCGACGCGACGGGAGCGAGCCTCGCGATAATGGATAGCCCGCGCCCTACACGCAGTACTGCCGTCAATTCAACATGACCTGCCCGCCGGTTACCGGTATGGCTTGGCCGGTTTCGTAGCGCTGACCGACCGCGTAGAGGATGGCCTTCACGACGTCGGGACCGGTACAGCCCCGGCCCATGGGAACTTTCGACTCGTAAAAACGCTTCACCTCGGCAATAGACTGGGCTCCCGGTACCTTTCCCGTGTTGAGATACTGCACGAAAAGCCCCTTCTCGGGATCGGACCAGAGCGGACCGTCGAAATAGTTTCCCGGACAGACCGCGTTTACTTTCACGTTATCCTCCACGAGCTCTTTCGCGAAGCTCTGGACGAGACCGATCCCGCCGAATTTGCTCCCCGCGTAGGCCGCGTTCTTGTTGGAACCATCCAGCCCCGACTTGGAGTTGATCTCAATCAGATCCGCGAAAAACGGCAGATCCCCCGAGCGGCGGCGTGCGCGGTTTTGCACCGTGAAAAGGCGTGAGCTGTGCTTTGCGCACAGGAAGAATCCCGTGTAGTTGACACTCGTGACGAAGCTGAACTCCCGAAGGTCGAACTCTTTCACGCTCGCCGCTTTGAGTACACCGGCGTTGCTGATGAACAGATCAATGCCGCCGAACATCTCCGTGATCCGTGCCGTCAAAGCCGCTACCGAGTTTTCCTTCGTTACATCTACTTCCAAGCCCACCGCGGTATCACGCCGGTACTCCCGGTTCAGCTCCTGCGCCATGGCCTCCGCGCCGGGACGATTCAGGTCGGCGAGCACCAGTCGCGCACCTGCGGCAGCAAGACCCCGGGCAATCGCGGCGCCGAAGCCTTGGGCACCCCCGGTGATCACCGCAACCTTGCCCGCGACGGAGGGACGAAACGGCCCATTTGCTTCTTCGTCAGGCAATACCCGAACGGTCCCAAGCTCCTTGATTCGCAGCGCGGGTGGCAAACGCCCCGCTTCATGTGCGTATGAGCGCAGCAGCGGCGCGGCGCGGTCTACAAGGCCGTCGACTGCCGCGTCAAGCTCCGCCGAGGGGACTAAAGTCGAGGAGATCTCCTCGGGAAGCTCGAGGTCGGAGATATCGATCTCCGGGAAGCGGGCGTCCGCACCGCCCGACCCCGACTGTTCCGCTCCGTCGCCGTCTAGGCCGTCAACGCGCAACAGGGGGGCGCGTCGGTCGAGGGGGTCGCCCCCTTGTGACGTCGGCGCAAGATCTATCATAAGGGCCCGCAAAACGGGCAATGCGAGGTTGAAGCCTATACCGGCCATGCCATCTCCTTTGCTACATCGCAGGCGAGCTCGGGAGCAGCCGGATCAACGGCCCGTCCGAGGCGTGCATACCGGTCTATTCGTTCCGAGAGCGCTTCACGCATTGGATTGTTCGGGGCGAAGAGCCCCAGGTCCGGGGAGCAATCGCTTACCTTCTCATGGGCCACCAGCGCCCAGCTCGCGCGATTGAGGTGTTTGAACTCCGGTTGCAGAACCTCCGGCGAATTGAAGGACTGTCGAGAGCTGTTGATGTCTACCCCGCTGATCTCCATGAGCCCGTGCCGTCGGCACAGATCCTGGACGCGGAGAAGTTGCTCCTTGCTGTTTCGCGGCGGCATGTAGGTAACCGCCTGAAAGCCGATCTCCGTAATCACTCCAAACAGCTCATCCAGATAGTCGTCTTCGAACTTCTCCGCCTTTTTGTCACCCGTCGGAGAATCCCCGACGTCTCCGAGATAGGCGTAAGCCGGGATTGCACCGAGCCGGCTAGCCGTTTCCACCACTTCGGAAACCGGGCGGCACTCCCGCTCTTCCGGAACGACGAAGATAGAGGGCACGAGGCCGCTTTTCAAGACTCCCAGAAGATCATAGGCGTAGTGGGGGTTCTCGCTATCCAGAAGCCGCGACTCGAGCCGCTCGGCGACGGGTACACCGAGCTTGTCGCGCACTGTCGCCACGAGCTCGGCGCCGCGGTCGAATTGATCCATGAGCCGTTGCACGGCGGCAAAAACCAAATGGCGCTCGGTAATGCTCCCCCCTTCCGCGGACTGGGATAAGGATAGGACGTCATCTTCAAAACTGAGCGCGGCGAGGCCCGCGGCATCCATGAGGCGGTTCAGATTCTCCAGTTGCAAGCGGTTGCGTTCGTTTCGCGCCTCTCGGATTGGCGCCAGATAACGATCCAACTCCTGCCATGAGCGCCGCGGAACCCCGTGTAGCACCACGTATGCGAGTCCGGGCGCATCCGGGCTGTTTATCTTCCGCGACCCGAAAGGAGTCTCGTACCATGTCGTTCGCAGCTCGGCTCCGACCGTTGACCCGATGCCCAGAACCTTGCATGCGGCAACCATCTCAGGTGCCGCGGCGATCGCATCGTGATCCACACTGCCCACCACCTGCAGTCCGCTCCGACGAGCCATGAAAGCCGCGTAGGTCGGGGAATAGGGGCTGAAAGAGTAGAATGTGTGAACATGGTTGTTCGTTTCTTCGATGAAGGGCGTCTCCCGAAGCCCTTCGCCGTCGGAGCGCACAATCCGTTCGAGATGGGCGATCCGCTCACCCATGCTCGAGGCGTTCAGCAGATCCTCCGACGGCGCAAATCCCCGACCAGTGCCCTCGTTGCCGTTGCTCATACGTCCGGTTGTACTCATATGTCTCGCACCTTGTTGAGGAGGTTTTCCAGCACGTCCTGCGCTCCGTCGTTGTCGACCTGGCAGGTTCCCGCGTTTTCGTGGCCGCCGCCGCCGTACGCAATCATCAGACTTCCCACATTAATCCCACAAGAGCGGTCGAAGATCGACTTACCCATTGTGACGACGGTGTTCTGCTTTTTGAAGCCCCACATGACCTGAATCGAGATGTTCGTGTGCGGAAACAGCGCATACTTCACGAAGCGGTTCCCGGCGTAGATCGTGTTGAAGCCCCGGAGGTCTACCGTCAGCACGTTGTCGTAGACGGTCGAGGCTTCGTGCAGTTGTGCCTTGAAGCGCTGTTGATGCTCCCGATACACCCGAACTCGCTCCGCGACATCGGATATCTCGAGGATTTGTTCAATATTGTATTCACGGCAGTAGTCAACGAGATCACGCATGAGCTGGTAATTGGAGACGCGGAAGTTGCGAAACCGGCCCAGTCCCGTGCGAGCATCCATGAGGAAGTTCAGCAGATTCCAACGCTCCGGCGCCAGCACCTCATCCCGCGTGAACTGCGCCGTATCACCCTTGTCTACTGCATCAAGCATTTCGGTGGAGATTCCGGGAAAACGCTTTCTTCCCCCATAGTAGTTGAACACCACCCGTGCCGCCGAGGGCGCCGCCGGATCCAGAATGAGATTGTCCGGTGTTTGAACCCTCAGACGTTCGGAGGCGTGATGGTCGAAGGCAAGGTGGACTCCATCGACATACGGCACGTTCGCCACAATGTCGTAGGCCGTGACATCGATACGACCGTCCTCCATATCTTTCGGGTGCACGAACTTGATCTCGCCGATGAGTCCGAGCTCCGTCAACAGAACCGCGCAGACCAGACCGTCGAAGTCACTTTTCGTCAAGAGACGGTACGCTGAATCCATACAATGGAGCTCCCTCTTGAGGAGGGATGCTACCGGAACAACAGGCAAACTGCAAGGAAGCGACGACACCCTGATCATAGAGCCCACAATGATGGAGGCCACAATGATAGAGGCCATGATGATGGAGCGACACACACCTGCCGGATTAGCCGGGCACGAATGCTGCATAGTATACTAGCCTGAGACATACATTCAGAGACCAAGGAAGGCAGCTCCTATGGCACAGGGACCCCCCCTCAGTGACGCCCTGCGGCAGGACATGGCGTCGAAGCAGATCGATATTGACCGCACATTGCGCATTTTGGAGAACTACAACGCCGGGGCGTACGACACGGTAGAGAAGGTTGTGGCTCGCGATATTCCCTCCGTTGACGGAGACACCATTGTGGATATGACCGGCCCCGTTGCCCTGACTCTTTCCGGCGACCAGGTTCGTCGCCGGTTCTCTGAGCTTCTCCCCTCGGAAAACCCTGAAGAACACGGACGCTGGGAGGACGAGACGGTCACTTTCGACCGTGACGCGCTCGCACGCTTAGGCGAGCATCTGCTTCCCTTGGTCGCATACGGGGTACTCAACGGGGGCTCAGCCACCAGCTACGCCGACACCAAGAAGAACTCGAAGTTCAGTGAACCCCTCCTATCTCTGCTGCGCGACTCATTCGAAGCCGTTGCCGCACACTCTCGGGGTCGCGCCAAGGGACTTACTCCCGCCTTCGTGAATCCCGACGGCTCCTTCGGGCCGAGTTTTCTGGAGCTGAAGATGCGAGCACTCCTTATCCGGGTGCTCAGTTACAACGTACACCTTGGAACACAAACCGGCCGGAACGGCGGAACGAACGAAGCGGATGCTGCGGGGCGCCCGATTCCCGCGGCGCCCTTTTTCCAAATGAGCAGCGTGTACAACGACCAAGAAATCGCCGAGGCCTACGATGCATATCGCGGGAGCCCGCTTCTCGCGGATCTCATGGAAGCCACAGGCATCGACATTACTCGGGCCGAAACCGGCGTGCAGCCAATGATTGCCGCCTACACGCACTCCGAGCAGGGACGGCCGAAAGAGATCTTCACCTCCGCATACGGACGGCAGGGCGAAACACTCCCCCTTCCCGGCGGCCACGGCCAGAACTTTGATATTCTTCGAGACGTCTATCGAAGCCTCTACGCATCCGGTAAGCGCTTCGTATACCTCGGAAACGTAGACAACCTCGGCGCCACGATCGACCCCGTTTCACTAGCCTATCTCGCCCTTAGCGACAAGCAGGCTGCCTTCGACTTCTCCTTTCGGACATCCGTCGACGTGAAGGGAGGGATTCTCGTCCGAGACCAGCGGGATCGTCTCAACGCGGCCGATCTCGGCGCAGCTATCAGCGCCGAGGAGGTGTTCACACAGGAGAAAGCGGGCAAGCGCATTCTCTTTAACTGCGCCACCGGCCTCTTCAACTTGGACTACCTGGTTCCAAACCTCGAATACGTCGTGGAGCATTTGCCCATGCGTTTCTCCGACCAGGACAAAGACGCCGGTAAGTACTCCCAAGCGGAGCAGGTTACCTGGGAGATTGTTGGAATTCTCGACGACTTCCTGGTGTTCGGCGTGGACAAGTACGACCGCTTCCTCGCGGCGAAGATGCTCTTGGAGACATTGATGACCAGTGGTTTGAAGCTGGACGACCCCGCCTATCCCACGGATGAGCAGCCCGAGAAGGATCTACGGGGGACGGCGCGAAAGCTTCATGACGGACTTGGACGTAAGCTCCGGGGCGAGTACGGGATGGAGCTGCGACAGGGGCGGTGGCAGCCCAAGAGCGTGGGTCAGCTTCGGGCGGAGTTACAGTGACGAGTCGAGGGAGAGGAGCTCATGGCTGAGGCGCAACATGGAAGCTCGGAACTGCGCACGGATCGGGGCGTTTCCCGGGAGCATCCCCGCGCGTCCGGGGATCAGGCGCAGCCGGCGGAGCTGGATTTCGACAAGGGTGGAGGGCTGGTCACCTGCGTTACCCAAGACAATAAGGACATGACCGTCTTGATGGTAGCGACAATGAACCGAGAAGCTTGGCACGCAACCCTCACGACCGGATACGCTCACTACTATAGCCGCTCTCGCGGACGCCTATGGAAGAAAGGAGAGGAATCCGGCAATACCCAGGAGATACGTGAGATTCGGGTTGACTGTGACCAAGATGCCGTGCTCCTGCTCGTTCACCAGCACGGGCCCGGGGCTTGCCATACGGGAAATCGCAGCTGCTTCTATCGACGCTACGAGGGAGAGAAGTTAGTCTACGCGCCTCGAGAACAGCCCGCCGACTAAGGGGTCTCACGTACAAGCCGCCGTCGGCGCCGGCGTGTCCCTTGGAAGCTCGAATAGAAGCGCGGTTAGAGGCTGCCCCAGGGACGGCTAATCATCAAGGCCGTCCTCGGGGCTCTCGCTCGGCGTAGAGTTTCGGCCGGTGCGGTCGGCGTTTATCTCTGTGTAGAGCAAACTGCTCTGTATGTCGCGGTTGTTCTGGTACTTGCCGGCGGCGTAGGTATCATACTCCCCTTCTATCGTGTGATAGAAGATCTGACATATCTCCACGCCCGCGTAAATTCGAATCGGCTGTACGCAAAAGATCTCGAGGGTCCAGTAACCGCGAAAGCCGATGTCACCGAAACCGGCGGTGATGTGGACGAAGAGTCCCAAACGGCCAATGGAAGAGCGCCCTTCGAGCATGGGAACGTAGCCGTCGGTGGCGGTGTATTCCACGGTTCGCCCGAGGTAGAGGCGATTCGGTTCGAGCTCGAGCCCCTCGCGCGGAATGGTGAGACGGGTCGTCGGGTTGTCAGCCGCCATGTCCAGTACCGGAGCTTCATAACACACAAGCTCCCGGTGTAGTCGCAGGTTATAACTGTTGGGGTTTAACTGCTCTTGATCGAAGGGATCTATGACAAGGTGACGGCCGAGCTCGGCACGGATTTGCTTGCCTGAGAGGATCATACACGCCTCTGCGCGGTGGTTAAAAAAGGCCGGAGATACGGAATCCCCGGCCTGAACGCAGTTTTTACTGCGGGTACTGCTTGTTTACGCCCGCGAGGGCGCGTGGTCACAGCGACCACCAAGCGGCTCCTACATGAGGTCCTTGGGACGACGCCCCTGGTTCCCAGTCTTCTCACACACGGCGTAGTGGCGAATCTTCCCGTTCTCGAAGACGGACTTCATGATAATCTTGCCGCCCCAGCGGCTTAGCAGCTCATGGGCGCCTTCGCGGCGTGCGTTCTTGGAAATGTTTGATGCCATAGATAGTAACCTCCAAACCCTTACCTAGCTACGTACGGTATTCCGTGAGATACGGATTGTTTCCTGAATTGCTCGCAAGTTATTTCCTCTTTGTTCCTGTGTCAAGCGGTTTCTATGTCGAGCTGTTTCTAAGTCAAGCCGTCCGCAAGCACTTTCGGCGTTTCGGAACTCCACTCCAGCCGTGCAACAGCCGCCTTTGCCCCGGGTATCGCTCGGGGTTTTCGTGCCTCTACGACCATTGCCGTGACCTGTGGAAACTCGGCATGGAGCCGCTCCAGGATCGCTCCGCACAGCGCTTCCAGAAGGTGAAAGCTCCCATTCTCGGCAACCTCCTGTGCAAACTCTGAAGCAACGCTGTAATCGACGGCATCTTCAATCCGATCCGTTTCGACGGCTGCCGACGCATTGTAGTCCATGTAGACCGACAGCTGCAGCGGCTGCCGTGCGGAACGCTCGTCGGCATTCGCGCCGATCACCGCGCGAACGCTCAGATCTTCGAATCCCACGCTTGCCTTCACGATTGCGCCGTCTCCTCGAGGAACACGATGTCCTCCGGCCGAGCGATAATCTCTTTCTTCCCACTACCAATTCGTTCCGAGACCTCCGACGAGTGACGTCCGGCCACCTCCCGCAGGTCCGTACTGTCCAAACCGGATACCAACTTGACCCTGCCCTCATGACAGCCTTCACAAAGAAGCTCCACCACCGACCCGGCTTCGAAGGTCCCCTCCACGTGCAAAAGGCCTTTCGGGAGGAGACTCTTACGGTTGTAAATCGCCTCGAAAGCCCCGGGGTCAACCACGATCCGCCCCCGAGGCTCGGCGTTCAAGATCCACCGAAGCCGATTTCCGAGCCGCGCCTTCGCTTCGAAGAGCGTGCCGATTTCATCTCCCGACAGGATGCGCGGAATAACGTCGGCCTCCCGGCCGTGGGCGAGAACGACCCGGCATCCGCCCCGACCGGCGATCCGGACTGCCTCCATTTTGGTTCTCATGCCACCGGTCGCAAGGCGACTGCCGGCGGCGCCCGCGGCGGCCATGAGATCACCCGTAATCTCCGCGACCCTTCGGATGGGTACCGCGTCGCGGTGATACCGCGGATCTTTATCGTAGAGGGCATCAATGTCGGTCAGCAGGAGGAGAACGTCGGCATCGACCTTGCTCGCTACAAAGGCGCTCAGGCGATCGTTGTCGCCGAAGGCGGAACCGATCTCTTCGGTCGATACGCTGTCGTTCTCATTGAAGATCGGCACGACGCCGAGATCCAGCAGCGCTTCCACGGCGTTGCGGAGATTGAGATAGGAGGTGCGATTCTCGAATACCTCCCGGGTCACCAACACCTGCGCCACCTCCACCCCTTCGGCTCGGAAGGCGCTTCGGTAGGCTTCCATGAGCAGAGGCTGCCCGACGGCGGCACAGGCTTGACGGGTTTCTATGGAGGTGAGCTTATGCTCGATTCCTAACTCCCCCGCGCCCATCCCGATTGCGCCGGAAGTCACAAGGAGCACCTCGCACCCCCGCGAACGTAAGTCCATCAACTGCCGAGAAACGTTCCGCACGAACTCGACATCGACTCGGCCTTCCCGCGCAAGGATGTTCGTGCCGACCTTCACGACCACGCGGCGCACGTTAGAGAAGTCCCGCTCGTGGGCACTCATAGAGGTCGATGCGTGAAGCGGCGCGCGCCGTCGCCGGTATAGTCGGCAACAATGTGGCCGTCCCCCTCGAGACGCCACTTGTAGGTAACCACGCCCTCGAGCCCGACCGGACCGCGCGCGTGGATCTTGCTCGTGCTAATGCCGATTTCGGCGCCCAGGCCGTAGCGGTAGCCGTCGGCGAATCGGGTGCTCGCGTTCCACATGACGCTCGCCGAATCGACGCGGTCCATGAAGACACTCGCCCGCTCAGCGTCGGAGGTCACTATGCCGTCGGTATGGTGCGAGCCGTAGGTGTTGATATGTTCGACGGCCTGATCTAAGTCATCCACGATACGCAGCGATACCACCATGTCGAGGTACTCCGTGGCCCAATCTTCCTCCGTCGCCGCGGAGATACCGGGGCCGCCGTTTTTGGAGCCGTTCTCGGGGGCCGACCGTGCGACGAGCTCTCTGCTGCGCTCGCAGCCTTTCACCGTCACTCCCGCATTCTCCAGAGAGCGCAGCAGCCGGGGCAGTATGGCCTCCGCTTCCCGTCGGTGCACCAGGAGGGTTTCTACGGCGTTACAGACCGCCACGTATTGCGTTTTCGAGTCCAGAACTACTCGCTCGGCCATATCCGGATCGGCGCTCTCATCCAGGTAGAGGTGACATACACCGTCGGCATGCCCGAGCACGGGCACCCGCGTGTTGTTCATGATGTGACGAACGAACTCGTTGGAACCGCGTGGAATAATGAGATCGATGTACCGGTCCAGAGCCAGCATCTCGCCGACCTCCCGACGGGTCTCCACGAGCTGTATCGAGTCGGCGGGGATACCGGCCCCGGTAATGACATCCGCGAGGATGCGGTTGGTCGCAGCCGCCTCGCTCCCACCCTTGAGCAGCACGGCGTTTCCGCTCTTCAACGCAAGTGTTGAAATCTGCACCAAGGCGTCCGGGCGCGACTCGAAAATGATACCGAGCACCCCGATCGGGGTCGAGACCTGGTACAGCCGCAAACCCGCGTCGAGCTCCCGCGCCGAGCGTATGTGACCGACCGGGTCGTCCAGCTCAATGGTCTTGTGAATGCCGTCAATGACCGCGCGCAGCTTCTTCTCTTGGAAGCGAAGCCGCTTGGCCAAAGGCGCTGCCAGACCGTCGCGCTCAGCCCGGTCCAGATCATCCCGGTTGGCCGCGAAGATCCGTTCCCGTTGCGACCACAGGGCGTCCGCGATTCGGCTCAGGGCGGCGTTCTTGCTCTCCGTGGATAAGGCCGCCATCTCCCGCGCCGCCTGTTGCGCCTTTCTCGCCCGCGCGTCTATTCCTGCTCCCGACGTCATGCTCTCATTGTCCATTGGCTTCACGATAGCCAAAAGGAGGCTCACCATCAAGCAAGCGCCCCGCTTGAACCTGCGTCCCCAGCAAACTATCCTGACACTTCGGTTGAGTCGGTTGAGTCGGCTTCATCGCTTGAGTCGGCACCAACCGAAGAATCCCGAGAAACAGCAACCGAAAAACAATACAAGGCGCTAAAAGGAGCACAAGTATGGCGGCACGGAGCGATATCGGCCTGATAGGCCTGGCGGTGATGGGTCAGAACCTTGTTCTAAACATGAGCGATCGTGGCTACACCGTAAGCGTGTACAATCGGACCACGTCCAAGATGGAAGACTTCGTCACGGGACCGGCGGCGGGCCGCGACACCGTACAGGGCTTTGCGGAATTGGGCGAGTTCGTGGCCTCACTCAAGAAACCGCGGCGCATCATGCTCATGGTAAAGGCGGGTCCGGTCGTCGATCGTTTCATCGAGACGCTTTTACCTCATCTCGATAGGGGCGACATCATCATCGACGGGGGCAACTCCCACTTCCCGGACACCTCCCGCCGAATGGAGGAGCTCGCCGAGAAGGGCTTGCTCTACCTCGGCACCGGCGTATCCGGCGGAGAAGAGGGAGCACGGCACGGGCCGTCGCTCATGCCCGGCGGAAACCCCGAGGCGTGGCCGCACGTTAAAGAGATCCTCCAATCGATTGCCGCGCGCACTCCCGACGGCGACCCCTGCTGCGACTGGGTCGGCGAAAAGGGTGCCGGACACTACGTAAAGATGGTCCACAACGGTATCGAATATGGGGACATGCAACTAATTGGCGAGGCATACCACCTCATGCACAAAGGCCTGGGCATGGGCTACGAGGAGCTGCACAAAACCTTTACGGCGTGGAATCAGACCGAGCTCGACAGCTTTCTCATTGAGATCACTCGAGACATTATGGGCTACACGGAGACGGATGGAACGCCGCTGGTGGACCACATCCTGGATGCCGCCGGACAGAAGGGCACGGGTAAGTGGACCGGTATCAACGCCCTCGACCTCGGAGTGCCCGTAACCCTGATCGCCGAGGCGGTCTTTGCGCGGAGCCTTTCCGCGCACAAGGAGGATCGAGTCGAAGCCTCCAAAATCCTCACGGGGCCGGAACCGCGCTATGACGGCGACAAGAATGCATTCGTTGAGGACATCCGCAAAGCACTGCTGGCCTCGAAAATCATCTCTTACACCCAGGGCTTCATGCAGATGCGGGAGTCGACGGAAGAGTACGGCTGGAGCCTTCAGTACGGGAGCATTGCAAACATGTGGCGCGGTGGCTGCATCATCCGCAGCGCGTTCTTAGGCGACATTAAGCACGCCTTCGACCGAACGCCGGATCTCAAGAGCCTGCTCTTGGACGATTTCTTCCGGGACCTGATAAATGATGGACAGGCCGCGTGGCGCCGCGTTGTGGCGTCGGCAGCCCAAATGGGTATTCCGGTACCGGCCTTCGCAACCGCCCTCGCCTTCTACGATGGCTACCGCAGCGAGCGGCTACCGGCAAATCTCATTCAGGCGCAACGCGACTACTTCGGCGCGCACACCTACGAGCGTGTAGACACGCCGCGCGGTCAGTTCTTTCACACGAACTGGACCGGCCGCGGAGGTGACGTTAGCTCGACCACCTACAACGCCTAAGGCGTCGAGAAGGGCGTCACCTAGCCGATAACGACGGGTCTTCGGCCAGCTGCCGGTGGGTATCCCGCAGCAGCTGCGCCGTATCCTCCCAACCGAGACAGGCATCCGTAATGGACACACCGTAGCTGAGCTCTTCCGGGTTTTGGGGAATCTGCTGCCTTCCGGCGCCGATGTTGCTCTCGATCATGAAGCCCACAATGCTACGGCGGCCCATGAGCCGTTGGGAGGTCACGGACTCGAGAACGCTCGGTTGCCGCGTGGGGTCCTTTCCGCTGTTGCCGTGACTGCAATCCACCAGAAGCCGCGGTTCGATCTGCGCCTTCTCGAGCTTCGCCACCGCGGCCTTCACCTGATGCGGCTCGTAGTTGGGTCCGTCGCGACCGCCCCGCAGAATCACGTGAGAGGTCGTGTTGCCCGCCGTGCCCAAGATGCAGGTGCGCCCCTCCTGATCTATACCAATGAAGCGGTGCGGATTCATGGACGATGCCAGAGCGTTGACCGCCGCGTCCACACTGCCGTCGGTGGCGTTCTTGAAGCCGACCGGCATGGACAGCCCGCTCGCCATCTCGCGATGTGTTTGGGACTCGGTAGTTCTCGCACCGATCGAGGCCCACGTGACAAGGTCGTCGATGTACTGCGGCACGATGGGGTCGAGCATTTCCGAGCCCGCCGGAACACCCATGCCGGTTATGTCGAGCAAAAGCCGCCGGGCGCGCCGCAGTCCTTCGGCGATATCGTAGGTGCCGTCCAAGTATGGATCGAGAATCATTCCCCGCCATCCCAGCTTCGTGCGCGGCTTCTCGAAGTAGACCCGCATGACAATGTAGAGCCGGTCCTCCAGCTCCCCGCGCAGCCGAGCCAGACGCTGGGCGTAATCCCGGGCCGCCGCCGGATCGTGGATGGAGCAGGGCCCTACGATTGCCAGCAAGCGAGGGTCCTCCCCCGACAGTATCCTCTCAACAGTCCGGCGACTCGAGAGAACCGTCTCGGCGGAAGCTTCGGTGAGGGGAAAGCCCTCTTTCAGCTCCCGTGGGGGAACGACCGGCTGCAGGTCGACAATGCGGAGATCACTGGTGCGCTCAACGGCGGATGCTTTGGAACCTGAGCTCATGTCGACAATCTATACGAAAAGCGCCGAAGCTGTCACGCCGATGCGACGCAGAGAGCTGCATGAGGGCGCGTATTCGACGCGTCCGCGTTCACCTTGACAGCCCATTCTCGCATGTATTTACAGGGCACTCGGGCTGTGATACCCATTGCCTTCATGAAGCAACTACGAGTACGCGACGTCCTCGCCATGGCGCCCGAGGAGCAGTCCCTCACGCTCAGCGGCTGGGTTCGCACCACCCGCGAGTCTAAGAACGTGATCTTCTGTGAGCTCAACGACGGCTCCTGTCTGTCGAATATCCAGATCATCTTCGATCGATCCGCGGCCGGCCCGGACAAGGGCGGTGAGGCGGCCACGCAGCTGAACGAGGCCCTCGACGCCTTGCAGACCGGCGCCTCGATAGAAGCCACGGGTACACTCGTCCCATCTCCTGGGAAAGGGCAGAGTGTAGAGCTCCACGGCACGCGGCTGCGCATCATCGGGGGCGCGCCGGGGGACAGTTATCCCCTTCAGAAGAAGCGCCACTCCTTCGAGTATCTCCGGGAGATCGCACACTTGCGGCCCCGGACGAACACATTTGGGGCGGTCGCGCGGGTCCGTCACACGCTTAGTTACGCGATCCACCGCTTCTTTCATGAGCGCGATTTCCTCTACGTCCACACACCGCTGATCACCTCCAGCGATGCCGAGGGCGCCGGTGAGCTATTTCGCGTTACGACGCTGCCGCCGGACAAGGTCCATGAGGACCTGTCCGCGGACTTCTTCGGCAAGCCCGGCTATCTCACGGTCAGTGGACAGCTCAACCTCGAGGCCTACGCCGCTGCGCTTGAACGGGTATACACCTTCGGCCCCGCGTTCCGAGCCGAGAACTCCAACACCACACGGCATCTGGCCGAGCTGTGGATGGTTGAGCCGGAAGTGGCTTTCTGCGATTTGGACTGCTGCATTGACCTTGCCGAGGAGTTCATCACCGACTTGCTTCGCACGCTGCTACGGGAACGCTCGGAAGATATGGCGTTCTTCGATAAGCGTATCCGGCCCGGGCTCATTGATGAGCTGCAGCATGTGATCGACCGGCCCATCACACGTGTACCCTACGGCGAGGCCGTGAATATCCTGGAGCAATCCGGGCAAAGCTTCGAGTTCCCCGTCAGCTGGGGCGGCGATTTGCAGTCCGAGCATGAGCGCTATCTCGCGGAGACGCACTTCGGGGGACCGATCGCCATTACCGACTACCCCAAGGAGATCAAGGCGTTCTACATGAGACAGAACGATGACGGCCGGACCGTCCGGGCAATGGACATCCTGGTGCCCCACTTGGGCGAGATCGTCGGGGGAAGTCAGCGGGAAGAGCGACTCGACCGTGTAGAGGGGCGTATCGACGAACTAGACCTCCCGAAGGAGGCCTACTGGTGGTACCTGGATCTCAGGCGCTTCGGCTCGGTTCCCCACTCCGGCTTTGGGCTGGGACTGGATCGTCTCGTCCAATATGTCACGGGGATGCAGAACATACGAGATGTCATCCCCTTTCCGCGAACGGTCGGAAACCTCAACTTTTAGAGGCAGCCGACGCGCGGCCCGGCCATTGCGCGACCCCACGATAGCAGGGCCGCGCGTTTAGCGTTGCACGCTTAGACCTGCGCCGTTTCGGGCTCGCCGGCCCACTCTTTGACCGCGTGGGCAAGCTCCTTACCGCGTTGCCGAATCAGATCCAGCTCCTCTTTCGTTGGAGCACCTTTGAACTCCACGGGTTCGAGGAAGTCCCACTTCATCTTGTGACGCTCGACGAGGTGATCCAGCTCCTTCTGGGCGCCGCCGGACCAACCGTAAGAACCGAAACGGAACGCCTTGCGATTCTGGGCCTTCTTCTTGCCGAGCTCGTCGACCACGTTTGCCATTGCGGGGAACATGGCGTACTCATAGGTCGGCATGCCGAGCACGACACCGGAGGATTCCCACACCGACTGTAGCACGTAGCTGGTATGGGTCTCGGGAACCCGGTGCACGTGGACCGTCAGCCCCTCCTCTTCAATCGCCTCGACAACGGGCTGCACGGCCATCTCGGTCATACCGTACATGCTCCCCCAGATCACCGTGACTTCCGGCTTTGCCGGACCCTTGCTGTAGCCGGCATAGCGTACGTAATCGTTGACGATCTTCATTGGGTCCTTACGCCAGACAATGCCATGGCCGGGAGCAATGATGTCGATGTCTACGTTGGCCAGCTTATCAATCGCTTTCTTCGTCGGCATGGAGAACGCCGCAACAATGTTGGCGTAGTACCGGCTCGCCTCGCGCTCGAAGTAGTCGATTTGCTCCTGCGTCAGGCCGTCGTCGTAGGGGGCATCGGAATCCACGCTGCCGAAGGCGCCGAAGGCGTCGCAGGGAAAGAGGGTCTTCGACTTCGTGTCATACGTGGCCATGGTTTCGGGCCAGTGAACGTTGGGAATTTCCTCGAACTGCAGGACTCGGCCGCCCCCGAGGTCGAGGGTGTCCCCGGACTTCACCGTCGTAATGTCATTTGTAATGTTGTAGAAGCTTTCCAGGAGCGCTTTCGCGCGCTCGGTGCAGTAAATACTGAAATCGCCGCGCAGCTTCTTAAAGGACTCGAGCCATCCGGAGTGATCGGGCTCCATATGATTAATGATCACGTAGTCGATATCTTCGAGAGCCACGTTCATCTGATCCAGTTGCTCGTACAAGGTCTCCGGCACACCGTCCCAATCGCAGACACCGTCTACAATTGCAGCCTTTTCCCCCTTCACGATGTAGGAGTTCATGGAGATGCCGTTCGGAATGGGCCACATTCCCTCGAACTTGATGTTGTCGACGTTCGCGGAAAGGCGATAGACCCCGTCGGTAACTGCCGTTGTTCTCATAATTGCTTACCTCTTTACTCCGGAATTCTATATGGATAATCTAATACCGATTCAGTCGCTGTTCAAGCGTTTTGTGAGCTCTCGATCGAAAGCGTTGGCGAAGGACTGCAGATCCTGTTTCCCCCGGTTGCGGGAGCGGCGATCCGCCCCGGTGATTCGACCCGCGGCCGGACGCGCCGGATCTCCATTGCGGCGCATCTCATACATAAAATCTCTGATTGAGCGCCGCTCGGCAATGTTCTCCGCGGTAAACACATCTCCCTGATCATTCAGCACCGTAAGCCCCTGCGCAGTGAGATTCTCCGCGAAGAGTAGATCCCGCGTCACAACAAGATCATTCGCTTCTACACGCTCGGCGATATGCCTATCCGCGGCGTCCTCTCCCGCTTCCACAACCACCGC
>CAYFQV010000027.1:0-6995 GCA_964345195.1 uncultured Spirochaetaceae bacterium
GACCTCTGTGAATTCAAATCAACAAGCTTTTAGATACCTCAAAGTTGACCCGACGGTGGGGCGCTGCTACGATACTCGCCATGCGTGGACGCGTGCTCATTGCCGCCCAGACCTCCCCGTTGTCCAGCGAGCTTGCCGCCGCGGCGGCGGAGAACGACTACCATGTGGTTTTGACCGCCACCGAGGCGCAAGAGGGTGACCATTGGGGAAGCGGTGTGGAATGGGAGAAATCCGGCCTCCAGACCGTCCCGTGGAACCCGCGCTCGCTCGTGAGCGCGCGAAGTGCCGTCATGAAAGGTGAGAATTTGGACGGCGGCTTGAACGCCGCCGTGGTGGTTTATCAACCCGCCCGTCATACCGAGGCGCTTGCGGAGACCGGCGGCGGAAGCATTGAACAGACCATCGATGCAGCCGTGAAGGGAAGGCTGTTCATGCTCAAAGAGCTCATGGCCGCCTTCGAGAAACGCGAGGCCGGCAGCATCATCCTGATCTCGGTGGTGCCGGATACCGCCCTGGCTCCCCTGGATGCGACGGCCATGGGAGCTTTCAATGCCCTGGGGGACTCGCTGTTTCTGGCTGCGGAGGGCACCGCGGTCTCGGTACGCGGCTACGCCTTTGGCGGCGGGGATGCCGGTGAGTTTGCCCGCTTCGTGTTCGACAACGCGGCCGCCGGCACCAAGCGAGGTCTCGGAAAGTGGTTTCGCTATACCGGTAAGAGCGGGCTGCTGTCGCTGCGTTGACCGCGCTTTCATAAACGCGCTATCGTTTGCGCCATGAAAGTCTGGATGCGTCTTCTCGCCGGCATTGCGATTGGTGTGGTGCTGGCGCTGTATCTTCCGCAGAACGGGGGAGATACAGCTGAGCTGTTCTCCCGCATTTCGTCTCTCGTGATAAGCATTGGCCGATATAGTCTTTTCCCCCTACTTTTCTTCGGCGTGCTCATGGGGACCACCGAGCTCATTGCCGACCAGAAGGTTCTCTCGGTGTACGGAAAGGCGATCGGGCTCATTGCGGCCACCTCCTTCGTGAGCGCACTGATTGGCGCAGCTGGTGTCATGGTTTTGGCTCCGGGGCGTATACCGCCGATTTTCCAGGAGGCGCCGGCCGTTGACGGGGTCAACGCCTACGACTTGGCGACCCGCGTTTTTCCGCGGAACTTCTTCGAGGCCCTTCTGGCCGAGGGATCGTTCCTCTTGCCGGTTGTGCTGGCGGCGTTGGTACTCGGAGTCGCGCTGAGTTATGAAAAGTCCTACGCTGAAACGCTCTCTGCGACGCTCGAAGGCCTGAACCGCGTTTTCTACCGCATCAACGCCTTCATAGTCGATGTTCTGGCCGTCGGCGTGATCGCCGTAACCGCGTATCTGGTTTTCCAAGTCCGGGAGATCAACGACGTTCAGATCTTCACGCAGCTGTTTCTGATCCTCGGCATCAGCGTGGTCACCGTGGTCTTTCTTATCTATCCCCTGCTGCTCTACCTGCTTGTCGGGCGGGAGAACCCCTACGTGTGGGTTTTCGGCATGCTCTCGCCCGCCCTGACGGGGATTGTCTCCGGGGATGTCTACTTTGCCACGCCGAGTTTGGTCCGCATGGGGAGGGAGAATCTCGGCATGCGTCGCTCCGTGGGCTCGGCGGTGGTGTCCCTTGCGGCGGTATTCGGTCGCGCGGGGACCACCTTGGTGACGACTGCGAGCTTTGTCGTGATCCTACAGTCCTACACCGCTTTGGAGATCACCTTCGGCCAGGTGGTGTGGGTCATGCTATCGAGCTTCGGTATTGGATTCCTCTTAGGGGGGGCGCCGGCAACCGGAGTTTTGGTGGGGCTTTCTATGTTGGCCGGGGCGTTCGGACGCGGTATGGAAGAGGTGTTTTTGATCCTCCTACCCGCACTGCCCATTCTCACGAGTCTAGGGGTGTTCATGGACATCATGACCGCGGGTTTCGTGATGCAGATCGTCGGCTCTTCCGAGCGTTTGCGTCGGCGGCTTCAGCTACTCGACTTCGTTTGATCCCACGGCAACGCGGACCTGTGCCGACAAGAGGATCTGCATCTCGTCCCAAAAGGGCACGGGATAGTCGGCCCAGAGGTTGTGAAGCGGGATCAGGGTTCGCGCCGTAACGCCGATGTCAATGTTGTCGCGAAACGCGTAGCCGGCACCGATCCACGCTTCCGGGGAGATGAAGCGGGCCGCCGTGTAGAAGTGACCAACCACCGGCCCGGCGCTTCCGGCAATGCTGTTCACCGGTATCCGGAAGTTGAGCGTCGGCCCTCCGCCGAGACGCAGTTCCCATTTCTCGGTGATCTCCACCGGATACAGCCACGGTGCCGCCACGAGCAGCGTCAGCAGTCCGGCAACGTCGCCGACTTCGCCGCCGGTCTCGATTTGCGTCGGGACCGATTTTCGCCCCTCCGCCCGCAGGTACTCGCCGTAGTGAAGCGTTGCAAGGGGGGAGAAGTAGAGGCTTTCGGATACCCTCACGTCCACGCCGGCGGAACCGGCGATTTTGATGGGACTGACATCACTGCCTTGAATGGCTTGGCCGCTCTCATCCGTGCGGTATCCGTTGCCCACCCACACGTATCCGCCCTGAAAGGAAAGCGCCTCCAGAGTCAGAGCCTCAGCCGGCGCACCCGGCACGAGGAAAAGGATGATGGCTGCGAAAAGGGCGGCGGGCCCGAGAAAAGCTCGTGTGCGCCGCGCGCTTTGGACTCCGGTTGCGATCTCCCGCTTCATACATTTAGAGTTTACCACATCCCGCCGCACGCTGCGCCGGCCGTGGGAGCTTTTCCGTGTTAGGTCGGCCCTCTCAAAGATGATCTCAATAGGCCTTCGCGAAGACCGCCATGTATCTCGCGGGCTCTCCGGAGTAGATACAGCTCTTGCCGACGGCGTCCTGCTCGTTACCGAAGGGGAGGACGCGAATGGTTGCCTTGGTGTCCTCTTTGATTTTGGCCTCGACATCCGGTGATCCCGACCACGGTGCGACCACGAACCCTCCGTCATCGGCGAAGAACTCCTTGAACGCCTCGTAGTCGTCGAGCTCGACGGTGTTCCGGTCGCGGAACTCTTTTGCACGCTGGTAGAGGCCGTGCTGGATCTCCTCGAGAAGCTTCGCAATGGCGTCGGGGGCTTCGCCGACGGGAACCGGCTGCTTCTCACCGGTGTCGCGCCGGGACAGCATGACCTGTTCCTTCTCCATATCCTTCGGACCGACTTCCACCCGGACCGGAACACCGTTCAGCTCCCACTGCGTGAACTTCCAGCCCGGCGAGCTGTTTTCATCGTCGTCAAAGACGACACGGAAGCGACCCTTCAAACCTTGGTGCAAGTTGTCGGCGTAGGCCATGACATCGGCCTTGTTCTTGTTCTTGAAGATGGGAACGACGGCAACTTCGGTCGGTGCCAACTTGGGCGGAATAACCAGTCCACTGTCGTCGGAGTGCGCCATAATGAGCGCGCCGATGAGGCGGGTGGATACGCCCCAGGATGTGGCCCATACGTACTCCTCCGCGCCGGCGGGGGACTGGAAGGTGACGTCGAAGGCCTTGGCGAAGTTCTGCCCGAGGAAGTGCGAGGTGCCGGCTTGGAGGGCGCGACGGTCCTGCATGAGTGCTTCAATGGCGTAGGTGTTCACTGCGCCGGCAAACTTTTCACTTTCGCTCTTTACGCCGGTGAGGACCGGGATCGCCATGTATTCCTCGGCAAAGCGGCGGTATACATCCAGAATGCGCAGGGTTTCTTCCTGCGCCTCTTCGGCGGTGGCATGGGCGGTGTGACCTTCTTGCCAGAGGAACTCCATGGTTCGCAGAAACAGCCGCGTTCGTTTCTCCCAGCGTACGACGTTTGCCCACTGATTGATCAGGAGGGGGAGATCTCGGTAGGACTGGATCCACTTCTTGTACATGCTCCAGATGATGGTTTCCGACGTCGGTCGGATGACCAATGGTTCTTCGAGCTCTTCACCGCCTCCGTGCGTGACCACGGCGAGCTCCGGGGCGAAGCCTTCTACGTGCTCGGCTTCCTTCTGCAAAAAGCTCTCGGGAATGAGGAGCGGGAAGTAGGCGTTCACATGACCGGTTTCCTTGAACATGTTGTCCAGGGCCGTGCGCATGGCTTCCCACAGAGCGTAGCCCCGGGGACGGATGACCATGGTGCCCTTAACCGGACTGTAATCGGCCAATTCGGCCTGGAGGACAACGTCCACGTACCAATCGGAGTAGCTTTCGTTTCGAGGAGTGATTCGTTCCGCCATTTAACCGCCCGCGTCGAAGAAATTTGCGGCATTGTACGGGCATGAAAAATGCTGTGTCAACGAGTGTTAGAAGGATGCCGTTTCGACCATATAGCGAATGGTCGTTCCGTCCGTCTCCTGGTACTCCTTCTGGACGACGAAGACCAAGGATTGCTCGCCCGGGGAGAGGAACACCTGGCCGATCCGATAGCGTGACACGCCCTCGCGGAAATAGCCCGGCCGCCCGATAGTAAAGGCGTCGACGCTGCCGTCGTCGCGCACGACGGTAAGTTGAATGTGGAAGGATGCCCGCGCATCTTCTCCCTCACCTTCGGAAACCTGAACCAGGGAGATTTCATAGCGGTTTCCGGTGTTGAAGTCGCGGAACTGAATGTCGGACTTCGGCTCGTCACCGTTGACGAGCAGGTACACAATGCGTCCGGGGGAAAGGTGGTCGATGTTGTGGCGTTCGATAAGGTCTTGGCTGTCACCGAGAAGCGTGTACATGGCGCCTGATCCGTTTTGGCCGGGATTCAGGTCCATGTCGAAGCTGCGGCGACGCACGCCGTTGTCGACGAAAACGTTATTCGGAACATCCACGGTGAAGATCTCGGCGAAAGGCCGTGAGGTTTCCCGCTCGATACCGTATTGGGCAAACATGAACACGCGTGAATCCTCCGAGAAGCCGAGGTTCACGAACGACGCTACATCACCCGCGGAAAGATGCAGTGCGGAAATCAGAAAAACCGCGGCGACGGCAAACGAGCGCTTACGCATGATGATTCCTCCCTCTTCTATGATTATCGAGCGCTGAGCGTACAGTATAGAGCGCTGAGCGCAAATCTGTAGGTTTTTTCAGCAAGCGATTCTGCTATACTCTAGCCAATGACGCTGTCGACGCGCAACACGATTCTCAGATTTGGTATGGCGGTGTCATTCCTCCTGGCAGGCGCCGCCACTTCGGTTACCGTCTGGTTATACTCATCGGTATTCGAAGATCTTGCCTCAATAACGGCGGTAACTTCGACGATAGCGACGGGAACCGACGTTCTGTGGCTTGGTTTTCGCTTTCCGTCCGATCCCGACGCCCTACTGTGGATTGCCGGGCGCGCCATCCTCACGGCTTGGTTCGCCGTAATTGCCCTTGCTCTGGTGGCTCGTCAGTTTCGTCGTACGACCGCACCGGAGATGTTCTTTTTCTCCATGTTTCTTCTAACCTTGCCGATGGATGCCGTTCGTCTCTTGCAGGTTGTGCACTACTTTGCCGACTTGCCCATCTTTCTGACGATCGCGACGACGCGGCTGACATACTTCGCCCACGCCTTTGGGATCTTTTGTTTGTTGGGCTCAAGTCTCTACGCGGTCGGGGTGGAGTATCAGCGTACCGGTACAGCGGTGAGTATCGCCGCGCTCATTGCGTTCGCCTTCGCTTACGCAGTCCCGGTCGATCCCACCGTGGTGTACCCGAATCTGCTCAACCCAATCGGCAATCAACGTACGGTGCAGGTCGTCGCCATTGTGCTCAACGTTCTCGTAATCTCGAACTTTCTCTATGCCCGCTTTTCCAATGACGATCGCGGATACTACGTGCTCGTGGGCGCAATCGTCGCCGTTACGACGGGCAACGAGTTGCTGTTTTACGCGGCGGGAGCGCTGTGGGCGATTGTGGGCACCGGTCTCGTGCTGGTCGGCGTGATTGTCTTCTGGCGCCAGCTCCACGCGCTCTACTTGTGGATATCCTAAAGGGCGAGTCGCTGTAGACGGCGGGCCCGTGCGCTATGATTGTGCAGTGGCGCAGCACGGCGGTACGAACGAAGTGTCGCGGCCTATAAGGGCAGCTGGCCGGCAATGAGGCCTACGAAGGTCGGGAGAATGATGTTATCGGCATCACCGGCGGGTATGAGCTCGATCATGGCTGCGGCCGCTGCGATGATCAAGGCCATCCACGGAGCACCGGTTATCGTGACGGCGATAACGAACACCGCGGTGAAGCCGACGAGGCTTCCCTCCAGGGTCTTTCCGCCCGTGCCCGGAATGTGCAACGCCCCGAAGGCTTTGCCCGCCACGCTTGCCAGTCCGTCGCCGAAGGCGAGGGCGTAGATGGCAATGCTTGCCGCGGGTGCGGGATACAGGATGAGGGCAAGCATGGCGCCGAGCCCAAGTGTGATGGGGCCGAGCACGAACGTTTCCGCGTCCCGCTCTCGTGCCGCCAGGACCGTGAGTTGGGACACGAGGAACACCGGGCTCCCGCGTCGGCGGAGGCTTTCGGCGTACGCGTAGAAGATCGTGCCGGCGGCCAGGAGGCTCAAGGCTACCCCCGCGCCGACGACGCTCGCGACAAGCGGGACGACCGCTATAAGCATATGGATCGACTTACGTACGAGCTCAGTCTGCAATTCGGCGGCGATCCCGCCACCGGGAAATGTCTGTCGGACTGCGGAGCGGGATGACGCGCGTCCTTGCGCTACGATGTTGTTGATTGTCACAGACGCTCCTTCGTGCTATTTTGACGGCGCTACGGCAGCTTTTACCGAAGCCTTTCTTCAGCTTCTGGTAGCAAGAGACATGCCAGTTAAGCGGATTTCGTAGGGGTTCGGTAATTCCCGCCCATGAAAGTATATGGCCGGCTGCCGGCAGCTTGGTCTCGCAGACGTCGCGTCAACTGTATAGAAATAGATACGGTGATTTTCAGAAATTGCTACGACACTACAGTCGCGTTTACGAGAAGCTCCCGCCAACGTGGCCGCGTTCGGGTCCCGGCACAC
>CAYFQV010000027.1:7095-10980 GCA_964345195.1 uncultured Spirochaetaceae bacterium
GCCGAGGAAGCTGCATCGGCAGACCGGGACAACGCCGGCGACGACGGTGTCCCGGACGGCGCTATGCTTGCCGTACGCGCCCTGTCGCAAGACCGCCCCGCGCGTAGCGAAGTCGATCCCGCCGCGGTGACTCCGGCGCCGCCGGAGGGTCCGGACTCCCACTTCCGCAGCCGGCGCAATGAGTTTGTCGCGAGCCTGATGGCGAACATGAGCATTGAAGAGAAGGTCGGACAGCTCATCGTCTCTGCGGTAGGAGATGTGGCAGGCCCCAATGTGCGCGGACGAAGCCGCGTGCTGTCCGATTTTCTTGAGACCGTGCGGCCCGGTGGACTCCTCTTCTTTACCGAGAATATCCACACCCCCGAGCAGATTCGCGGTTTTATCCATGAACTGCAGGAGGATCAAGGCATCCCGCTCTTCGTGGCCGTGGATGAGGAGGGAGGGGTGGTGAGCCGCCTCACCCGAGACCCGCAGATGCCGGCAACCTCCATTCCGAGCGCGCGGCGGGTCGGTGAAAGCGGCGACGAAAGCCTGGCCTACGACCTGGCGCGGGTCATGGGCCGGGAGCTGCGGGCACTCGGCTTCAATATGAACTTCGCCCCGGTAGCGGATGTTCTGACCAATCCCAACAATCAAGTCATCGGCAGTCGCGCTTACGGAAGTGATGTCTCCATGGTAAGCCGCTTTGTTGCCGCAGCGGTCCGGGGACTCGAAGATACGGGTATGTGCGCGGTGCTGAAGCACTACCCCGGCCATGGCGACACTGCCGGCGATACCCACAACGCACCGGTGCTTGTTCCCCACGATCTCGAGCGCTTGGAGCGCGTTGAGCTCGTTCCGTTTCAAGCCGGTATCGATGCCGGAGCGCCGGCGGTCATGACGGGCCATATTGCGTTGCCGGAGGTGACCGGAAACGACTCGGCGGCAACGTTTTCCGGGCGGCTTCTGAACGAGCTGCTCAGGGGGAGCATGAGGTTCGAGGGGCTTGTGATCTCAGATGCACTGACCATGGGAGCGGTGACCGCCCGTCACACGCCGGAGGAGGCCGCCCTCCGAGCCATTGAGGCGGGGGTAGATGTTCTTTTGCGTCCGGTTTCTCCCGGAGAGGTACACACCGCCGTGATCGAGGCTGTGCACAGTGGCCGCCTGAGCGAAGACCGTATCGACGCATCGGTATCTCGGATTCTAGGGACCAAGATTGACTACAGCATCCTCGTTCCCGACGAGGCGGTATTTCGCGCTCGCGCTGCGCAACGGCCGGCGCCGCAACCAGGCGTCGTGGGAAGCCCGCAGCACCGGAGCGTAGTTCAGCGGGTGCTCGCGGAGATCCAATAGATCCATTAATACGAGCACCGGACCACGAGCAACAAAGCTTGAATAAGCGAGGTAACTATGAGTGCGGAACAGCGGATGGAGGCCATTCGGGCTTCCACGGTCAGTGGGGAGACGAGTCTGAGCTTCCCGAAGGAGTTTCTCTTCGGCGCGGCAACCGCAAGCTACCAAATAGAGGGTGCTGCGCGCGTGGACGGTCGGGGTCGGAGCATTTGGGACACCTTCAGTCACACAGCCGGGAAGATTGCCGACGGATCCACCGGTGACGACGCAACCGATCATTACCATCGCTACGGCGAAGACATTGATCTCATGAAAGAGCTCGGGCTCGGGGCGTATCGCTTCTCGATCGCCTGGCCGCGCATTCTGCCGGACGGCGGTGCCGCCGGAAGCTCGGGTGCCGCCACTCCCGGCGGTGTGAATCAGAAGGGCATTGACTTCTACAGTCGGCTTGTCGACCGGCTCCTCGAAGCCGGCATACAGCCGGTTGCGACTCTCTACCACTGGGACCTCCCGCAAGCGCTCGAGGACGCCGGCGGGTGGCCGGCTCGAGACACCGCCTACCGCTTTGCCGATTACGCCGATCTCATGTTCGACGCCCTCGGCGACCGCGTGGCCATGTGGGCAACCCTGAACGAGCCCTTCTGCTCGTCCATCCTCGGTTACCTCGACGGGGTCCATGCGCCGGGCTACCGTGACGCCGCGAAGGCGTACCGGGCGGCGCATCATCTGTTGCTCGGTCATGGACTGGCGCTTCAGCGGTATCGCGATAGCGGTCTGTCTGCGCCCATCGGTATTACGGTGAACGCCGCCACGCCGCGGCCGGCCACTGCGCATGCGGAAGACCACCATGCCGCGGACCGCGCCATGGATCTGGCGACGCGGCTGTTCATAGATCCGCTTCTCAACCGTGGGTATCCGGAGCGACACCTTGCCGCCGTGCCCGGTGCCGAGATGCCGATCGAGGAGGGCGACATGGACGTGATCGCCCAGAAGATCGATTACCTCGGCATCAACTTCTATCACGAGGAAGCCGTCCGCTTCGATGCAAACGCAGCCGAGGAGTTTCGCTTCGTACCGCAGTATCAAGCTCAGACCGAGATGGGATGGCCGATTACCCCGGAAGGATTCGCTCGGCATCTGCGCAGCCTGTACAACTACAGCGGTGGAATCCCGCTCTATGTAACCGAGAACGGCGCGGCCATGCCGGATTCGCTCAGCGAGGACGGCACCGCGTGCCACGACTACGACCGCATTGCATACCTGCGAAGCCATCTGGCCGCCTGTAGTCGGGTGATCCAAGAAGGAGTTGATTTGCGCGGCTACTTTTTGTGGTCGTTCATTGATAATTTCGAGTGGGCCTTTGGCTATACGAAGCGCTTCGGCGTGGTGTACTGCGATTATGAGACGCAGCGGCGAATCCCGAAGGATAGCTTCTATTTCTACCGGGATGTAATTGCCGGAGCGGAGTAGCGCTCACGTGCCATGCCGACCGACACTACTGTAAGGAGATCGCCTTGTGAGTGAGAGAGGTCACGGACGCGACAAGCCCGGCCGCGTTGCCGTGGTAGGCGCCGGGCTTGGGGGGCTTGCCTCCGCTATTGTTCTGCGGGCTCGGGGCTGGGAGGTGGATGTCTTCGAGAAGCAGTCGGGACCCGGGGGTAAGGCCTTCACCAACAGCGTCGCAGGGTATCGCTTCGACACGGGGCCCTCGCTTCTCACGCTTCCGGAGGTATTGGATGAGCTCTTCGCGCTCATGGGTGAGCGCCGGAACGATCACATTCCCGTCACGAAGCTCGAGACCTTGTGTCACTACTTCTGGCCCGACGGCACGCGTTTTCGCACTGTGGCGAACCATGAGGCCATGGCCGAAAGCATGTTCCGGACATTCGGCGAGGACCCGCGGCAGCTTCATGCCTACCTTGCCTACGTTGCTCGTTTGTATGAGATCGCCGGGTCGGTTTTTCTCGAGCACAGTCTACACGAGTGGGAAACCTTGCGCTCGCCGCGATTCCGGCGTTCGCTCAAGCGCATTTTCGGAATCGATCCCTTTCGGACCATGGATCAGGCGAACGCCTCCTTCTTCACATCGCCCTATCTCCGGCAGCTCTTCAACCGCTACGCGACGTACAACGGATCGAGTCCATATCAAACGCCGGCAACGCTGAATATCATTCAGCACGTTGAATACAACCGCGGGGCTTACGCGGTGGACGGCGGCATCTACACCATTCCGACGGCGCTTGCCGATCTGGCCGGGCGTCACGGTGTAGAGCTGCACTACAACACTGCAGTGGACGCGATCCGTACCGAGGACGGGCACGGAGGAAGATGGGGCCGCCGGGCTGGAGGAGTGGGTTCCCGGGTAAGCGGCATTCGTGTGAACGGCGAGGACACGGCCTACGATGCGGTCGTATCCAACGCGGATGTGCTCACCACCTACGAGCATTTGCTCGGCGCGCCCGAGGCAAAGGCCGCCAAGCGTTACCGGCGGCTGGAACCCTCCTCCTCCGGCTTCGTTTTCTACTGGGGCCTCGATCGGCGCTTTCCGGA
>CAYFQV010000027.1:11080-20218 GCA_964345195.1 uncultured Spirochaetaceae bacterium
ATCAGCTCGGGACCGATGTTGCCGCTCACATTGTGGTCGAGGATACCCTCACGCCTGCGGAGATCGAATCGAGGACGGACAGCACCGGGGGAAGTCTCTACGGTATTGCCTCGAACACCCGCCGGGCGGCATTCTCCCGGCATCCCAACCGTGCCCGCGCATTTCCCGGTCTCTACTTCGCCGGCGGTAGCGCGCACCCCGGTGGCGGCATGCCTCTCGCGGTGCTGTCGGGCCGTCTGGCCGGCCGTTTGGTGGACAAGTATGAACGCTCGCACTGAGCTTGATGTGGGCGATCCGGCCCTGCTACACTCTCAAATATAATGAAAAAGAGAGTTAGTCGCGCATATTTCGGGATTCCGGTGGTTTATGTCGGAGTCATCGTGTTATTGCTCTTTCTGCAATTCGCCGGTACGCAGCGCTTTACCCTTCGTAATGGTCCGCTTGTGCTGAACGGGACCCGCTCAAATGCACCGCAAGATGAAAACAGTCTACGAGAAGTTATTGTGGAGTACCGGGGGCTCGAGTTCCCCTTTACCGAGGCCCGCCCACTTACCCTCCAACCCGTATCTAGCGGTGAGGGCGAGAGCGAGAGCCGCCGCTTCACCCCGCAGGCCGTTGAAGAGGTCGAGGAAGGCTTTACCATCACCTTCGAGGACGGCCTGCGCCTGGCGTTTCTGCTTCGAGAAGATATACAGGAGCTCCAGATTCGCAGCATTGTGCCCGAGAGCGCACTGAGCAGTGAGAGTGTCGAGCGGCGCTTCATTGTTCCCTTCCGTCCGGGCGCCGACGCGACGATCACCGGGGCGGAGCGGCCGGCGCTCGCCTCCGTGGAGACGGCTGAAGGCGATTTTTTCCTGGCCGCGCCGCCTCGGGGAAGCGTGAACGTCGAGGCCGGCCGCCTTGAGCTGGCGGCGCGCAGCGGCGAGCAGACCGCTCGTTACACGCCGGCGGTGACTGCGCGGGAGCAAGCGGTGCTGGAGTGGTTCTCCGATGATGAGTTTACAATCTCCGACGATCGCTACCAATCTCGGCTCGACAGCTATATCGGCGCCGCCTACCAAGGGTGGCGATCCCGACGCTTCAACCCCGGGTCCGGAACGTGGAGCGTCCGCGGCGGCTCTCCGGTGTTTGATGAGCGTATTCTTACAGCGGTCTTGGCTGAAGCGTGGGAGCGTGGCGGCTACACCGCCGCCGTGAGCGATATGCGTCGCGCCGCGGATCTCCACCCCGACGCCGTCGGCCTCTTGTCTTCGCCCTTCCTAGGAAACCTGCAGGATGTTCGGGCTCGCTTTCTCGAGGCCGACCGTCAACGGACGGCGGAGTTACTCGATATGGCGCGCCGGCGTGACCTGGACCTCTTCAACCGCCCGGACCTCGTACAGTTTGCGATCGACCGCGGCACATCTCAGTTGTATCGGGAGATCATCAACTTCGTGTCGGAATTGGATTACCGGAGTTTGGACGGGTTCCAAGCTATTGGGCTGCTCCATAACGCCGTCCTCTCGCCTTTGCCGAATCAGGAAAGCCGGGAGGTCTTTGCCGAGGTGGAATCGATTCTGGAGGACGAGATCGTCCCCCGCGTCGTTCGGGTAGGAGACCGCTTCTACCTGGAGTCGAGCCCCGGGCAGGTCGATGTTTTTGCATCGATCCATGCCGGCGTGATTGCCGAGCACATGGGGCTGGAACGAGATGAAGAGTCGTTTGTGCGCCTTGGACGCAACCTCGTCGTTTCCGCGCTGGCCTTCACCGACGAAACCGGTTTCTTGCCGACCACCCTCTACCTCGGCGACGGGGAGTTGCAGGGCACGGGTGGTTCCAGTGGCCCCGAGCAGGTGTATCCGCTTTTATCGGACAACCCCTCGTATCCACGGCAAGTATCGCTCTTCTCGGAGCTCGGGAGAGATCGCTGGATCTACACGATCGCGGGTATCGAGAATGTCGCCGTGTCGGGTTCGGCGTATCGGTTTACCGTTTCCTATCCCGCCAACCGAACGCACTACCTGATTGTGCAGGGGGTGCGCCCCTTCAGCGACATGATTCTCTTCGGCCAGTCCTGGCGTAACGATCCGAGCTTTGAGCGCTACGTGAAGGGCCGCCACTACAACAGCAACTCTCAAACTCTGATGATCAAATACAACGATGATTCCACCGAGGGTGACATTGTCCTCCGCTACTAATCCCCGCAATGACGGGCCGAACGGCGGGGCTGATCGGGGTGTGGATCGCCTCGACTTGCGCCGGCTCCGTCGGGCTGCGGACTTCTACTTCGTACGTCACGGCGAGAGTGAAGGAAACCGCGTCGGTAAGATCCTGGGGCGCTTGGATCTCGGACTCTCCGATCTCGGTCGCGAGCACGCCCGCGCGGCGGGTCGCTTCTTTGCCGAGCGCCTGACCGTCGGTAGCGCCGCGGCGTACCTGGCCAGCTCGCCACTCTCGCGCTGCAGAGAGACCGCAGAGCTCATTGCCGAGGAAGCGGGCGTTGCGAAGCCGGTGATCATGGACGAGCTCATAGAGTTGGATGCCGGCGTATTCGCGGGAAAGAGTCTGATCCGGATAGCCGAGGAGACGCCGGAAGCGTTCGGTGCCTTTCGCGTTCACAGTTGGGAGGCCGTGGAGGCGGCGGAGCGTATTGCATCCCTCTATGCTCGGGCGGTGACCGCTTGGAACCACCTCATCGACGCTGCGAACGGCGGGGCGGAGACGCTTATCGCCGTCACTCATGCAGGCTTCATGCAATGGATCCTGAAGGCCTGCTTCGCGGGCCCGGAGCAGCAGTGGATGCCGGTGATCAAGGCCTCGAACTGTGGTATTTTCCACTGCCATGTCGAAGCGACCTTCTTCGCCGAAGAAGGGAGCGTTGAACACGGTACCGCGGGGCACGAGAGCACCGTCGACCAAGGCGCCGCCGACGAAAACACCGCCGACGAGGGCGTCGCGGAACACGTGTCCGCCGAAGAGTCCGTGCGCGCCCCCGGTTTTTTTGCCGAGTGGCGGCTCATGAACCACATGCCCTATTGACGCCGACTGGACCGGCGCCGCCGCTCTCGGGTACCGTGGACGTCAAAGGAGCAGTAATGGCTACATTTCGAATAGCAGTTCTCCCCGGGGATGGTATTGGTCCGGAGGTCATGGAGCAGGCGCTGGCGGTTCTCGACGCCGCGGCGGCGCGCTTCGACATTGATGTCGTTCGGGAAGGGGGCTTGGTCGGCGGGGCCGCTATTGATGAGACGGGCGGCGCCCTTCCGGCGGAAACCCTCGAGTTGTGCCGTCGGAGTGACGCCGTCCTCTTCGGCTCGGTGGGAGGTCCCAAGTGGGAAACCTTACCGCCGCAGGAACAGCCGGAACGCGCGGCACTGCTTCCGCTTCGCAAGGAGTTCGATCTCTTTGCCAACTTGCGACCGGTCCGCGTATTCGCCGACCTTGTGGATGCCTCCCCGCTGCGCCGGGACATTGCCGGGTCAGGTATTGATCTTCTGGTTGTGCGCGAGCTTACCGGCGGAATTTACTTCGGTGACCCGAAGGAGCGTAACGACGAACGGGCGCTCGATACCCTCGTGTACCACCGGGGCGAAGTAGAGCGAATCGCCCGCGCGGCCTTTGATGCGGCGCGGAGGCGGCGCGGAATCGTCACCTCGATTGATAAGGCCAACGTCCTCACGTCCATGGTTTTTTGGCGCGAGATCGTGAGTGCGGTTGCTCAGGAGTATCCGGACGTCGCGCTGAACCACATGTATGTGGATAATGCGGCCATGCAGATGATCCGCAATCCGGCTCAGTTCGATGTCATCTTAGCGGGCAACATGTTCGGCGACATCCTCTCGGATGAGGCTGCGGTTCTCGCCGGCTCGCTCGGAATGTTGGCGAGTGCCTCCCTGGGAGATGCCCGGAGCGGCGGTGCTCGCTTCGGCTTGTATGAGCCCGCCGGCGGCTCGGCGCCGGATATCGCCGGACAGGCGCTGGCCAACCCTATTGCCCAGATCTTGTCGGTGGCCCTCATGCTGCGTCACAGCCTCGGGCACGGTGAGGCCGCCGCCGCCATTGAGGATGCGGTGACGAAGACGCTCGGTGAGGGCCTTCGGACAGGCGACATTGCCGGCGAGGGCGATCGACCGGTTACAACTGATGAGATGGGTGCGGCGATCCTCAAGCACCTTTGAGGCCGCTATGCGGGGCTGCGGCGAAGCTCGGGGCCTGTGCTATCGTCGACTGTTGCGCTTGGCGAGCTCCTCGAGAACCGGCGTGACGCCGAGCCCCGTGCTCTCCAGCAGCACGAGGAGGTGGTAGATCAAGTCGGCCGCCTCGTGAGTCGTTTCGCTCGGGCTTCGCGACAGGAGAAGCTCGACGGCCTCTTCCCCCGTCTTCTTGCGAATCTTGTCTTCACCTTCGCGAAACAGGTGGCTTGTGTATGAGCCTTCGGGCCGCGTGCGGTTGCGCTCGCGGATGGTCTGCCACAGGCCGTCGATGACCGAGAAATCGAGGTCCCCGGCGGATTCCGTCGCTTCGGCTTCCGTCGGTCCGGCTGCTTCTGTTGAGGCTTGCTCGCCGTGCCGATTGGTCCCCTGGGCGGCGGGTCCGGATTCGGGGGACACGCGGGCAAGATACCAGCCGTTGCGCTCGGCAAGCGAAGCCACAGGCATCGACCCGGTGGATGCGGTGGCGTCACCCCCGTAGGGCAAAAGGCGGCCGGTCACCGGATTAACGACCCACAGGATTCCCTGCTCGATACTCTTGTTGGCGCCTTTTTGGTTTGTAGCGGCGACGTCTATGACGCTGCCGTCGTTGCCTTGAAGAACGACCGGACGTGTGTCGGATTGCGCTTGGCTTACCATTCTCCCTGCTCCCCGGGATAGGCTTGGAAGAGCTCTTTCAGGTCGAAGCGGTCCTCGTAGAGCGCCTTGCCGACGATCACCCCGACAATGTTCGGGTTACGCGTGGCTTCGATTGTCTGCAGATCCTCCATGTTGCGAACGCCACCGGAGAGTATGACGGGAAGCGCCGCGGCATCCGCTATTGCGTTTGTCTCGTCCACGGCGGGCCCTTCGAGCATTCCGTCTCGAGCGATGTTGGTGTAGATGATGCCTGCTGCACCGTACTCTCCGGCGCGTTTGGCCAGGTCCCGTGCCTCAACGCTCGTTGCCTCCTCCCAGCCGGATACCTGCACCCGTCCCTCCCTGGCATCAATGCCGGCAAGGAAAACGCTTCCGTAGTGCGCGCTCCAGCCCTGCACGAGCTGCGGCCGTCTCGCGAAGGTTGTGCCGAGCACCAGCCGGTCGATTCCCATATCCAAGAGGGTCTCAATGTCGTCGTCCCGTCGAATCCCACCACCGAGCTCGAGGATTGCGCGAGGAACGGCCTTGCGGATCTTTCGGATGACCCGGCGATTGCGTTCCGGATCTCCGTGGGCGGCATCCAGGTCGACAATGTGGATGCGAGTTGCGCCCGCCTTGTAGAAAGAGCGGGCGACGGATACGGGGTCGGCATCGTAGACGGTTGCTTCGTCGTAGTTACCCTGCGATAGGCGGACGCACTCCCCCCCGAGGATGTCGATTGCAGGAATGATGGTCATGCGCTGCTCCTGTTGCTCTCAGAGGAGTTCCATAAATCGCTTCGTATAGTCGTCCAAGCCTTCGAAGGACGCGTTTTGGAACGGATGGGCATCGACTTCAATCCGAGACGCAAGATCCCGTGCGGGGACCTTTTCGTACGCGGTCGCCCCGACGATGGCAGCCCCGTAGGAGGTGGCCTCGCTCATATTGCTCAGGGAAATGGACGCGTTCGGGAACATTGCCGAAACGAGGGTATTGTAGTCCGGGTTGTTTCGGAAGCCGCCTTCCGTGAAGATCTGGGTGCTCTGTTCCGCGCCGACGCGTTCGAGAGCGACCTTGGTCTGAATGGCAAGGGAGAGGTTCAACACTGCGTAGGCCGCCGGATAGTCGTAGAAGAACGATGGTATGCGCGTGCCGTGCTGTATTTCCTCGAGGGTGTAGATTTCGCCGTCCTCGTACACCCGCGGCGTTGAGTCGGGGAACTGGCCGGCACCCTTCAGAATGCTCGGAAAGATGAAGTGGGATCGTTGTCGGATGGCGCGTTGGTAGAGGGTGACGTTGAGCTCCGGGTAGAAGTCGACGTTGTTCAGCTCTTGGAGGAGCTTCGTGTAGGTCTCGAACTCGAGTCCGCCCGAGAGGATCGATGTTTTGACCGGCGTGCCGAAGGCGGAGAGGTTGTAGAAGACCGTTTTGCCGAGCTCCGCTTCGGTGAAGGAGACCGAGGAGCTCGGGTGCATGGCGACACACCATGTCCCCGTGGAGTTGAGGGTGAAGTTCTCCGCCTGCGTCAGCAGGTAGGGGATGAGAGATGCGTTTGAATCATGAATGCCGCTTGTAACGATCGTGTCCGCACGAAGCCCGGTTTGTTGCGCGACATCCGGAGTGACGGTGCCTAAAACATCCCAGGGCTGATGCATCCGCTGCGGTAAGAGATCGCGGATTCCAAGCTTGTCGGCAACGTGTGAGTACCTCGAGTTATCAAAGTCCCACAGGTAGCTGTGGCATCCCACGTAGGTATAATCCGCGGCCACCTCACCGGTGAGGCGGAACCCGAAGTACTGCGGATAGAAGAACACGTGCCGGGTTTTGGCGAACTCTTCCGGAAATCGGCGCTTCAGGAAGAAGAGCGCCTTCGCGGGATTCACCAGAGGTTGTACTTCGGTTGTTGCGGTTTGCTGCTGGAGGGTGACCGGGTCGCCCATCTCGGCGAAGAAGGCGTCTCGCGTGTCGTCCTCCGGATCAAAGGTGTAGTCGATCGCCGGTACTGATGGCGATCCGTCCGGGCCGACACAGACCGTGGCGGCGCCGTGTGTGGTGATCGAGATGACGCGGATGGGGTACTGCTGGGCGAAGCGCCGCAACTCGTCCACGAGCCACTGCTCCATTGCCTCGACGGGCTCGGCTCGGATGCCTCGGACCTCTTCGGGATCGAAGCGCTTCGTCACGCTATCGTGCTGCTGAAAGCTCTCATCGTAGATGAAGACTTTCTTGTTTGTTTTCCCGACGTCAAACACGGCAATGGCATATTCCATGAGCTTACCTCCAGAAATGCGCGCTCAGTGTAGAAGCTCCCCACATGCGCGTCAAGAAACCAAGAGTGCCGGCGACGAACAGTGGTGCCGAGATTGTTGATGGACACACATGCTTGAATCCGAAGCTATCAACAATTCCGGCACCAGTCGCTTTGTGACGTAGGGCTGATGCGCTATGATGCCGGGTAATGACACCTATCACGTGGCTCCGCAGCAATCCGACCCCGACAAATATTCGGCATGTCCTCGCCGAGCTACCGACTCGGGACGAGGCGAGGCGCGCCGCGGATTTGCGACCTCCGACGAGGGAGGAACAGCGTAGACTGCTTGCGAACGGCAACGCCGCCGAGGATTGGGAGCAAGTTTTTCTTGGACCTCGATTCTCCCCTGAGCAAGTTCACGGCACGGTGTTCCGAGGAATCTGCGTACTGCACGACTGCGTTCTTGTACAGTCCATTCTGGAGAATGTCGTCTGCGGGACGGCCGAGCACGAGGACTCATTAGCTGGAGATGCGGTGATCCGCGTTTCGCAGGCTACGCTGCGCAACGTCTATGTTGGAGCAGGGTGCCGGATTGAGCAAAGTCTCGTCGGGGCCGGTGTGGAGGCGCCGGATAGCCCGTTCGGGATCGGTCTGGAGATCGAGCCCGGGATCGAGACCGGTGGTCGGGCTGTGCGTTTACATCCGGACTGGACCTTTCCGGCTGCCGCCGCCCGGGTGGCGCAGGGCGCGGCCGTCGCGGGAGCCGACACGGATGCGCGTCGCGGGGAAGACGCCTGGTTCGAAGAGCTGCTGAGCGTGCTTCCCGCCTACGATACGCTTGTCCTCGACACCGCGTGTATTTCCGGCACCTCAGTGGTGCGTGGCAGCATTATCGGATTTCATGCGGTCGTCGACGGGGCGCTGAGCGTGGAAGACGCTACCTTGCTTTCAACTGCCGAGCAGAGGCTGCGCTGTGGAACCGGCTCCGTGGTACGTGCTTCACTCTTGCAGGAGGGTGTTACGGTCGAAACCGGAGCACTTGTTGAGCGGAGTATGCTCTTTGAAACCGCTCATGTAGAACGGCACGGCAAGGTAACGGAGAGCCTGATCGCGCCCAACACCGAGATCGGTGAAGGGGAGGTGACGGCCTCCGTGGTGGGGCCCTTCGTGGGTATACACCATCAGAGTCTCCTTATTGCCGCGCTGTGGCCGGAGGGGCGTGGCAACATTGGCTACGGGGCGAACGTTGGCTCGAATCACACCTCCCGTACGGCGGATCAGGAAATTTGGCCGGGGGAAGGGACCTTCTTCGGGCTCGGCACCTCGGTCAAGTTTCCGGCTAACTTCAGGGATGCTCCGTACAGCGTCATTGCAACGGGATGCACCACCCTGCCGCAACGCGTGGGAATGCCGTTTTCCTTGATCACGACCCAAATGACCTCGGCTGCCGCGGGGCGGGGCGGTGGGACTTCCTACCCGCCGGGGATAAACCAGATTCTGCCGGGATGGGGCCTCTACGCGAACGCCTATGCGCTGTTTCGCAACGAGCGTAAGTTCCGAACCCGGAACCGTGCCCGTCGCCATGGTCCGCCGAAAAGCATCGTTGAGCCTGCACTCATTGGCGCTCTGCAAGCTGCTATAGAGGCTTTGCAACCGGCGCGGGAGGCCGCGGCAGCGGATCTTGTGGATTGGACGACGGTACCGGCGTTGGGAAAGAACTTCGCCACACCGGACGACCTGCGGCGCGGCGTGGAGGCGTACGAGCGCTTCGCTCGCTTCTTCGCCCTCTATCTGCGTTTGAGCGCTGCGGTCATGAGCGCTTCAGTCAAAGGGACAACTTCCGAAGAGCCGGTATCCGAGGAGGAGCTGTCGGACTTCGATGCCGCTTTCTCAAAGATCTACAGCGACGCAGAACGCTCCCGGTGGAAGGATATTGAACGGGGCAGGCGCATTATAGATGACTACGAAGCGGTCCATCCCTCACTTGATGCGGATCCCGTTCTCTCATGGTTGCGAGTTGAGATCGGCGGGCTCTCGCAGCGGGTGCGGGATCTCGCCCCGTAAAGCCGTGACGACGAG
>CAYFQV010000027.1:20318-27966 GCA_964345195.1 uncultured Spirochaetaceae bacterium
GAGTCGTATGGACGCTTCTCGGATGGGCGCGCTATCTTGAAGCGACATGTCCGTCATCCGCGCCCTCGAGAACTCCGATATTTCGTGGCAATTCGAAGGAAGCTCCGCCCTCGACCGCTATCACCGGCACCCACGGGGCGCGAACCTGTACATTGCCGTGGAAGCGGAGATCATTGACCTCGCCAAGATCGTCGACGGACTCACGTTCCTCGGCCTCGATCGTTGGGATGCGGTCGTCTACGATGATGATGCGACCCTCTACTTCACATGCGTGGATAGTCCGTGGCTGTATGATCGCTCCGCCTTCTCGGTTCTATCGCTTTCCTACGATGCGCAGGCGGAGATGTATCGAGATCCCTATGATGCCTATCAGGAGTTGCGTGCAGGTCGCATAGAGCCCCGGAACGTACTAATTTCGTCCGATCGTGACGCCATGCAGCTCGTGATCGACGCAGCGGTGCTGACGGCGCGCTACGGATACGAGATCGAACTTCCCGCGGAAGCGGCGCCGCGTTGGCGGGACGGCTTGGTGGACGCCGCGGAGCAGCGGCGCATCTTTGTTGATATTCTCACGGGAATGCACGCCGCCAAGGGGCTCGAGCTCTTAGATCGAGCGGGCTTCATTGCCACCTACTGGCCGATATTGGCCCGGATGGGGACGACCGATCACACGAAGGACTTTCATCCGGAGGGGGATGTTTGGGAGCATACCCTCGAATCGCTCGGGCAACGCAAGAACATCGACATGACTATCGGGATGGCGCTTTTACTCCACGATGTCGGCAAGCCCGAGAGTCCGCGCACTCGGGAGCGTGCCTTCGACGGTCATGCCGAAATCGGCGCCCGGGCGGCGCGCCGATTTCTTCGGGATCTCGACTTCGAGCCTGAGTTTATCGATCGGGTGGCATGGCTCGTCCGTAACCACATGCTGCCGGGGGTCGTTCACAAGCTGCCTATTCGCCGGGTGGAGTCGGTCATGGGATCGCCGCTCTTTCCGCTGTTGCTGGAAGTCTACCGCTGTGATTTGGCGTCAACCTTCACAGGTCCGGAACCCTACTACCGGGCGTGTAAGACCTACCGCGGATTCTTGAAAAACCGCTCGAATCCCTTTCGGGATGTCGAGGGAAAGAAGCTGTTCAAGCTGTTCGTCGAGTAGTGGCCGGTGGCCGGCACGTGCCCGCCGTCCTTAGTTGTCCTCGGCCCTTGTCGCGGGCCTCCTCGCCGGCCGCCGCTGATCACAGGCTGTAGAGGTAATCCCGCAGCTCCGCATACGCTGCGGAGATTCGCGTGGCGTGTTTTACCCGCTCGAGCGCGGCCGCAAGCTGCGCAGGTACCGGCGGCCGGTGCCCCGTGGCCTCGAAGACGATGTCGCTGAACTTCGCGGGATGCGCCGTCCCGAGAACGAGCGTCATGGCCAGGTCCGCGTAGCTGCTGTCGCCGAAGCGCTCGGCGGCAACGACCCCGGTTGCGGTGTGCGGGTCCACGAACACGCCGCTGCGTTCATACCAGCGCCGCATTGCATCTCGAGTATCCGTGTCAGTAACGGACTCTCCCCGAATGAGGGCGCCCATGGACCCACTCCCTGCGGGAAACAGCGCTTGCAGCCGCTCGAAGTTGCTCGGATCACCGACGTCCATGGCGTTCGAAAGGGTTCGCACCGACGGCTGCGGCTCGTAGCTGCCGCTGAGCAGATACCGGGGGACGGTATCGTTGGCGTTCGTTGCGGCAATGAAACCGGTGACCGGCATGCCCCAGCTCCAAGCGAACACGCCCGCGGTTAGGTTGCCGAAGTTGCCGCTGGGCACCGTGTAGAACAGCTTTGCCGGCCGGCGTTTTTTGATGCGGGTGAATCCGTAGAGGTAGTAGAAAATCTGCGGAAGAAGCCGTCCCACGTTAATGGAGTTCGCCGAGGTGACGGGCAGCGCCGCGCGCAGCTCCTGATCCCGGAACGCCTCCTTCACGAGACGCTGACAGTCATCGAAGGAGCCGTCGACCTCCAATGCATGGATGTTCTCGCCTCGGCCGGTGAGTTGCATTTCCTGCAGCGCACTGACACGTCCGGAAGGATAGAGGATGACGACGTCGATGTTCTCTCTACGGTAGAAGGCTTCGGCCACGGCGCTGCCGGTATCGCCGGAGGTCGCGGTCAGGATGATCGCCCGGTCGCCCCGTGAGGCAAAGCGCCGCTCCATGACGCCCGCCAAAAAGGACGCTCCGAAGTCCTTGAAAGCACAGGATGGACCGTGGAAGAGCTCGAGCACGTGGAGATTGTCCGACAGGGCCACGAGCTTCGGCTCAAAGGGAAAGGCGGTCTCGACGAGATCGGCGACATCCGGCTCATCCAGCTCGTCGCCGAAGATGCCGAGGGCGGCGCGTGTTGCGATCTCGGTGAAGCTCGTGGATTCATCCCATTTCAGCAGGCTGTCCCGGAGCTTTACGTCCTCCACCGGCTGGTACAGGCCGCCGTCCGGCGCGAGTCCCTGCACAACTGCATCCATGAAGCCGACTCGCTGCGTGTCGCTGCGTGTGCTACGAAAGGTCATGTGTCCGCCTTAAAAAACGCCCGGTGCACAGTTTGAAGCGTTCGTTCCCGATCGTCCCCGTGGACGACGAAGGAGATGTTCATCTCCGAAGAGCCCTGAGCAATTGCCAGGACGTTGATCCTCTCATCTCCAAGGGCGCCGAAGACTCGAGCGGAAATGCCGGGGGTTCCGCGCATCCGCTCGCCGATCACGGCAACGATTTCCAAGTCCTCAATGAGCTCGAACTCCTGGATTTTCTTCGCGTCCAACTCCGATGCAAGCTCGATCCGCAAGCCCGCCACCGCGGCGGATGCCTGCTCTTGGCGACAGACAACACAGATGCTGTGCTCCGAGCTGGCCTGAGAGATCATGATGATGTTTACGCCGGCGTTCGCCAAGGCGGTGAAGACCTTCGAGGCAACACCGGGGAGACCTATCATCCCGCCTCCTTCAACGTTTATCAGGGCAACATTCTCCACCGAGGCGATTCCCGTCGCAATGCGGGCGCCGCCGGCGCTGCGCTCGGCGACGATCCAGGTTCCCGGTCCCTCCGGCACGAAGGTGTTGCGGATCCGTACCGGTATTTCGTGCTCGACTGCGGGAATCATGGTGTAGGGATGGATGACCTTCGCGCCGAAATACGAGAGCTCCATGGCTTCCTGGAACGTAATTTCGTCCAGGACGAAGGCTTCCGGCACGTAGCGTGGATCGGCACTGAGTACACCGTCGACATCGGTCCAGATCTCAATGACCGAGGCACCGAGCGCCGCGGCGACGAGTGAAGCGGTGTAGTCCGAGCCGTTGCGGCCCAGTGTCGTGGTCACACCTTCCTGGGTGGATGCAATAAAACCGGTAATAACCGCGAGCTCCGTCATCTCGGGCAGACGCTGCGCCACACGGGTCCGGGTTTCATGGAAATCCACGGCGGCGTTGCCGTGCTTATTATCACTTATGACGATGTCTCTGGCGTCTAGCGCTGTTGCCGCACGCCCGATCGCCCCAAGACGGCCGGCGAAGACAAGTGCGCTCATCCGTTCTCCGAAACTGAGAATGAGATCTCGGGTCCGGGGAGAGCATTCGCGCACCAGCTCGACCCCGTGGAGAATATCAGCCAACTCGGATACAAGCTCTTGAATGGTCCCGGCAATGCGCCGACCCTCCTGATCCGGAATGAGCGCGTCGATTGAGTCGTAGTGGCGCCGTTCGACCTCTTCGACGCGGTATTCGTAGCTGGGATCCCCCGCCGCGGCGCGGTTGGCCGCTTCTTCGAGGGCGTCGGTTATGCCCCCAAGGGCCGAGACGACGACGATCGGACGTCCCTCGGCGGCGCTGTCCGCAACAATTGCCGCCGCCCGGGAGATTCGATCGGCGTCCCGTATGGAAGAGCCGCCGAACTTCATGACCCATTGTCGCTGCGGTGAGTGCTCCATGGGCTCGCATTGTTGGTGAAAAACCGGCGTAAATGCAAGCTGCCGTGACGAACGGCGCGCTGCCGGGGTAGGATGTCCTCATGCGGCCACGTCGAGAAGAGTCGAAGACAAAGCCGAGAAGCATGTCACGTTTCGTGATGACGCTGGCGTCGGTGACACTGTTGTCTTGGGGAGCGGCGCTGTTGCTCGGCGGCTGCGCGGGGACCCCTGAAACATCGGGCGGAGCGCCGGAGACGCTGACGAGCGACGGGGCGACCGAGTCTCCGCCGTCGCGGAGCCCAAATCAGACTGAAGAGAGAGCGATCGCCGCCGCGCCTGAGCCGGAGGCCCCACCGCCTCCTCCGCCGGATCCCGAAGCTCTTGCCGAACGACTCGGGTCGGAGCGCACCGTACTTCGAGAGGCGGAAGGGGAGCCGCCGGTTTTTGCACGAGTTGATCTCACGGACGACGGTATCCGAGACCTGGTGCTGTTTACCGTGGCGACGGGATCGGCGGGGCCGACCGACGGGGCGAACACCCTATCCGGTTTTTCCGATATCTCGCGAGCGGTGGATGAGCCCGCTCTGTCGGGACGATTCGGCGTGAGCATCTTTGACCCGTCGGAGGAACCGCCTCGGCGGATGGCGGCCATTGAGGCGGGACGTAAGCCGGTGTTGCGGGATGTCGGCGTGCGCAGACTCAACACGGCGGGCCCTCTTCCGGTTGCGTTCTACTTCGACTTCGCGGACGCTCGCGGGCAGGAGCTCGTCTGGATTGTCCACGGTGGTGGTGACAGGGTGTCGCGCCTTGTTCTCAGGCAAGACGCACTCTTTGGAACCCAGGTCAAGGATGTAGACGATGACGGCATCCTGGATGTGGTGCGCTCGGAGCGCCACCTCGAGGACGGTACCGGCTACGAGACCTTCATAACGTGGCTCAAATGGAACGGTCGCGAGTATGTGGAGCACCGTACGACGAACATCGTGCGAAACGTCAACGAGTACGTCGCGGCAGCGGCGGAGGCACTCGGTCGGGCGGATTTCGCGGCGTTCGTGGCCACCGCATTGTCCGCGGATACTCGGGCGCGCCTCCGGCAGCGTGGCGTGGATGACGTTGAGATTGTGGACCGTATTCTCCGTCCTGCCTCGGGAGCAGGGCAATCGTTTGCTGAGTTCGTGCGCGGTCCGGGGGATATTGAGTCGGCGGAGTTCCCGCGCTTCTTCGAGAATCCCTTTCCGGGGCCTGGGGAAACGGTAACGACGCCGGTTCGGGTGGCGTGCTGCGGCGGTCTGAGCGGCGTCTTCGAGACGCAGCTGGCCATGTCCGCCAACCCGTTTCGCGATCCGCAGTTCTATTTCATTCCTCTCGTGGACGCGAATCCGGACGCAAGATGAGGTTTCAAGGAGGCTAAGGTGGATCAGTACGTTGTCGAAGGCAGTTTTCCTGTCAAGGGCGAGATCACGGCGAGCGGCAACAAGAACGCCGCGCTTCCCTGCATTGCAGCTACCCTTCTGACAAGCGACGCGGTTACGCTGACAAACGTTCCCGAAATCGAAGATGTGCAGGTCATGTTGTCCGTGCTGCAGGATCTCGGTTCACGGGTCGAGGCGGGACCGGAGCGAGGAACGTACCGGATTACCACGACCGACATTCGCACGGGAGAGATCCCGATGCAGTCGGCAAAGCGGATTCGCGCTTCCATACTCTTCGCGGGGCCACTGCTCGGGATGGTCGGGCGGGTGGTGCTACCTCCCCCCGGCGGTGATGTTATCGGTCGGCGCCGTCTGGACACGCACTTCCTTGCATTCACGGCTCTCGGCGCCCATGTGGAGGCGGACGGCTTGTTCACCATGACGGCGAACAAGCTCAAAGGAGCGAGCATCTTTCTGGATGAAGCATCGGTAACGGCAACTGAGAACGCCGTCATGGCGGCCGTCATGGCCGAGGGGAAAACGCAAATCGAGAACGCCGCGTCGGAGCCGCATATCCAGGACCTCTGCCGCATGCTCGTGTCTATGGGCGCGCGCATTGAAGGAATCGGCTCCAACATCCTTACCATCTACGGCGTGGCCTCGCTGAGCGGAACTGAGTTCCGGATTGGCCCGGACTTCATGGAGGTGGGCTCCTTGATCGGTCTTGCCGCGGTAACCCGGGGCGAGCTCACCATCCATGACGCCGGTCCGGAAAATCTGAAGATGGCGCGGATCGCCTTCAACAAACTCGGTATCCACTGGGAACGCGAAGGCGAGACCGTTTTCGTCCCGCCTCGGCAGATGCTGAAGGTGGTGCCCGATCTCGGCGGGATGATTCCCAAGATAGACGACGCACCCTGGCCGGGCTTCCCCCCCGATCTGATCAGCATCATGCTTGTTGTTGCGACGCAAGTCGAGGGAACGATCCTCATTCACGAGAAGCTTTTCGAGTCGCGTATGTTCTTCGTCGACAAGTTGATTGGGATGGGGGCACGAATCGTACTGTGCGATCCGCACCGCGCCGTGGTGAGCGGTCCGGCGCGACTCAGCGGATCGGATCTGGTGTCGCCGGATGTACGGGCCGGGATGGCCATGGTGATCGCCGCCATGTGTGCCGAGGGCGAGAGCACGATCCAGAACGTCTATCAGATCGAGCGCGGATACGAGGACCTCACCGAGCGGCTGCAGAAGCTCGGCGCCCGCATTCGACGCGTGGAGGCTCCCCAGCAGGTCTGAGCGTCGGCGCTCACGAGCGGCAGCTCACACCTCGAGGGTGGCCTGACCGCTTCCTATCGGCCGGCTGTCGCCGGACTGTCCTCACGGTTGAACAGGCCGATACGTCGGCCGATTAACGGAAAGAGCCCCACCGCCCAGAATCCTGCGAGCCCGTAACGGATGGTATCGATCGCAAACTCGCCGAGAAAGGTGCCGGCAGGCACCGTTGCGGGGAGTATCAGGATGGCCGCCGCGCCTATTAGCCCTACGACGTAGCGCAGGGTCTTCACGAAGAGGCCGCCGCCGGTGCTGAAGGCCACGTAGTGCCGTTCAAGGGCGAAACCGCAGAGGAGCCCAATGCCGACGCCGGCCAGTTGCGCCATTGATGTCACTTGAAGGGTCGGTGCCACGGTTGCGGCAACGGCTGCGACGCTTGCCGCCATGACGGCCAGAACCGCAATGCCGACGACCAAAATTGCATCCAGGGGCCCGTAGTGGCGCCATCGTACCAGACCGCGATACACGAGGAAGGCAAAAAGAGCTCCGAGGAGCCAAGAAGCCAACACATCCACCGGCCAATGGACCCCGAGGTACACCCGTGATACCCCGACCAAGGTCGCCGCCGCCGCGGTAAGAAGGTAGAGGCTGTTGCGTCGGAACACGAGGGCCATGGCGACGAACAGCGTGGTCGCCCCCTGGGTATGTCCACTTGGGAAGGCGAATCCCTCCGCTGTGCCCATACGCATTCCGGTCACCCCGACAAGTACCTGGTAGGGGCGCGGTGTTTGAAAGGCAGCCTTGAGGATGTCATTCACCAGCATGCTCGACACATAGGCCATGACGATGATGTATCCACCGCGCTTGGAGATGTTCCAGTAGATGAGTGCGACGACCGCAATCACAAAGGCTCGCTCGCCGAGACCGGTAACGAGGGTGAACACGGTGTCCCAGGCGGGGGTTCGCAAATCGTAAAGTGCGCGAACAATGGTTTCCTGCATGGTTAGATCGCGCCGCGGATATCGGCCGGGTC
>CAYFQV010000028.1:0-2375 GCA_964345195.1 uncultured Spirochaetaceae bacterium
AAATCGACTATAGGGTTCGCGCCGGCTCACCGGCCTTCGAGATCGCCCTCACCGCGCAGGAGGAGCTTGCCGACTTCATCTACTTCCCGTGGAAGCGAAAGAACTGGATCCAACGCACCCTTATCGGCAGCACGACGAAAGATGTGATTCGCCTCAGCAACCTGCCGGTGTTCGTCTTCAAGCAACGCCTAGTCGATACGCAGAAGGATGCCTTCCGGATTCTCTATCCGACCGCTTTCGAGGAGACCGACCGTTACGTGATCCCCTACCTCGAGTATTCCGGTCTCTCCGCGGACGACCTGATTCTGCTGCACGTACGGGAACGCGCTCCCGACCCGAACGCGGAGCGTCGTCAACAGGAGTGGTGCGGCACGAATCTTCAGCGCTTGTCGAAAGAGGTTCGCGAGAACTATAGCGAGGTCGAATCCCGGGAAGGGGTCGGGAACCCTCGAAAGGTGATACCCCGCACCGCACGGCGCGAAGGCGTCAGCCTTCTTGTACTCGGCAAATCCGATTCCGAAAGCGCACTGTCCGCCATGATGGGCTCTGTCGCGGAGGAAGTGTCAAACAGCGCACCGTGCTCAGTGTTCATTGTCAGCCGCGCCTATGCAAGCAATCCGGCGGCCGAGAGATCCGCCCGAGACCTGCAACGCTTCAATACACCGGAGAGTTCAACGTGATTCGGAACAATACGGTATTCATTATCGCGATCGTTATTGTAGTCGCCCTCGTCGTTGCCGGCATTGTGACACCTTCGGGCATCGACAGCGTATCGAGCGCCGTGCACACCTACATCATTGATCACTTCGGCTGGGGGTACCTGCTGGCGGCGTTCTTCTTTCTGCTCTTCTCGATCTACGTTGCCTTCAGCAAGTACGGCCGCATTAAGCTCGGCTCGGATGAGGAGAAACCGCAGTACAGCTACTTTGCCTGGTTCAGCATGCTCTTCGCCGCCGGTATGGGTATTGGGCTCATCTTCTGGGGCGTGGCTGAACCCATGAGTCACTACTTGAACCCGCCGGAGCACATTGCCGACGCCTCCGGCGATGCCGCCGCCTTCGCCATGCGCTACAGCTTCTTTCACTGGGGGATTCACCCCTGGGCGATCTACATTGTTATGAGCCTCTCGATCGCCTACTTCTCCTTCCGGCGCGGCATGCCGCCGCTCATCTCGAGCGCCTTTTATCCCCTCATCGGGGAGCGGATCCACGGGGGGATCGGCAAAGCTATCGACATCTTGGCCATATTCGCGACGGTGTTCGGGGTCGCAACCAGTCTCGGCCTGGGCGCCCTGCAGATCACCGGCGGAATTGCCACGGTCGCGCCGATTCCCGAGGGAACAATGACCACGTTGATCATCATTGCCGTGGTAACGGTTCTCTACATGATCTCGAGCGCAACAGGCTTGGACAAAGGCGTTCAGATCCTGAGCCGGGCGAACATTATGGTGGCGCTTGCGCTCCTGGGCTTCATGCTGATTGCCGGTCCCACCGCCTACATCCTGGACATCTTCTCCACTACCCTGGGAGACTACTTGTCGGGACTCCTCAATATGAGTCTCAGCACGAATCCCTTCGAGGGTTACGCCTGGACGAAATCGTGGACCCTCTTCTACTGGGCGTGGTGGATATCCTGGTCACCATTCGTGGGCCTCTTCGTGGCAAGCATCTCCCGAGGACGCACCATTCGCGAGTTCGTGTTGGGCGCACTGATTGTGCCGGCGCTCTTGACCTTCCTGTGGTTCGCCGTGTTTGGCGGGGCCGGCTTCTTCCTGGAGCTTCAGCAGGGCGTAGACTTCGCCGCCGGCGCAGCCGAGAACGTTTCCGGCGCCCTCTTCGAGTTGTTCAGTCACTTTCCGCTTTCCGGGCTCCTCAGCGTACTCGCCGTCATACTGCTAACGGTCTTCTTTGTCACCTCCGCGGATTCGGCGACCTTCGTGCTGGCCATGATGAGCTCCAAGGGCAACCTGCGTCCTCCATTGAGCAAGAAGGTAAGCTGGGGACTGATTCAATCCACCGCAGCGGCGGTTCTCCTACTTTCCGGAGGCCTCGAGGCACTGCAACGGATGGCCATTGTGGCAGCCCTCCCCTTCACCGTCGTCATGATCCTCATGGTGCGCAGCCTCCTGAAGGCGATGCGTTACGAGGTCCGCCACGAATGGCCCGAGCAGCGAAAGCGCCGCGCGGGGGATAAACCGGGCTAAGTTCCACGGCAGACGCCGCAGTTGGGACACCGCAGCGGGAATCGCTTCCTCTTCGTTTGCCGACCGAGTACTTGCATGCGCACGGAAAGCGGGATACGCTTATTAAAACCTGGAGTGTTCCGCCAATGGAAATCACGGAGAGCATTACGTTGAACATGGAGGAGGAAAGCCT
>CAYFQV010000028.1:2475-8536 GCA_964345195.1 uncultured Spirochaetaceae bacterium
GACGAACCCCCGGAGCTCCTCGATCTGGCCGACAAAGTGGCCGATATGGGATACAAACTCCGTGATCCCGAGGAGGCGCGCCGTCAGACGGAGAACGTGGAGAGCTTTGTTCGCTACGTGAGCAGCTGTATAGATGCGGCGTGTTGCAATCCGAAAGCACCGGCTGAATCGGATGAAACGGCGGATGGCGGCGGTTGCACGAGCCCGGCGGCGGTCGACACGATCGAAAACCTCGCGAGCCTCTTCGAGGTGCTGCGCCTTCGGGCACGGGAGATCGTAGCCCGCAGTCAAGACCCCTTCGGCTGGGTTACCCACCGCATTGCGCCGCTGTCGGAGAACTTCTTTCACGAGTTCCGGGCAATCGAGCGAAATAGCAAGGGCGGCTACCGGATTGTGCACAATCTGGCGGAGCACGACGCACAGAGTTATTACCTCCACTGCGATATCGGCAGCTTCCGGGGTGAGCGGATTCGGATGCCGGCGGTATTTCAAGACATTATTAGAGACCTCATTGCGAACGCGCGCAAATACACCGCCCCCGGGGGACGCATCCTCGCCGGTACCTACGAAGATCAGACGGAGCTGCGTGTTGTGGTAGAGGACACCGGACGAGGAGTACCCGCGGATGAGATTCCCGGACTGGTCCATTTCGGTGTGCGCGGAAGCAACGTCGAGGACCGTCCGACCCGCGGCGGCGGATTCGGCTTGACGAAGGCCTACTACGTGACGAAGCGGCTCGGTGGACGGATGTGGATCGATAGCACGGTGGATGTCGGCACGCAGATGAAGATCGTCCTCCCCACCCCGGTATAGACACTCTTTGGCGATTATCATATGCGGGAAGCTCGTAGCCATTGGCTGCGATCAGAATTCTGTATGGAGGGTCGGTTATGACGACGTTCTTTCTGTTCGGTACCTATACGAGAGATTCCATTGAAGGTATTGATGCGCGGCGAACCAAGAAAACCGAGGAGATCGTCTCCGGGTACGGCGGAACGGTGCGTTCCGTCCATGCGCTGCTCGGCCCCTACGATATCGTGATTATTGTCGAGTTACCGGGTGTGCCCGAAGCGGTGCAAGTTTCGCTCGCACTCTCGAAGGCCACCGGCATGACCTTCACCTCCGCACCGGCCATAACCGTTGCCGACTTCGATCGACTCGCGGAGAACGCTCTGGACTCGTGATCGCAGCGTTACGGCTCTCAGGCGAACAGCTCGTCGAGCTCCGCCTGGTCCGGGTTGATTGCCGCCCCGCGGTCGCCCCGTACAATCGGCAGCCGTAACAGGCCCGCATCCTCGAGGAGCTCCTCTCGGGGATCGTAGTCGAGGTACTGCATACCGCGCTTCCGGTAGACGGCGGAATCCGGATCAATGAGCTTCTCGAAGCCGCCGACACGCGCTGCGATCTGATCCAACTCACCCGCACTCGGGGCGCGCCGGCCGACGTCTAGAAACTGAAAATCCATTCGCCGCTCCTTGAAGTAGCGCTCGATTCGCCGGCTGTCCTTTGACTTCTTGGTCCCGATCAGCTGCGGGGTCATATCTACTCCCTTAGCGCGACTCGCCGCCCTCAATAGGGAACTGCTCGAAGAAGCCCTGCACGTCGATGCCCCCAGGGCCGGCCTCGGCGAGGTGCTCACTCTTGATCCGGCGCACGCCCTCGAACAGCACTTCCGAGCGGATACCGTACTGGATCGACTGGTACGCCTCGAGAAACGCCGCCATGTCGTCGGCAAGCCGGATGATCTCGCCGTCAATCGGGTCGTAGGCGTCCTCGTTATAGCTCGCGGAGATCTCAGCGCTCGTCACACCGGTCTCTTCTCCGTCGCGAATAATGCGACTCTCGAACTCTCGCTCGCAGAAGTAGCGAATGGTTTTGCGGGTACGCTCGGTCATGAGGGGATAGAGCTCCTCGTTGACGATCTCCTGCTCGATCTCCTTGATGACCTCCGGGAGGTCCGGCGTCGCGCGCTTGGTCGGCGCAACAATATCGCGCGTCACCGACTCGGGCAAGTCGTGAAAGAGACCGCCGAAGAAGTTGTTGAACACGCGCCGTGGAGCCGCATCCACGTGAACCGAGAGAAACAGCGAGATCACCGCCACGAACATGGAGTGCCCGAGCACGGAGGTGGACGGTATACGCGGAGTCTGGCTCCAGCGCGTCTGATATCGGAGACGGTCGACCACTTCGACGAACTCGAAGAGCTCCTGCTTCATGATGAGCTGATGGATGCCGGGAAAGTCCAGGAAGCGCTCGAGATCGCGGCTCAACTGCTTCTCGATCTGGTAGAGCCCGGGGTCCGCGGTGTGGAGGAGCTTGACCTGCTGCAGCTCGGCGTACGTAGCGTAGGAGTGTGCGGCCTCGGCAAGGCGGTAGGCGTAAGCATCGACCTCCGAGAGGCTTTCATTCGGCAGAAGATAGGCGTGAAACTCATCACGAAGGCGATTCTCCGGCAGAAGGGGACCGAGGCTCGTGTAGACCCACTCGTTTATCTGCCGATAGACCGACGGATACTTCTCCCGGATGGCGTGGTGCACCGGTGCTTTGATGTCGGAGAGCGCGAGCTTGCGGAGTAAGCGGAAGATGCCGGCTTGAATGACCGCGTACCAGTTGACGGTTGCGCCGCGCTCCTCCTCCAGTGTCCCCACGAGGAACGCAACCACCATTTGATACGCCGCATGATCCATCTCGGTAAGCTCGACCGGTTTGGGCCGGTCGGTCCAGCGCTGAATCGAGAAGCCTTGAAAGAGGCGTGCCGCCAAGTCACGTGTGATCACAGCCCCACTCTAACGGCTCAGCGCCTGCGGGGAAAGAGGAAGCAAACGCCGTGGACAAAGAGGTTCTCGCCGCTGCTCCCGCCCGGCGTTGGCGCCGAGGGACATCTTCGGATATGTTGCGACCATGCATAAGCCTGTTAAAGCAACCGTGGGTGCGGTCGTCGAGTCCTACGGGAAGATCCTCGTGGAGCTCCGCAACATTGAACCCTTTCGAGGTTCCTGGTGTATACCGGGGGGACACATTGAGTTCGGTGAGCCGGTTGAAGATGCCCTTGTCCGGGAAGTCAAGGAAGAGACCGGGCTCTCGGTCACGGACATGCGCTTCCTGGACTTCTTCATGGAGTACTTTCCGGATCGGGACTGGCACGCCGTCGCGCTGGTCTTCGTGGCCACCGTAGAAGGTGTGAAGAAGGCGCAGGAATCCGAGGTGGACGAGCTTCGCTGGGTCGCGCCGGATGAGGCGCTCGAGTACGATTTGGCGTTTCGCCACCGCGAGATCATTGAGGCCTATATTGCGGGTCAGCCGACCGGCATGGCCGACGGCTGACCCGCAGCTGTGTGTACGTTTACTCTCCCGGCCGGAACGCGGTCCAGGAAAACCAGAAATGCTGGATCTGCGGAACCGGCTCCAGAGTAGTTCCCTCCAGCTCGCCGTCCACTGCGCGCCCGTTGGCGTTCCACACGCTTCCCGTTTGGGTATCCACGACATCCTCTCCCTGCAGCTCGAAGCTTAGTTCCCGTCCGTCCGCTTGGGCAACAAAGGCGTTCACGGTGCCGACGTCCCGACCTTGGGAAACGCTGCTGGAATCAAGCGGCGAAGCAGTTCCATCCTGCCACATGACAACCACCGCTGTACCGCCGACTGTGTCGTTCACCACCAGCTGCTCCTCGAGGACGGGATACGGATGCCCCGATGAGTCACCGTTGATGTTCAAGGTCAGGACCCGGGTCATGGGGTCATACTCGCCGTCGATCTCGGGACCTCGGTACAGAAATGGCCGGCTGGAACGATCGTAGCCGGCGTAGGGATTGCGCCCGTAGGAACGAGCATGTCCGGTTTGGCGGGACAGAACCTGGGCGTTCGAATACTCCGATGAAGCCTCGTCCCAAGGCAGCATGAGGATTGGAAGAATCTCCAATTGTCCGCCTGCGTAGCGTCCGGCAATGCCCTTGCCCGTGGCTTGCTGCCACCAGGTCTCGGTTTGCCGGTCGTACATGATCAGGTTCGAGAAGCGGAGCATGCCGCTTACCCCAAAATCCATGGTGTGGCCGTCGAAGTTTCGCAAGAACGCGGCGCCGGTATTGCAGAGCGGACAGAAGGTCACCGTGACCGGAACCTCGCCGATTACACTGTTTACGATCTCGTGAAACATGAGGATCTGCACCGGGTAGATGTGGGTGTCCCCGTTACGCGTTACCACCAACACCGACTCGTCCGACGAAAGCCACTCGTCGGCCTGGTCGATCGAGACGAAGCTTGGATCGTCGATCGCCGGAATGCCGTCTTTCGGAGGGCCGCCTGAGATGACATCTGCAAACGACACGGTCGCTCGAGAAAAGTCCGTGCTGAACTGCCCGGCGTTTCGCGGTGGATCCTGATTGAGGAACTCGTCCGGCAATGCCGGATCTTGGTACTCCGGCCCCTCCGGACCGCCTTGGAAGTCGACCTCCACCATGTTGTTGCCGGACTGGTCGCTGGAGCCGCCTGCCCCCTGAGCCTCACTTTGTTCTGGGTTTCCCGCGCAGCCTACAAGCGCCATAACACCGAGGGCTATCGTCAAGGTCATGCCGTATCTCATTCGTATTATCCTCCACCAAAGGGCGTTGTGAATAATATATTGCATGATATAGAATGTGTCCACGAAAGCCGAGCATTCCCAACATTCTCCTCGACACCTCAAGGGCGCTTAGATTCCGATATAATTCTATCGATTTTGGCTAGCAAGGTATCGTAGTGACTACCGCGCCAGTAGACCTGACCACAGGAACGGCACTCATAGAAGCTTTCGTAGCCTGCGAAGGTCCCCGCCTCCACGCGGTCACGAATCGACTCCTTGGAGACCCACTCCACAATCCCATTGCAGCGTGGGCAGCGCGTAAACGGAGCCGACGTATCCGCGAGGTCGAAGCGACGGACCACTTCCGCCGCTTGCGTGACCGGGTCCTGCGATCGAAGTCGGTAGCCGTGCGTCACCGCTCGGCGCATGAGCAGCCCGCGGTCTCGCGTCAAGATGATGCGCCCGGTCCGCCCCGCCGCCTCAACGATCTCCTGGTCCTCGTAGTCTCGGCGGTACCAGGTATCGAAGCCCAACAGCCGCAGCAGACGAGCTAAGGCGCCGAGGTGGACATCCAGAATGAACCGGGTATGCCGAAGTCCTCGCGGCCGAACGCGGGTTGCGGAAGAGATATCGATGCTCTCGAAGACCGGATAGACCGCAATACGGTCGCCGTCGGCGACGTGGTAGTCAAAGTCGACGGATTCCCCGTTTACGGTTACGAGATCCACCTCGGTGTGCGGCACGCCGAAAGACTCGATAAGGTCTTTGACCGCGGGCGACCCAATGAGGGCTATCGGCAGAGATTGCCTGCGCTTGTCGGCAGGAAGGAATTCGTTGAGCTCTTGGTAGAAGCGGATCCAGGCCTGTGCCATCCCCTGTTCCACGGGCCCGGTCAGGATATAGACCGGGCTCGCGTGATAATGCGATCAGCCACCTCCTCGGCGGCGAGGTTCTCGGTATCAATGACCAAGTCGACGAAGCCGTAGCTGTTGTTGTCGATACCGTAAAGATCCATGTAGCGACTACGGTCCCGCTCATCTCGGGCGTGCGTCTTGCGTAAGATCTCATCGAAATCGCCGTCCTCACGCCGATGAATCCGGGCCGCCCGCACGGCCAGAGAAGCGGTGAGATACACGGTGAGATCGGCGTCCTCGAGCATCCACACGGCCAAGCGGGAACCGAGAACGCAGTTACCCTCGACGGCGAGCTCCACCTGCCGTTTGTCCAGATAGCGGTCCCAGCTGTCGTCCTCTTCGGCGCGACGGCGGACCTCCTCGAAGCTTATGCCCTGCTCCTCGGCAAGAGCGCGGAAGGTGTAGTTCACCAAGCGCAGCCCGAGGCGCTCAGCGACAATGCGACTTACCGTGGAGTTCCCACAGCCGCTCTTGCCGGATATGGCGATCTTGATACCCTCTTTGAAATGACGGTGGGTCACGGACTCTCCTGTTTATTCGACGTTTCGTTTACTCCACGTTTCGCAACTGTTCACGGATGTTCTCAACGGCA
>CAYFQV010000028.1:8636-20492 GCA_964345195.1 uncultured Spirochaetaceae bacterium
TCGACGTTTCGTTTACTCCACGTTTCGCAACTGTTCACGGATGTTCTCAACGGCATCCTTCATGTTTACGACGCTACTGTTGATCTCCGCTATGAAGCTCTTGGAGCCCACGGTGTTGATCTCCCGATTGATCTCCTGACAGATGAAATCCAACTTCTTGCCCACGCCGCCGCCCCCGTCGAGGGTCGTCCGAAAACCGGCGAGATGTGACCGCAAGCGGGCGACCTCCTCGTTTATGGAGTAGCGCACAAGGAGTGACGCGATCTCCGTGTAGACGCGATCCTCATCGTACTGTTCGCCCAGCATCTCGGAGAAGCGACGGCGGACGTGCTCCTTTAGTCGTCCTTCGAGCTCTTCGGCCCACCGAGAGATGAGCTCCACACCGTTGTCGATGATCCCAATGAGACGCTCAATATCTCGCGCCGTAGCACTACCTTCAATGCGTCGGCTTTCGTCGAACTGTTCGAAGGCCTCGGCCAGAATCGGCTCGAGCACCGCCGTGTAACGGTCGATGTCCATCTGTCGATCAACGCTGACCACGCCCTCCAGACGGAGGAAATCGGAGATATCCGGCTGGTCGGGAATACCCGCCTCCTCGGCCATCTGCTTCAGCACCTCGCGATAGGCCCGGACCGCCTGACGATCCAAGGTGACATCCACCGGTGCATCCTGATCCTTGAGCTTGACGTAGACATCGACCCGGCCCCGGGCAACACGCTCGCCGAGGTATGACCGAAGAAAGGGCTCGAGGGGACTGAGGTAGCCCGGCACGTTAACATTAATGTCCAGGTAGCGATTATTGTAGGACTTGAGCTCCACCGAGGCGTGAACACTCTCGCCACGCCGCTCGGCGAAGCCGAAGCCGGTCATGCTTTTCATCACGCGGCAACCTCTTCGTACAGGCGGTGGCTGAGAACCCAGTTGTTGCCGGCGCCCATTGAGAGAAAGATGTCGCCGGAACGCAATTCAGCGCGAATTTCCGCAAACGCGTCCTCAACCTCGGCCACGTAGCGCACGTCTCCATGATGCTCGGATATCGCCGCCGCAAGGTCCTCACCGCTAATACGGCCGTCGAAGCGTTCCCGAGCGGAGGCGTATATCTTGTGCACGAAGACGACATCCGCATCTTCGAAGCACCGCGCGAACTCGGCCAAAAGGCCGGCGGTCCGCGAATAGGTGTGTGACATGAAGCTCACCACAATGCGGCGGCCGGGATAGAAGCGCCGAAAGCCTTGAAGCGTCGTTGCAATGGCGCTTGGGTGATGGGCGTAGTCATCCAGAAATAGCACGCCGCCGCGCTCTCCAATGATTTCGCTGCGGCGACGGGTACCGGCGAATTGCCGCAGACCCGCCGCTATTGCGGCGGGCTCCGGCACCCCCCGCCGAGCGAGTGCGTGAAGGCCCGCTACGGCGGCGCCGGCGTTGAGCACGTTGTGGTCGCCGGGGACGCGAAGCACGAGATCGGCGTCCACGCCGGCCAAGCGAAAGCTGGTGGCGCCGGCGCCGGGGCTTGAGCTCGTAACGGCGAAGGGGCCCTGGGCGCGACGCCCGTACGGGGACAGCGTGAGATCACTGCGCCGCGTCCGCATGACCTCCGCCAATCGGACGGCCCCGGCATCATCGGCACAGTAAATCAGCTCTCCTTCCGGCGGCAAGGTCTCGGCAAACTCCGTAAAGGCGGAGAACACATCTTCCTCGTCCCGATAGTAGTCGAGGTGATCCGCCTCAATGCTCGTCACGACGAGGATATCCGGATGAAAGTCCAGGAAGTTCCGGCGATACTCGCAGGTTTCGGCTACCAAGAAGTCGTTACCGCTACTATAGGTCGAGAAGCCGTCGAACACGGATACGGCGCTTCCAACGAGCACTTCACCGGCCAGGCCGCTGCTTTGGACCAGCGAACCGAGCATGGCGGTTGTGCTTGTCTTTCCGTGCACCCCCGCCACCGCGAGAGCAAGGCAATCCCGCGACAGCAGCCCAAGCGCTTTGGTATACACGAGTACCGGCACTCCCCGCTCTCGGGCGGCGCGAAGTTGACCGTGCCGCTCGGGGTCATACGCGGCGGAGTGGATCACCAGATCGAGTGTTTGCGGCAGGACTTCGGCGCTGAAATCCTCAATAACGGGCACTTCCAAGCGGGAGAGAATTGCATCTGTATAGAAAACTTCGGTAGTATCGGACCCACGGACCCGGGCACCCCGGGCGATCAGAAGCTCGCACAGCGCCGCCATGCCGCTGCCCTTAATGCCGACCATGAAAACGGACGCGCCGTCGAAGGTTGTGGGAAGCTGAGGTTCCGACATGGCGAAAATGCTATTGGAATAGCGGGCTTTTGACAATCATGTGGGTTGGCGGCGCGAAACGCAGACCGGTGAGTCCGGGATGCGAGCGGCTGGGCGGGCGAGCGGGGCCGCCCGAGAGGCCGCCCGCCCGGCGCAAAGGAAGGCACGGTGAAGGATTATCCGCCGGAAGACGCGACGACTCGGGAGCCCGGGGCCTCTCAGGCCGAAACCGGGACGGCGCGCACCGCGCCCACGGCCCTGCTTGTGCGCCTTGTCGTGAACATTGCCCGCGGCGTGGCGGTGGGTATTGCCAACATTATCCCCGGCGTCAGCGGAGGCACCATTGCCGTCGTGCTGCGCATGTACGAGCGGCTGATCACCGCGATTCGCGACGTCATGGCGTTTCGACCGGGATGGCCCGGAAGCCTGCTCTTTCTCGCCCAGATTACGATGGGCGCCGGAGTCGGCTTGGTGGCCTTGGCCCGCGTCATTGAGTATCTCCTCGAAAGCCACGCGGTACCGACACAGCTGTTCTTCATGGGGCTGATTCTCGGAAGCGTCCCGGCGCTCCTGCGACAGTCCCGCGGCTTACGCGTAAGCAGCGGGCAGCTTGTGGCCGGAGCACTGGCATTCGCGGGGGTCGTTGCTCTTTCTTTGGCCGGGGGCGGCGAGGCGAGCACGGTCTATGCGGAGCAAAACGCGGGGACCGCCGCCCTCCTGATGGCCTCCGGCGTTGCGGGCGCCGCGGCCATGGTGGTGCCCGGCATCAGCGGCTCCTTCCTGCTCCTGCTGATCGGAACCTACGCTACAATCATACACGGAATCAACGAGCTGGACCTGTTCATCTTGGGCAGCACCGCGCTGGGTGTGCTTGTGGGCTTAGGAATCATCACGAGGGTTATCGCACAGCTGTTTGAGCGTGTGCCCGGGCCGACCTACGCGGCTATTCTCGGCTTGGTTGCAGGCAGTCTCGTTCGACTGTGGCCCGGCCTGCCGACGGGCATAGGGTGGGTCTGGGCAATCGCGGCATTCGTGATCGGCGGGGCTCTGGCAACGGCGTTGGGAGCTCAACGGCCGAACGCTACTGCAGCGCAGTGAGCCGCGCCGCCCGAAACCGGACGCTCAACCCGGTCCAGGTCCGCGCTCAACTCCGCGGCGCCTCGAGCAGATCAAACTGCTTGTTCAAATATTGCGCCGTAATAAGACGATTCACATCCAGGAGCAAGCATATAGCATCCTCCGTTCGCGCGGTGCCGGCAAGCCCAACATCTTCCGCACCGCCGCCGAGCCGCGGCGGCGCCTCGATCTGCTCCGGCTCAATATCAATCACGCCTTCGACCTGATCGGCCCGAGCGCCGATCGAGAGCTCTTCTCCGTCGTATGTAACGGTCAACACGACAATACGGGTTTCCTCTGTAAGCGAAGAAGCCTCCAGGCCAAGACGGAGGCGCAGGTCCATGACCGGAATAAGCCGTCCGCGGACGTTGATGACTCCCAGCAGGAACTCCGGACATCTCGGCACGCGGGTGATTGCATAATGCTCAAGCACCTCTTCCACCTGTGCGACGGGAACTCCGTAGGTCTCATCCGCCACCCGGAAGGTGAGGTGCTTTTCCGCGCTTGTACTCACCGCGCTATCATCCACCCCATCACTCACTGCGCCGGTGAATCTTGTAGTATCACGATCATTCGCCATATTCTCTCTTCCCGCACTCGTATTTACCAAGCTTCGCGCCGAGCCGTTTCTCAGCCCCGGCCAAGCTCTTCGGCGGTGACCTTCACCAGCCGATCCACATCCAGCATGAGCGCCGGTCTCCCGTCTCCGAGAATAATCGCCCCCGAGACTCCTTCCGCTCGTTCGAAGACTTTGCTCAAGGACTTGATGACGCTCTGGTATGTGTCCTGTATTTCATCTACAACCAAGCCGACCCGTCGATCTTCCAAGCCGACAACGACCAAGCTGCCGCTCGAGTCGCCGCCGTCGCCGAAGTAGCGGCGCAGATCGTAGAAGGGCAGCACCTCGCCGCGAAAATCAATCATCTGCTGATCGCTATCGGCTTGGACGGCCCGCATGTCCAAACACTCAACAACGTAGTTGAGGTTGATGAGATAGTAGCCGTCGCCGATCCGGGCCAGGAGCCCTTCAACAATGGCCAAGGTCAGCGGGATTCGAATCCTAATAACGGTGCCCTCACCGGGCGTACTGCGAATACCCACCGAGCCGTCGAGCTTCTCAATGTTCTGCTTCACGACGTCCATCCCGACCCCGCGGCCGGAAACGTTCGTCGCCTGCTCAGCGGTAGAGAAACCGGGCTGGAAGATCAATCCCAACATTTCCTCTTCCGAGAGCTCGGCGTCGGCGGAAATAACGCCACGCTGCACAGCCTTTTGACGAACCCGCTCAGCGTCGATCCCGCCGCCGTCGTCGGCGATCTCAATGACCACGTTCGCACCGGCGTAGTACGCCGAGAGGCGCACCGTGCCCTTTGCATCCTTACCCGCCGCATGCCGTTCTTCCGCGCTTTCAATGCCGTGATCCACGCTGTTGCGGATAATGTGAAGCAGCGGATCTTTCAGCGCATCAATCACGTTTTTATCGAGCTCGGTGTCACTACCTTCGAGCTCGAGGCGGACCTGCTTGCCCAAGTCATTGGAGAGATCCCGCACAAGCCGCTTGTAGCCGGAAAAGAGTGTATCCACCGGCACCATGTGGAGATCGATGGAAAGGTCGCGAAGCTCCCGGATCAGACCATCCATGGTTTCCGACGCGGACTTGAAGTCACGATCGTTCTTGCTCTCGGCAAGATGCGTCAGATTGGCGTGCATGGAGACGAACTCGCCGACGAGGTTAACCAGCGTACCGAGCTTCTCGGTTTTTACCTTGATAGAGCTGCTTGTCTCTATGGTCTGCCGGCTCTCCCGCATGGACCGCACGTACTTCTGCTCCTCGAGAGCCGCCTGCACCTTCTCGCCGCTTACGTAGCCGTTTGCCACCAAGGTCTCACCGAGAAACTGCTTGGAGCCCATGGCCTCTTCCAGGCGATTCGGATCAATGTCTCCCCGATCGACGAGGATTTCACCGAGCCGCTTGTAAGAGATGTCCTCCTGATCGAGAATCTCCCCTTCATCAATAAGATCGATGCGTACGACATCCGGCTCGTCCACGAATATGAACACATCTTTAACGGCATTCATCCCCCGATCGGTCGTCACCACAATGTCCCAACTCAGGAAGCACTGCTCCGGGTCGATCTGATCGATCGGGGGCACCTCGCCGGCAAAACCCATAACTAAGGTCTGCCCGAGCTCTTTGAGCTCCTCCAAGAGCGGAAAGACGTTGCCGCCGGTCTGGAAGAAGTCCTTCTTGGGTGTGAAGAGGATCCGAAAGGTTTCCGTCTCGCCCGAACCATCCGAGCCTCCGCCGCGTCCGCCGACGCCGGCATCGGCGCTGCCGGCGTTGGTGTCGCCGGGCCCGTCGGCACTGCCCTTCACCGCGGCCTCCTCCGCCGGCAGGAAGGCTTTGAAGGCCTCGGCGAGGACCATGCTCCCGTGGACCACGTCTTCGCTATCGGGGCTTTCGAGAAGCGCGGCTATCTGGTCCTTCGCCTGAAGCCCGAGGTTTATCAGATCGGGGTCGATCTCGATTCGCCCTTCACGCACCTTGTCGAACACGTTCTCCACGGTGTGCGTGAATGAAACAAGGTTCTCGAGATTAAACATGTTTCCCGAGCCCTTTATGGTGTGGAGGCTCCGAAACGCGCCGTCCACAAGATCCGCATCCTGCGGGTACTGCTCGAGTTGCATGAGGCTCTCTTCTAGGGAGGTCAAGAGCTCGCGCGCCTCTTCCTTGAATGTATCCAAGGGATCGCTGTGGGATTGCATACCGGATCCTATAGGGCGGGTAGGCCCGTGAAGCTGAGCATTTTGCTAAGGCGATCCGCGTTGGAGCCCGCGTCGAAGAGGATCGTCACACCCCGTGACTCCGCGCCGGATTTCAACGAGAAAAGCAGCTGAACCCCGGAGAGATCGAATGAGCGGATGTGGTGCAGCGACACCGTGAGCTCACGCCCTCCGGCGGCGCTCTCATTCAGCGCGCGCTCGAGCTCCGGACGCAGCTCCGCCACCTTGGAAAAGGTGAGATCTTCCTGCAGGGTTACCGAGACGGAGTCGGCCCCGGTTTCCACGTGAACACCGCTCATATTAGAAGCTCGCGCCCCCGGTCACTTTCTTGATAACCTTCAGCAGCTCTTCTTTGTCGAAAGGCTTCGTCAGCCACGCCGTCGCGCCGGCTTCGCGCCCTTCAGTCTTCTTTTTTTCTTCGCTCTCGGTCGTGAGCATGAGAATGGGAACGGCCTTGTTGGTCGTGCCGGCTCGGATCTGCCTGATCAGCTCCACGCCGTTCATGCCGGGCATGTTGTAGTCGGTGATGATCAGCGAAATGTCGTCGCTTATCTTGGAAAGCCCCTCCTCACCATTCGTAGCCTGCTCGACCGTGTAGCCGGCGTTCTTGAGAATGATGGAGGTCATCTGCCGCATAGACACCGAGTCATCCACGATTAGTATCTTCTCCGCCACAACTCTACTCCTCGTTACGTCTTTTGGAGCTCACTCACCGTCTCTCACTATTCGTCTTCCGCCAACGCTAGTGTTACGGTGACGCTTACAACCGTCTCCGGGCGGTCACCGGTATAGTCGACGCCGTTGGATGCCTTCATCCATCCACCTTGCCGTTTCAGAAGCTTACGCGCGACATACAGGCCGGTCCCGTCACTCCACTCCTCTTCCTCAATGTGCGACGGAAAGGACTCGATCGTATAGAACAGATCGAATACCAACTCCGAGTAGTCGTAGGGAATCCCGACAATGGGGTTTCCCTCGCGATCGCGCGCCTGCGCCGCAATTGCGGTGTTTCGAACCATCAAATCGATGTAACTGCCCTGGTACCGCTCGTTGCGATCAAGGCAAACGAGAATTCGCGAATGCGGCGGAGAGAACTTGACCGCATTCACCAAAAGCTCGTGAAGAATCTTGCGCAGATAGTGACGGTCAATGCTGATCGATCCGTCGATGGGCTGCGACGGCTTCATCATACTGAGATAGCGGGGATGGTGCTCGTTCGTCGTGCCGAGTAACTCCCGCGCATACGCTTCGATCTCCTCGAAGAACTCCGTCACAGCTATCCGCTCTTCACTGAGCTCCATTTGGTCGAGCTCACCGATGAACGTGATGTAGTCGAAGATCCCCTTCTGACTCTCACCGGCGGTCACAATCATCTCGATCATGTCCCGATCCACGGTAATGCCTTCGCCCTCCTGAGCTTCCTCGAGTTGGCTCTTCAGCAAGTCAACCCATAAGAAACCGCCGGCCTGATTAATGGTACGGGAGAGCAAGTTGATCATCTGCTCAGTTTGGGTAATGTCTTTCGAGGCGTACAGGGCCCGCCAGTTCACCAGCTTGCGGTGCTCGAGCTCCAGCAGCTCGCGCTCCCGTTCAACCTGCCGGATAATCCGGCGGTTTTCATGCTCCTGCAGTGACTTGTTGACGCGAAAGACGAGCTCTTCCGCAACGATCGGCTTGACAATGTGGTCGTCCGCACCGCTCTTCACGAGCTCAATGGCGATCTTGATGTCGGTATTGGCCGTGAGAAAGACGAAGGGCGTGTCCTTGTTTAGATCCCGGACGGCTTTGAGAAACTCGTCTCCGTTCAGCCCGGGCATGAAGTAGTCTGAAAGCACGAGGTCGTAGTGATTGCGCCGAAACAGCTCGACCGCCTCGGAAGCTGCTTCCAGGGTATCTACCTCGAATTCATGACGCTCGAGGACTGACTTGATAATGCTCAGACTGGTATCATCATCATCAACGACTAGGATTTTGCTCAAGTCCTACTCTCCATTTCGCGAATATACGCGGAAGGCAAGCGGATGACAAGGTTTTGAACGTTTTAAGCTTTTTACGGCTATTTCATCTATGACGAATACCCATCTTACCTGGTTTGCCGGCTTCATTATGATTGTCGGCCTATTGATCGTCTTTCTCCTGGGTTTGAGCTTCTGGCCGTGGCTCCTCGTGGTGGTCGCGGTGGCCGGGATTCCGAGTGCGGCCACCGCCGGACGGCTCATTGCCGGGGTACAGAGTGCCGTGTGGCTCTCGTCGTTTGCCGGCCTCATCTATTGGGACGCCTGGTGGCCGTGGATTCTACTTCCCCTCGCTCTCAGCGCGACCGCGAGCTTGATCTTCGGCCGACTGGAGGAACGTTCGCGTAAGCATGCCGCTAATGAGCACGGCGGCGGTCTCGGTTCGCAGGACCCGGACGCCGAGTGAGACCGGCATGAATCCACGGTCTTCGAGTGTCGCCTCCTCATTCGGCGTGAAGCCGCGCTCGGGGCCCACGGCGCAGATCATGGAGTCCGCCCCGGAGCTTGCTCGGCCCTCCGCTAGTGGATTGCCGGCCTCCGCCTGCAGCGTGCTCACCCTGCTCAGCGGGCTTCCCCGGAGCGATAGCAACAGACGCACGCCGGACCCACCACGGGCTCGTTCAGAGATGTCGTCCTTCGGTGCAACGGAGGAGAGTGATTCGAGGGCGCTCGACAGTGAATCGAAGCGCTCGACCACCGGAAGAGAGGTAACTCCCGCTTGCTCCGCCCCCGCGATCAACTGCCGTCGGACCGTAGCATCCCGCCACATACCGCTGTCGAGATAGCTCTTCTCTCCGAGCTCGCCGGGAAAAACCCGAATACGGCCGACTCCTATACTGGTGAGATCCCGGAGCAAGCGCTTGAGAACGATCGGGCGCACGTGGCCCAGCAAAATGGTGATCGGATATAGCTGGTCGGCTGAGCCCTCGCCGGACTCCGCACCCTCGCCGGACTCCGGGCTCACGCCCCGGTTCGTCCGGAAGTCCTCGAGGCGTAGACCGCCGTGCGAATCCAGGGACCGGATCCGAGCCGAGCCTTTCGGCCCGCCGATGAAGCCGACGGCGACGCGATCCCCCGGACCGGCCTTCAGCACTTTGCGCAGGTGTTGAGCACGCACATCGTTATAGTCGAGGGCCAGCTCGCGCTCGTGTTGCTCTAGAAGCAGAAGATTCATGTCCCGTTCAGCTCACCGCAGCGGGTCAGCCGTCGCTCGCACCGCCGCCGCTGTCTTCCTGATCGTCCGCGGCAACCGTGTGCCGTTTGATCTTCTTGGTGGTCGTCATTTCCATGGGCGCGGTCAGTACCGTCGTGCGTTGAATCCGTTGGTACGGCATGAGCTGCTGTTGGTTGACCTCTTGGACGACCGCCTCGACGCGGCGCTCGACTTCCGCCCACTTGGCTTCATTGTCCAGGGCATCTTGCCCGAAAAAATCCAGATCGGGGTAGATGTAGGCCTCCACGCTCTCTTCGCGCAGACGCTCGTCACTGATGTAGCCTTTGACCATGATCTGGTCGACCTCGTCGTAGAGCTCGAAGGCGTTCTCGATCTCCTCCGGGTATACATTCTTGCCGCCGGCAGTGACGATCAGATTCTTCTGCCGACCGGTGAGGTATAGATAGTTCTCTCGGTCGAGATAGCCCATATCGCCGGTGACGAAGTATCCGTCCTCGGTAAAACTCTCGGCGGTGGCCTCTTGGTTCTGGTAGTAGCCCTGCATGACCATGGGACCTTTAACGGCAATCTCGCCGACGCCGCGCTCATCCGGATCGAGGATGATCATTTCGGTCTGCGGCAGCACCTTTCCCACGGACTCTTCCTTGTAGTGCTCCACGGGGTTCAAGGCGACGATCGGCGAGGTTTCGGTCAAGCCGTATCCCTGGACGAAGTCAATGCCCAACTGGTTGAAACGGCGGAAGGTAAACGCGGGCAGCGGCCCGCCGCCGGAGATGCAAATGCGAATGCTCTCGAGCGATGCTTTCTCGAGTATGCTGTGAAACAGCTTCTTCCCGGGGTTACGGCCGGTGAGCTTCTTGATGAAGCCGCTGATACCCATGAGGCCGCGGATCAGCCCATAGACCAGCACGCCCTTTTGTCGAATCCCGGACATGATGCCTTTGAGCAGCTTGTTGAACAGGAGCGGAATGCTCAGAAGCATGGTTACTTGTCCGCGCTTGAGATCCTTGAGGATCTCCTGCACCGCCATCCGCTTGGCGAAGACAATCTCGGCGCCGACGCTGATCGCCTCGATAAACACCGCAAGCATGGTGTAGGAGTGGTGCAGAGGCAACAGCGCATAGAAAACGTCTGTGTGGTAGATTCCGAGGTTTGTCTGCGCCAGGAATGCATCCGCGACAATGTTCTTGTGACTGAGCATGACGCCCTTTGCGACGCCGGTTGTTCCCGAGGTGAAGAGGATCGCGGCAAGATCATCCTCCCGGCGATTCGGCCGCGGCGCCTCCTCGGCCGCGAGATCCAAGATGTAGTTGTCTTTGTCCTTGGTAAGCGAGATGCGTTCCGTCGCGGCCTCGGCGAAGCCGTCGTAGGCTTCTTCGTCCGCAAAGACGATGCTGACACCGGCGCGCTCGGCCAGGCCGAGCTTGTCCTTCAGATTCAGTTGGTTGTCAATGGGTACGACCGCCCCGCCGGCGTAGAGCACCGCCAGGTAGGCGACGGCCCACTCCGGGGCGTTCTTCCCGGTAAGCGCGACGCGATCACCCGGCTGCACCCCCTTTGCGAGGAGATGCCCCGCAGTGCTGCGGATGAACTGCTGTACCTCCCGGTAGGTGAGGGTCAACTCCTCCGGGTCGAAGCTCGTAAAGGCTCGCCGGTCCGGGTAGCGATCCACGGTGATGTCGATCAGCTCCGGCAATGTCGGCCAGAAGTGGTGAAGATCGACAACCGGTGAGTTTCCGTTTCGATAGTGATTCAAGATGTCCCAAGGATTCTCCATGGCGATGTCCTCATGCGCCGGCACGCCGTCCGCTACGGCCTCCGGCATTAGCTATGTTGTTTCGCCGGCGCCTCAATGCTGGTGAGGTACCGCGTAATATCGTCCAAGCGGACATCTTTCACCCCGAGCAGTTGCTGCAGAAGGAGGCCGTCCACGCTCGCCAGAACCACCCTGGCGAGAATGCTGTAATCGCGCCCCTTCGCCATGATCCGCTCGAGGCCATGCTCGATCAGCGTTGCCCAGTAGTCGTAGGCCTCCACGAAGCGCCGCTTCAAGCTCGGGTTGTCGGTGAGCGCTTCCTGGATCAGATAGACGTGGATGTGCCCCTTCGTCTCGGATGAGACGATGGTCTTGAAGAAGAGGCGCACGATCTCCCAGGCGCTCAATCCCGGCCCGGACTGATCGATCCACGTGAATATCTTGTTGCTGACGTATTCCATGTGTCGCTCGGAGATGTCGAAAACCAACTCGCCCTTCGAGCGATAGTAGTAGTACAGCGTGCCTTTGCTAATGCCGACGCGATCGGCAATGTCGGCGAGACTGGTATTCGCCACGCCCTTTTCAATGATGAGCTTCGACGCTCCCTGTATTATTTTCTCACGATAGCCCGAGGAAGTTCCCCTGCTCCGCGGCATGCAATACCTACCTTCCGCATTCTCACCGGACCGGTGAAGGCGTAGGCGCCGTTCACGACCCGAGCCGCAGCCA
>CAYFQV010000028.1:20592-27821 GCA_964345195.1 uncultured Spirochaetaceae bacterium
ACAGCCCCGGCTTGATCGTCGGAGACGAGCAGAGAGCCGTCGGGCATTTCGAGGACGTCGACCGGACGTCCCCAATCCCGGCCGTTATCCCGCAGCCATCCCTCGGCGAAGGTTTCGTAACTCGTCGAGCCGTCTCCATGGAAGCGAACAAGCGTGACCCGATACCCAATCGGAACGCTGCGGTTCCAGGACCCGTGCTCGGCAATGAAAATTTGATTGCGGTACTCCGCCGGGAACTGTGAACCCTCGTAGAACAGCATGCCTAAAGCCGCCACGTGCGGACCCAACTCCTGTACCGGCCGCCGGATCTCGAGGCCCGAGGGCCGCTGAGACCAGTAATCCGGGTCCTGAATGTCGGCTCCGTGCAGGTAGGGAAAGCCGAAGTGGAGGCCGGACTCCGGAGCGTGGTTGAGCTCATCCGGCGGGCGATTATCCCCCATCCAATCGCGGCCGTTGTCGGTGAACCAGAGATCGCCGGTTTCCGGGTGCCAGTCGAAGCCGACGGTATTCCGTACGCCCTCGGCGTAGATTTCCACATTACTACCGTCGGCCTCCATTGCCAGGATGGTGCCGTAGACCTCATTGTCCGGGTCGCATACGTTGCAGGGCATCCCCACCGGCACGTAGAGCCGCCCGTCCGGACCGAACTCCATGTACTTCCAGCCGTGACTGCGATCCGAGGGTAGCTCGTCGTAGACCAGAGCGGGCTCCGGCGGATCAGAGAGTTGCTCGAGTATGTTGTCGTAGCGCCAAATCCGACTGACCTCGGCAACCCAGAGACTACCGTCACGATAGGCAATGCCGTTGGGCATCCGCAGACCGGAGGCAATGGTGTAGACCTCCTCGGGGCGAAAATCACCGTTACGATCCACCACGGCGTAGACACGGCCGGTGCTGCGCGTAGAGACGAAGAGGACACCGTTCTCCGCCCGCTCGAGCGAACGCGCGCCGGGGACCCGGTCTGTGTAAACATCGATCTCAAATCCCGGCGGGAGAGATATCTCGGCAAGTTGGCTGTCCGTAACGGCGCCTGTCGCAGTGGATGCACAGGCGGTCAGCATGACCGCGGCGATCACGACGCCGACGACGCGACCAAGCCCACCGAGATAGGCCCCTTGCAGGCTTCGGGATATGGGGCGAGCCGGCCTACCGGCGCCGGAGTCGGCGTTTGCGAATATGTGTCTCATACAACCTCCTTCAGTCAAGGTATTGAACGAGACTGCGAAAATCACCGGACGCGGGGGGAATATCGAGGAGCTGTTGCACTATGTTCTCCTCCATCTCTTGACGGCTCCTCTGATCCGCGTCGGCGGCGTCATAAGCATTGTCGTCGGTGCCGTCGTCGGGCTCGCCGCCCGCGCCGCCGCCCGCGCCGAGCGCACCCGGCAGCAAGCGGCGGGGTACACCGAAGGCGCTCTCGATGTACGCCAGAGACTCCTGAGTCAGCTGAGCACCGTGATACGCGACGAGATTCCCGGCCACGCGTTGCACGACGGGGCTGAGATCGGTATTGATCTCATGCACCAAGGAGAGAGCCCATCCCCACTTCACTTCTCGGGACAGGCCACGCTCGAGGGCGCCGATATTCGGTGCGTTGCTGCTCTCCACCGCATGCTGCGTCTCCCCGGCGCTTACGGAGACCAGGCGATCGAGCGCGTGCAGCACCTCGAAGGCAATGTGTTTGTATCCGTCGGAGTTCACGTAGACCACATCCCCCTCGTCACGCTCTGTGTAGGCGCGCAGGAGCGCCGGCTGTACCGAGACGTCTTCGAGGATGCGGCTGAGCTCACCGGCAAGCTTCAGCCGACTCTCCTCACTCATACGAACGGAGTCCCGGTGGAGCTTGATTCCCGGCCCCTTCTCACCGGAACCAATGATCCGCGGCGTGAAGTAGCCGATCCAGGACGAGCGAGTCTGATCGTATCCACGCATGGCGCGCCGCAAAGCGACGTGCTTTCGCCGTACTTCCAGGTTCGCGTGGTAGAGCTTGTCGTACAAACGCAGGAGCTCTCGGAAGAGCTCCGCCTCACTGCCTTGTACCGGCGCCGCCGGAAACAGAAAGCGAAGCCTGCGCCTGCCGCCGTCGAGGCGCCGCTTGAGATCGCGGTGGTAATTCTCGATCGCCTCGAGCACGGCGCGGTTCAGCTCGCGCACTGCCGCGAAGGTGGAAATCGCCGCGGGAACACGGGTAATGCTCTTGCTCTCGTTGAGAAGCTCGGCGATGATGCGGAGGCGGTTGTTTCGCACCTGAACGACCTCCCGAAATTCTCTGCGAGCCCGCTCGAGGTTGTGTGACGCCTCCGTAAAGGCCCGTGCACCGACGTATTCCAGCTTGAGCACCGGAAAGTCACGTCCTACCAGAAACTCGAAGGCCAGGGTCAGGACCTCTTCGACATCGCTGGAGCTCATGAGGCTCCAGTCATCGCTTTCCCCCGCCGAGAGCACCCGCTCGATGAAGCCTTGCGTTCGGGGCCGACCGCGCCGCTTGCCCGAAGCCATGCCGATGAAGCGCTTGCGGATAAGCTCGGCGACGGTCACCGAGCGTTCGGTCACCCGCGCCAGTGCGGCGCGGAGCCGTTCTTCATGCGCGTGGTGGACGTCCCAGATGGCGGTCTTGAGACCGGCCCGCCGGTAGATCTCAATGCTGCGTGCCGCCGAGGCCAGTACCGCATCTCCGGTGACATCCTCCACAACTTGTCCGACCGCGGTGTCGGAGGCGTCGGGGTTCTCGAGGATGTAGCGCGCAGCAATAACCAGACGGTCGGAACCCTCGTACTCCTCCAAGCTCACGTTGCGCACCGCGCTTATCAGATCCGGAATCTTATCCACGACGTCCCGGAGCGTTCGGGATGCCTCTTCCCGCTCCTGATCGTGCAAGACGCTGTACCCGATCCGCACGAGCACCGCGAAGAGACCGGCAACGGCGGTGTATATGGCGAAGTAGAGGAAGAGGTTGGACGGCGCGGATTGGCCGAAGCCAATGCGGTATCCCGCCTGAAGGCCGAGGTAGGTCACCGGTCCCGCCGTCCAGGCCAACTGCAGAACCGTGCGTCCCCAGGACTCGCGCTTAACCGCTGAGCTCAGGCGGTTGACGAAGACATCCGCGGTAAACTCGTACGCGCTTCGTTTTTCTCGTCGTAGTGAGAATTGTCTGTAACTAAATGCCATTATCTTGCCGTGCTTCAGGCCACGACCTGCCGCATGAAACCGGTGAGAACCTCGAGGGCCATCTCGTTACGTCCACCCTCCGGCACAATCAAGTCCGCGTATGCCTTGGTCGGCTCGACGAACTCGTAATGCCCGGGTCGGACCACCTTCAGATACTGGCGAATAACCGAATCCTGCGTCCGACCACGCTCCTTCACATCACGGTCGAGCCGCCGGATGAAGCGGATATCGTCCGGTGTATCTACATACACCTTGAGATCAATGAGCTCACGGATCCGCGCCTCAAAGAAGATCATGATCCCTTCAAAGACAACAAGCTTCGCCGGACTCACCCGAACGGTTTGCGCGGAACGGCGGTGTTTCACGAAGTCGTACTGAGGCATATCGATCGGCTTACCGGCCTTCAGCTGAGTGAGGTGCTCACAAATGAGATCGCTGTCGAAGGCGGAGGGATGGTCGAAGTTGAACTCCGTAATGTTGCGGTTGCTGATATGCTCGGCCGACTTATAGTAGTTGTCCTGCGGGATAAACTGGAAGTCGGGTACGATCTCCGCAATCTTGTTGACGATCGTTGTCTTGCCCGATCCGGACCCGCCGGTAATACCGATAATTCGTACCATTCGTGTTTGCTCGGCGGGAGTATACGCGGGCGCTCGCCGCGTGTCAAAGAAACTTTTGGACGAGTATGCGCCGGCCGTGGCGCGGGTCCGGGGCGAGGCGGGGTCGAGCTCGAGAAGGGCTCGGTGGAGACTCGCCGGCCGGCGCTTCGTTGACAGCGACCGCGGCAAGCCATAGCATCTCGCTCACCAATGCGCGTTCAACTCTACGAAGTCTTCCACGGAGACTGCCCCTACTTACCCAACCGCAGTTGGGTTACCCACACCTTCCAACTACCCCGTTTCGACGGCGGGATCTATGAACGGCTGATCTCCGAAGGCTGGCGGCGCAGCGGCACCGCCTTCTATCAGAACCACTGCCCCGGCTGCAATCTCTGCATTCCGATCCGCATCCCCGTGGACCGCTTCCGGCCGTCCAAGTCTCAGCGTCGCGCCGCCAAAAAAAACCGGGATGTCACCATTGAACGCCGCCCCGTCGAGCCGCTGAGCGAAGTTTTCGAGCTGTACCGCCGTTATTCTCGTGCACGGCACGACGCGGAAGAGGAAGTCAGTTACGACGCGTTCCGAAACTTCCTCGGCAGCTCACCCATCGACACCGAGATGATGCTCTACTACAGCGGGGAGCGGCTCATTGGCGTCGGCTGGATCGATGTCATGCCGGACTCCCTCTCCAGCGTCTACTACGCCTTCGAGCCCGACGAGTCACAGCGCGGGCTCGGCATTTTCTCCGTACTCGAGGAGGTGAACCTCGCCCGACAGCTGGGCAAGAGTTACCACCACCTCGGTTTCTACGTCCCCGGATGCCACAAGATGGACTACAAGAACCGCTTCAAACCCTATCAGCTCCTCGTCGACGGGGAGTGGAAGGAGTTCTCGCCTTAGGCCTTCTCCAAGGCCTGGTCGAGATCGGCGCAAATATCGTCAATGTGCTCAATGCCGATCGACAGTCGCACGAGCTCCGGCTTCACACCGGCCGATATCTGCTGCTCCTCCGAGAGCTGGGAATGGGTGGTGCTCGCCGGGTGGATGGCCAGGCTCTTGGCGTCGCCGACATTGGCGACATGGGAGAAGAGCTCCAGCTTGTTGATGAAGCCCTCGCCGGCTTCGCGGCCCCCCTTCACGCCGAAGACCACCATTCCGCCGAAGCCGCGCGTGAGGTACTTCCTCGCGTTCTCATGCGTCGGATGGTCGGCGTGCCCCGGGAACAGCACCCATTCGACCTTCGGATGCTGTTTCAGGTAGTCCGCCACCGCCGCGGCGTTCTCACAGTGCCGCTCCATGCGCAAATGCAGCGTCTCCATGCCTTGCATGAAGAGCCAGGCGTTGTCCGGAGATATCGCCGCACCGAGGTTTCGGAGCGGAATCAGACGCATCCGCAGGATATAGGCCATGGGCGAGAGATCGCCGAGATCGTGGGCGAAGCGAACTCCGTGATAGCTCGCGTCCGGCTCGTTCATGGTCGTGAACTTCGGGTCGCTCCAGTCGAAGGTTCCGGCATCCACCACCGCACCGCCGATCGCCGTTCCGTGGCCGCCGATCCACTTGGTCAGTGAGTTGACAACAATATCCGCACCATGGTCGATCGTCCGCAGGAGATAGGGCGTTGTGAAGGTAGCATCCACAATGAGGGGCAGTCGCTTCGCATGCGCAATATCGGCAATCCTTTCGAAGTCGGGAATGTAGAGACTCGGGTTCCCGGCGGTCTCAATGTATACCGCCCGCGTCCTCTCATTGATGGCCGCTTCAATAGCAGAATGATCCAAAGGGTCCACGAGCCGCACGGTGATCCCATATTGCGGGAGAATGCTCGCGAACATGGTGTAGGTGCCGCCATAGAGGTTGTTGCTGGACACGATCTCATCGCCGGCAACGGCAATATTGATGATCGAGTAGAAGACCGCCGCGGTTCCGCTGGCCAAGGCCAGGGCGCCGACACCGCCCTCCATGGCCGCAATGCGCCCCTCCAGTGCCTCCTGGGTCGGGTTCATGATCCGGGTGTAAATGTAGCCGAGCTCCTTGAGGTCGAAGAGGTCGGCGGCGTGCCGGGTGTCCCGGAAGTTGTACGCCGTTGTTCGGTTGATCGGTACCGCCCGGGAGGGGTTTTCCTCACTCGGCGTGTGGCCTGCGTGCAGTGCCAAGGTCTCGAGCTTATATTCAGCCATGTTCCACTCCTTCGAATAACCAGGTACTCAGATATCGTTCCCCGGTGTCGCAGATTATTGTGACGATGTGTCTACCGCGGTTCTCTTCTCGGGCCGCCACCTTCAGCGAAGCGGCCACATTCGCCCCGGCGCTTATTCCCGCGAGGATCCCCTCATCCCGGGCGAGTCGCCGGCTCGCCTCGGTAGCCTCCTCCGCGGAGACGGTGAGGACCTCGTCAATGACGCTCTTGTCCACCACCTCCGGAACGAAGCCTGCTCCGATACCCTGAATCTTATGCGGCCCCGGCTCCCCACCGGAGAGCACCGGCGAGACGTCCGGTTCAACCGCCACCGTGCGAACAGACGCGTTGAGCTCTTTCAAGCGGCGCCCCGCCCCGGTAATGGTTCCGCCGGTTCCCACACCGGCAACCAGTATGTTGACCTTGCCCTCGGTGTCGTCCCAAATCTCCTGCCCGGTCGTCCGGTAGTGCATGTCCGGGTTCGCCTGGTTTTGGAACTGCCGCGTCAACACGGCGCCGGGAGTACTCGAAACGATCTCATTCGCCTTCTCCACCGCACCGCTCATCCCGCGGTCACCCGGCGTGAGCACCAGCTCCGCTCCCAGAGCCTGTAGCAAGCGACGGCGTTCGACGGTCATCGTCTCCGGCATGGTGAGAACCACCCGATAGCCTTTGACCGCGCCCACGTATGCCAGAGCAATACCGGTATTGCCGCTCGTCGCCTCGACTACCGTCGCACCGGGTTTCAGTTCCCCCGCCGCCTCGGCCGCCTCGATCATGGCCAAGCCGATTCGGTCTTTCACACTGGCCAGCGGGTTCTGCGACTCCATCTTCCCGTAGATCGTAGCCTCGACACGGGCCGACAGCCGGTCGAGACGAACAAGAGGCGTGTTTCCGATCAGATCCGTCACGCGATCCACTGTTGCCATACCGTCACCTCCGGCACGCTCGTTTCGTGCCTTTGGAGTATCGCACGAGAAACTTTCAAATATCAAGTGATATAATCAAGTATATGGCGACATCCATGAAGTATCCAGAAGCTTGTTGGTGATTTCCCGAATGGGCCGATAGCTCCCTGCAGGGGAACGCATTGTCACACCCGGTCGCCGAGACGGGCCTTTTCGGGGTGGAGTCGGCCTAAACACCGGCGTAGCGGGCGCTTAGCCGAAGGCGACCAACAAGCTTATGGACACCTCAGTTTTTTTCCTTGACAGCTTCAAAAAACTGGATTTACGATGTTTTCATTCAAGCAAACCGGTTTAGAAAACCGGTTCAATACCCAA
>CAYFQV010000029.1:0-2276 GCA_964345195.1 uncultured Spirochaetaceae bacterium
AAGCGTGTGTGTTGTACACGGACGGCGGGTGCCACGGGAATCCTGGGCCGGGCGCCTGGGCCTTTGTGCTGTACGTTGGAGAACAGGATATCCGGCTGTACGGTGCCGAAGCCAACACGACGAACAATCGCATGGAGCTATCCGCGGTTATTCAGGGTCTCGAGTATGTGCGACTGAATACCGCATGCGGACATGGGACGATATGTCGCACTGATTCCCGGTATGTTCAACAGGGAATTACCGAATGGATACATAACTGGAAACGTAACGGTTGGCGTACCGCCGGGAAGAAGGCCGTGAAGAACAAGGATTTATGGAAGCGTCTTGACGCACTTGTTGTGGAACTTGAACCTAGATGGGAATGGGTCCGAGGGCACGCCGGAGAAGCGGGAAACGAGGAGTGCGACGCTCTCGTACAGCAAGGCATTCACGAGCTTTCCGCTAGCCGGTGAGTACCCCCGCTTGCTCCGCGGCTGAGTTCTGGAGTGCGCGTCGCTAGTTGTCAGGCTGAAATGCTAAATTAGTCGAATGTCTCTAGCGCTTGAATTCCCAGGCCCTCCGGTTCCGTAGGAACTAAAGGAGGGTGTATGACAGTTCACTGTTTCGTTCCTCGTGGCTTCGAGGGCCATCTCGTAACGGTAGAGGTGGATATTCGCCGAGGTATTCCCGGCACCGACATCGTCGGACTACCCGGTGGGGCGGTTCGAGAGGCTCGCGAGCGGGTGCGCACGGCCATTCGAAACGTTGACCTGTGGTATCCGCGTGACCGCGTAATCATCAATCTCGTGCCGGCAGGAGTTCCGAAGATCGGCGCTTCCTTTGACCTGGCCATTGCGGTGGCCGTCCTCGCGGCGTCGGACCAATTGAGTCTGGACGCGCTCGCGGCGGCGGGAGAATCGGCTATTCTCGCTCTTGGCGAGTTGCAGTTGAACGGGAGAATACGACCGGTGGCCGGGGTCTTGGCTGCGGTTGCCGCGGCTCGTGAGGCCGGTATTAGGACGGTCCTGCTATCCCCGGAAAATGCCGATGAAGCCGCGATCGCTGCCGACGTGGCAATACTGCCCGTGGGCACGTTACCAACGGCGGTTGCGGCACTCGCGGATCCGGACGGCAGAGTCCATCGGCCGGCGGTGGAGTCGCCGCCCCAAAATCGGCGTCCCCCGTCTTACCGAACGCCCGACTTCGCGGAGATGCGCAAGAGCCCGCTTATCAAGAGGGTCTGTGAGCTTGCGGCCGCCGGAGGACACAGCCTCTTGCTCGTTGGCTCTCCGGGCGTCGGAAAGAGTCTGGCCTTGAGTTGCTATCCCTCGATTCTTCCCGAGATGCCTGAAGATGTTGCCATCACGGCGACACGCATTCATTCCTTGGCCGGTACGTTGGGGGCGCACGGCGGACTCTTGAGCTTGCCCCCGGTTCGCCGTCCGCACCATTCGGCGAGTGTACAGGGCTTGATAGGCGGAGGTTCCATGGTGTTGCCCGGAGAGGTGTCCCTGGCTCACGGCGGCGCCTTGTGCCTCGACGAGGCCCTTGAGTTTCCGCCCCGGGTCCTGCAAGGCCTGCGGCAGCCGTTGGAAGAACAGCGGGTATCGATAGTACGGGCGGGAGAACAGTATCAGTTTCCCGCTGCATTTCAGCTCCTCATGGCCACGAATCCCTGCCCCTGTGGATATCTCAATAGCACTCTTGGTCGCTGCCTCTGTAGCGAACAGGAGATTGCTCGGTACTGGAAACGCTTGGGCGGCGCTCTTCTCGACCGGGTGGAATTGCGCTTGGAAGTCGCTGCGGTTCCTGAAGCGTTTCTTCCAATGAATAGGGGCGAGCCTGAGGGCGTGGATGGCGGCCACGGCGATGCGAAAAGACCCTTGGGAGAGACCTGGGGCGGGGCCGAGGAGCAGAGTCAGTCTGGGCGCAAGGCGGCCACCCTCGCCGAAGTAGAGGAATCGCCACAAGAGCAGCCCGAGCGATCCCGGGAGATGCTCACCCGGGTCAGCGAGGCGCGAGCGCGGCAGTACCACAGATACGGAGGCTCCACCCTAAATGCGGGTGCGAGTTACTCCCGGCTGCGAGAGTGCGTACAGCCGGAGGATTCGGCCGCGCGGATGCTTGAGAGCGGAGGGCGATCTCTGAGGCTTTCAAATCGGGGGCTAATTCAAGCGATGCGCGTCGCGCGAACTATCGCGGACCTTGATGGGGCCGAACGCGTGGATGCCGTGGCGATTTCCGAAGCGTTACAGTATCGCCGATACGCTGCACAATGGGAGTAGCAACGTTCCGTC
>CAYFQV010000029.1:2376-7778 GCA_964345195.1 uncultured Spirochaetaceae bacterium
AAGGTGCTGGCGATCGGGAATCCCTTCGGCCTCGACCGGACCCTTACAACCGGAGTCGTGAGCGGCCTCGGCCGCGCTATACGCGCTTCGAACAACCTCGTGATTCGTGACATGATACAGACGGATGCCTCCATCAACCGGGGGAACTCGGGTGGGCCGTTGCTTGACGCAAACGGCAACATGATCGGCATCAATACCGTTATCTTCTCGCCGAGTGGGGGGAGCATCGGTATTGGATTCGCCGTTCCGGTCGAAACCGCCGCACGGGTAGTCCCGGACCTTATAGAGTTTGGACGCGTGCGTCGAGGCTGGATCGAGATTGTTCCTCGTCAGTTGTTCCCGCGTCTTGTTCAGTACGCCGACCTATCGGTTGATCAAGGTGTTCTGGTTTCCGAGGTGGTGGAAGGTGGTAACGCAGATGCGGCCGGATTGCGAGGCGGCAGCGAGTCGCAGGCGGTCCGGTACGGAAGCACGATCATTTATCTGGGTGGAGATATCATCGTTGAGGTAGACGGCACGCCGGTGCGCTCTGTGGAGAATCTGTACGAAGCGCTCGAAGACAACCGTCCCGGCGAAGAGGTGTCGGTTACCTACGTTCGTCGAGGGCGCCGACGGGAGGAGACTGTCGTGTTATCCGAGCGCCCGGAACAGTTCCAGTGGGAATAGGTAACAGACGGTCAATTGCGATTCGCTAAGCCATGAGCATACGACGATTCAACGTAGTCTCCAAATACGAGCCCGCCGGAGACCAGGGGCAGGCCATACTCAAGCTTACCGGGGGGATCTCGGAGGAGATGCCCTTCCAGGCGCTGAAGGGTGTGACGGGCTCGGGAAAGACCTACACCATGGCGAAGGTAATCGAGTCCGCACAGGTCCCGACCTTGGTCATATCGCACAACAAGACGCTCGCCGCACAGTTGTACCGGGAGTTCAAGGAGTTCTTTCCCGACAACGCCGTCGAGTACTTCGTCTCGTACTACGACTACTACCAACCTGAAGCCTACGTCGCATCTAAAGACCTGTACATTGAAAAAGATGCCTCCATTAACGATGAAATCGACCGGTTGAGACTGTCGGCCACGACGAATCTGCTGGAACGGAACGACGTCATTGTTGTGGCTACGGTTTCCTGCATCTACGGTTTGGGGAGCCCTCGTGACTACCGAGAGATGAAGGTTCGAATCGACCGGGGTTCTGAAGCGGATCTCCAGGAGATTCGAAGGCGTCTCGTATCGCTTCAATACGACCGTAACGACGCCGACCTGCAGCGTGGAACATTTCGGGTCAGGGGCGATGTACTGGAAATACTTCCGGCGTATATGGAGGAGGCATATCGAGTTGAGTTCGCGTTTGACGAGGTGGAACGTATCGTCCAGTTCGATCCGCTCACCGGTGATACCCTCGACGAGCTGGATGTCGCCGTCATCTACCCGGCGAAGCATTTCGTCACACCGGAGCGACAGGTGCAGTCCGCCATTGAGCGGATCCGAACGGAGCTGGATCAGCGATACCCAGAGCTGGTAGACAACAAGAAACTTGTTGAGGCGCAACGCCTCAAAACCCGAACCACCTATGATATCGAGATGCTCGAAGAGATGGGCTTCTGCTCCGGAATCGAGAACTATTCCCGGCACCTGGGTAACCGGGCCGAAGGTGAACGCCCGGCTGTTCTTCTTGACTACTTTCCGGAGCAGTTTTTGACCTTTATCGATGAGTCGCATGTGACCGTGCCTCAGATTCGCGGTATGTTTGCGGGCGATCGGTCCCGCAAACTGTCTCTCGTCGAGTACGGGTTTCGTTTGCCCTCAGCATTGGACAATCGGCCCCTGGTGTTCGACGAGTTCGAGTCCCTGCTACATAGAACCATCTTTGTCTCCGCGACGCCGGGAGATCCGGAGCTTGAAAAATCGTCTCAGGTCGTTGAGCAGATCATACGTCCAACCGGGCTTGTAGATCCCCAAATCGAGCTTCATAAAACTGAAGGTCAGATCGACCATTTGTATGGGCAGATTCAAGAGCGCGTAAAGGCCGGCGAGCGGGTACTGGTTACAACTCTCACGAAGAAGATGGCGGAAGATTTGTCGGATTACCTTACGGGTCTTGGGGTTCGCGTCCGTTATTTGCACTCTGAAATCGAGACGATCGAGCGGGTTGAGCTGTTGACGGATCTCCGCGCCGGTCGCTACGACGTGCTGGTGGGCATTAATCTGCTTCGAGAAGGACTCGATCTACCGGAGGTCTCGCTGATCGCAATCCTCGACGCCGATAAGATCGGCTTTCTTCGCTCGAGTACATCTTTGATTCAGACGATTGGACGAGCTGCGCGGAACGTCAACGGCAAGGTGATCATGTATGCCGACCGTATTAGCCATGCTATGCGAGAGGCGATCGACGAGACGGACCGTCGTCGCACAATTCAGCTGGAGTATAACGAGCGTCACGGCATCACACCGCGAAGCATCGAAAAGGCGATAAACAACATCATTGTCCGAGAGAAACAAGAAAAACAAGAGAACGAGCGCGTCACCATTGATATCCTGAAAAACTCCTATAACGTGCTCATACCCGGTGAGCGCAAGAAGCTGATAAAAGCCCTGGAAGAGCAGATGCTCGAGCATGCGAAAAATCTCGAGTTTGAAGAAGCCGCCGTGATCCGGGATGAGATCAATTCGCTTAAAGGCCAAGAAGAGTCGGCATGAATGTGACGCGATCTCGCCGTGCCGCAAGTCTTGGTATCGCTCTTTTGCTTGCTCTGTTCGTGGCTTGTGAGGAAGAGCCGACGGAACAGCGTATCGAGCTTCCGGAAACTCCGATCGTCTCGATCCGTGATCGTTGGGCGGTGGTGGATGACAGGTACGTTCGTGTTCGTGAAGAACCCAGGGTGGATGCTTCGGTTTCCGACTACGTTCGTCTTGGCCTGATTGTGGAAGTAGCCGAGGTGGTCGATAACGGCAACGGCCCCGACGCAACATGGATGCGAATCGCCGGTCAAGAAGTTGATGGGTGGGTGACCGAGAGCAACCTTTCACTGTACGAGTCGCGAGCTCGGGCCCGGAACGCGGCGCGCCAAATTGTGGATGAAGCTGGAGCATCGGAATGAGCACATGGATAGTTAACGCCCTTCCAATCCTACTGCCGATCGTACTTGGTGCCGCGATCGGATACATTACGAATTACGTGGCCATTCGGATGCTGTTTCGTCCTCTCGCTGAGAAACGCATCCTCGGGCTGCGCGTGCCGCTGACGCCGGGGATCATTCCGAAACAACGATACCAACTGGCCGAGAGTATTGGCCGGATGGTCTCCACGCAGCTTCTTACAGAGGACACTGTACGTCAGCACATTGGCTCTGAGCGCTTCCGGAGCAGCTTAGAGCGAGGGATCGAAGGGCTGACCGACGGGCTTCTGAGTCGTCCCGTCGGTGCAGACTCCGGAGAAGCTTACGTCCGTGCCTTTGACCGTGCCGAGGAATGGGTTACTCGGCGCGTCCCGGATTTGCTGCGGTCCCCGGAGTTTAACCGGGTCGTGGAGCGTGCGGTGACCGCCGGACTGGATAGTCTGCTCAGCGCTCGCCTTGATTCGGTCTTGCCGTCCGAAGAGAGTCGACGAGCTTTTCTCGAGCGATTGCTGTCGACCTTCTCGGAAGGCGAGCTAAAGCAAACCGTGCTGGATGTAGGCCATGAGTGGCTCAACCGCCAACTCACCAACGACGCCCCAATGGATCGGTTTCTTACCGACGGCGTGATCTCCGAAGTTGCGCGTATCATGGTGAACATCTACGACCCGACCTTTGAGCACATCCTTGAATGGCTCAACAAGCCGGACGTGCGCCGTGAGTTGAGTGTACGCGGCAAAGCGCTGCTTCGGCGGGTGCTCGATAAGCTCACTGTCGTACAACGCTTTTTCGTGACGGCGGCCCAATACGATCGGCAGCTCGAAGAGAAGATGCCCGAGATCGTCGACGACATTATGCGGCTGATAAAAGAAGCGGGCCGCGACCCCGAAAACAAAGAGCGGGTTATTCAATCTGCTATTGACGCCATGAGGCGGATTCAATCACAGGGGATGCGCGAGGCGGCAAGCCTGGGCAATCTCGATATCCCGCAAATATTTGAGAAGGTGCTCGACCATATCGGTGGAGTCGTAGAGCGCCCGGAAGTCCAGGAACAGTTGATTGACAGCGTCGAGCGAGCCATGGAACGCAATGGGGACCGGACGGTTGAGCAGGTTTTGGAGAGCGCGGTGCAAATCCGTCGCGATCAAGCGGTTGCCTACATCGTGAACGCCGTGAACTCCTGGTTACAGCGGGAGGGTACCACCGAGCGACTCGCTGAAGAAATGAGAACCGCGCTCCACGGTTTTCGAGAGCGCTTGCAGCATGAGAGCTTACAACGTATTCTCCGCATTCCGACCCGACAGAAGCGCCGCCTGGATGTCGCGGCCACGCATCAAGTCACGAAACTGTTCGACCGGCGCCTTCCGCAAGTTCTCAAGACGCTGGATGTGCACCAGCTCGTGGTGGACCGGGTAAACAGTCTGGATGTGAAACGTGTGGAAGAGCTGCTCCTGATCGTGATCGCTCGACACCTCAAGTGGATCAATCTGTTCGGGGCACTGCTCGGAGCAGTGATCGGCGGCTCTCAGGTGGTATTGCGCTTCGTAATGTAGCGTCCCTCGGAAGTCGATGCCTATTCGGGAGGTTCAGTCGTGAGTGCACCCACACGAGTTCTGCTGCTCGAATCCGACCCAGAGATTCGAGATACCCTTGCCGGGCAGATTCGAGACGACGGCTATGATGTTACCGCCGTCGCCGTTCGCGACGACGCGATCTCCTACCTTGAAAACCATCAAGTTGAGATTGTCGTCATTTCTTTGGATCGGTGCGACGGGAATGGTGTGGAGCTGACGCAAGACGTCCGCCGGATGTTCTATGCGCGACCCATTCAGATCGTGCTGCTCGCCGAGGATCGGGATGACGAAACACTGCGGCGAGCCCTCGAGGCGGGAGGGGACGATTTCATCGGCAATCCCGGCAATCTGTTGGAAATGAAGCTTCGTCTGCGTGCCGCGTACATTCGGCTCCGAGATGAAATCGATCTGTTCCACGAGCGTGAGTTCTATCGACAGGCCGCGAAGGAAGAGGAAGAGCTTTCGACGCGCGTGTTGGATCAGAACGTCCACCTTCGACGCGCATATGACCGCGTTGAAGAACAGAATCGTGATCTCACCCGGGTCAATCGGCAGCTGCAGCGGATCGCGAAGTACGATTCGTTGTCCGGGCTCATGAATCGTATGAGCCTCTTTCATGTGCTCGACGTCGAAATCGAACGGAGCATGCGAAGTGACTCACCGCTGTGCATACTCATGATCGATCTCGACCACTTCAAGATTGTAAACGATGA
>CAYFQV010000029.1:7878-9271 GCA_964345195.1 uncultured Spirochaetaceae bacterium
TTTCTCGTGCGGACCGGGCCATGTACGTTGCAAAGCAGAAAGGCCGCAATCGCGTTGAGATCGAAGTCGACGCGTGATCGGATTGTCGAGCACGGTATTGGTACTCGGTTTTGCAAGGCTTAGCTCTCGTCGGGGGCGCCCACGGCAGCTACCGGGCTGGAAGCTACAGTGATGGTAAATGTGCTGCCCTCGCCGAGGGTGCTGCGAACATCGACCTGACCCCCATGAGCCAAGGCAATGTGCTTTACGATTGCTAAGCCGAGCCCTGTTCCCCCCATGCCGCGACTCCGGGCTCGATCTACCCGATAGAAGCGCTCGAAGATACGATCCACCTCCTCTCGTGGTATACCGATGCCGGTGTCGCTCACCGCCAAGCTCAGTTGACCCTTCCGGTTGATTACGTCGATTCGCACGACCGAATCTTCGCTGCTGTACTTGAGGGCGTTGTCCACGAGATTCGTCAGGGCTTGCTCCAGGAGATTCTGGTTTACGTAGGCGTCGGCGTTGCCGCTGTAGGAGTCCACGATCTTCACCCTCTTGGAGTGCAAGGAGGTCGCACAGTCGGCTTTAGTTCGATTCACGATCTCCTCGACGGTACACCAATCTCGCGGAATGTCATGATCGAAGGATTCCAATCTGGACAAGCTCAACAGATCCTCAATAATGAGGCTGAGGCGCGTCGTATGGTCGCCGATGATTGTTAGGAATCGCCGCGCACTCTCGGGGTCTTCGATCGCACCCTCGGACAGCGTTTCGACGAAGCCGAGGATAGATGTGATCGGTGTCTTGAGCTCGTGGCTGACGTTTGCCACGAAGTCTGTGCGCATGTTCTCCAATCGCTTCAGCCGAGAGATGTCGTTCAGGACGATCAGGACTCCTCCCGGTTTCTCCTCGTCGCCGTGCACGACGGTGCCGTGGAGCTGGAGGTGCACCATCTCACGGCTGTAGATAACCAAGTTTTCTTCGAGCGGGCGTGGACTCTTGAAGCTTCGCTCAGCGAAATCGGCAAGAGTTGAATTGCGAAGATACTGAATAACGGACTTTCCAATGCCGGCGTGCTCGTTAACAGCGAAGAGTTGGGCGGCAGCGCGGTTCATCGATTTAATTCGCAACTCGTCATCCAGGACAATGACGCCCTCGATCATGGAGGAGAGAATCGCTTCCAGCTCGTTGCGTTGCCGGCGGATTCGCGATAGCTGCCATGAAAGCTGTGCCGCCATGCTGTTGAGGGTACGTGCTACATCCGCCATCTCGCGCGGTCTCTCCAGGCGAAGTCGGTGCTCGAGGTGACCCGCCGCGAAGTGGTTCGCCGTATCCTGTATGGCTTTCAGCGGTTCCGTTTGCTGCTGTGCTATTACGATCAGAAACGCTCCGGAAACAAGAAAAATGAAGA
>CAYFQV010000029.1:9371-10526 GCA_964345195.1 uncultured Spirochaetaceae bacterium
GCGAACTCCGTAGCCGAGAGGCTGACGGGCGCTCCGTCGACCGATACTTCATGACGTGAGACGTCTATGGTGATCCCGTGGATAGTTATGCGGGTCTCCTCGTCAGACGGGGAATCCGTTTCACCGGCACGGCGAAGTACCGCACGGAGCCGAGCGATGAGCACCTTTGGACTGAAAGGCTTGGTTACATAATCATCGGCTCCAAGCTCTAAACCGGACACAATGTCGCTATCCTCCGACTTGGCGGTGAGCATGACGATCGGCACGGTGCTCGTCTTCGAATCCTGTTTCAGTCTTTTGCATAAAGCCAAGCCGTCTACGCCCGGCAACATGAGATCCAAAACAACGGCGTCCGGTTGGTTTCGCTGGAGCGCATCAAGCGCTTCCTCGCCGCTGGCTACGCTGTGAACGCTGTATCCCTCTTTCTCCAAGTTGTATTGGATAAGCTCACGAATATCCTGCTCATCATCTACAACGAGCACTTTTTGCTTACTTGTTGAGCTCGACATGCTCCCCTCGCTCTGAGAACACGACCCATTCGCACATGTTGGTGACGTGGTCACCAAGCCGCTCGAGAAAGCGGTTCAAGAACATGAGATCCATGCCCTTGTCTATCTTCTCCGGGTTCTTGCGCATTATATCGAGCACCTTCTTGTACAGGATTCGGTGCATTGCATCCAACTCGTCGTCTCGAGCCGCGACTTCCTGTGCTTTGGTGGCATTCTGGTCGACGAAGGCGGTCGTTACGTCGTGGACCATCTGGACGCCGAGCTCTCCCATGTCCTGAATATTGGGGATTGTCGCGACAAATGCACTATCAGAGATGATGCTAACGGCCTTCGCGAGGTGTCGTGCATGATCTCCAATGCGTTCGAGGTCGCTGGAGAGCTTCATGGCGGCGAGGATCTCACGCAAGTCGTGTGCCACGGGTTGTTCCGTCGCGAGCATCCGGGCGCAGTTGGTGTCGATTTCGAGCTGCAGCTCGTCTATGCGGGCATCATTCGCAATGACCGTTTCGGCGAGTTGGGCGTCGCTCATGGAGAGCGCGGCGAGTGCTTTCTTGAGCGCCTCCTCTACAAGTGCGCTAAGCTTGAGAATGTTCTCGTACATCTGGTTGAGCTGAGATGTGAGGTGGGATCGACCTTCCATATGACT
>CAYFQV010000029.1:10626-11702 GCA_964345195.1 uncultured Spirochaetaceae bacterium
TTCTTCAATCGACTCTCCATGCCGAGTGTCGTTATTACGTCCACGGCGGCGTAGCCGTAGAAGACCAGCCCCTCGTCGGTTGCGAGGATACTTACATACACGTGCATTGCTTCTCGGGAAACCACCGGAATCACGCCCAAGTAGCGAACCGGAGTGAGGTTGACCAAGCGAAGGTAGTAGGCGCCGGCTCCGTAGCGATAGGTAAGGGTGTAGGAGTTTTTTCCAAAGCTCGAATCGTGCTGGAAGGCGTATATCTGATCGTATTCGGGGATTTTTTCAACGTGTGGGTCCTCCACCGGCGTCCGATCGTCGGGGTTGTTTATCACCGTGGATTCATGGAACAGCTCTCGTCTGCGGTCGCGGGTATGAGAGTAGTAGTCTATGCCCTCCATGGTACTAATGGATCGCAGCACGTTATAGATGAACAGCTCCGGGTCCTCGGCATTTCGGATGCCCTCTTGCAAGTTCAGTAGGTATACCGACTCCAGAGCAAAGGCCGGATCAAGTTCTTCAAGGCTTCGTTCTATGGCTTCCGTCGTCCAGAGCTCCGGTGCAAAGTCAATGCTATAACCGGAGGGGGTAAACTGGGATAGCTTCTTGTTCTCCCTAAACTCCGCTGTACGCTCGGCGCTCCAGCTGGGAAAGAGGGTCTCCAAGTCATATATCGGCAGTGTAGTAATCGCATCCACCTGTTTAGGCGTGTCGCTCTGTGCGAAGAGGGGAGAAGTTGAAAGTACCACGACCGTGGCCAGTAGAAGTCCAAAGATGAGCGTGCTGCAATGCGTTGCTTTGCCCTGAATTTTCATGATAGCTTGCAATATACAGCGGTAACGCTGCTGATACAAAGGCATGAAAAGAGATCTAGTTTTGTGTACCGGCGGCGGCACGGGCGGCCACGTGTTCCCCGGACTTGCGGTTGCCGAAGCTCTAGCCGAGCAATGGGAGGGCTCAATCGGATGGCTCGGCTCTCGGCGTGGTGTCGAGCGCGCGATCGTCCGATCGTTTGGGATTCCCTACTGGTCCGTACCCGCCGGAAAGCTTCGTCGGTACATCTCCATATCAAATGTGTTCGATGT
>CAYFQV010000029.1:11802-21167 GCA_964345195.1 uncultured Spirochaetaceae bacterium
CCGTACCCGCCGGAAAGCTTCGTCGGTACATCTCCATATCAAATGTGTTCGATGTTGTGCGCGTGTTCGCCGGGTTTATGGCTTCCCTTGTACTGATGATACGGCTGCAACCCCGCGTTCTGTTTTCGAAGGGAGGATTCGTGAGCGTTCCTCCTGTGGTGGCCGCATGGCTTTTGGGGATCCCGGTATTGAGTCACGAGTCCGACGTGGACCCGGGGCTTGCTACGCGTATCAACCTTCGTTTCTCCCGGAGGCTGTTCATACCGTATGAAAAGAGCCGCAGTTACTATCCCAAGAGCTACCGGCACAAACTGGTGGTTTCGGGGAACCCGGTGCGTCGGCGGATTCTGCACGGCGACGCCGACGCCGGCCGCCACTTCTGTGGTTTTGATGGGAACCGCCCGATCGTGCTGTTCTCCGGCGGTAGCCAGGGGGCCGCTCAGATAAACGCACTCGTTCGAGATCTTCTCCCTCGCCTGACCGAGCTCGCGGATGTTGTTCACCAACGGGGCAATCATCCTCCACCGCAGCCGAACGGCGAACACTACGTCTCTTTTCCGTTTGTGGTCGACGAGTTCGCCGACGTGCTCGCCGCGGCTGATCTCGCGGTGGCGAGGGCCGGCGCGGGGACCGTCTGGGAACTGGCCGTCACCGGCACGCCGGCGCTTCTCATACCCCTCATGTATCAGAGCTCGCGCGGCGATCAGGTGCGAAACGCGGAAGTGTACTGCAGCGCCGGGGCGGGAGTGGCCTTTGTCGGCTCCAACGCGCAACCTGAAGCGGTCGGCGACGCAATAGCGGCGATCCTCGCCGACGGCTCTCGGAGGAGCAAAATGCAGACTGCAGCACGATCATTCGGGGGCGGCGCCGCGTCTTTCATTGCCGACGTGGTGGTTGATGTAGCCGGGGCTGAGCATCATCCGCACCGAAAAAGCCCGCGGCATTAGGTAAACGCATTAGATAAACGGAATAGCTAAGCAAGGATCGGTTACGTATGGAATTTACCGCGATCGATGTAATTTTCGTTCTTCTCGTCGTACTGGCCACGATTCGTGCCGGTGTCCGCGGCTTTGTTCGAGAGATCATGTCGATGGCCGCTGTCGTCGGCGGGATCTTGGCCGCGGTGCTGTTCTCTGCTCTCGTGGCTGAGCTGCTGGTCGATGTGTTCGGCTCCTCGGCGTGGAGCCAAGTGGTGGCGTTTCTCGGGATATTCGTACTCGCATACGCAATCGTGAAGCTTTTTGAGAAGGGCTTGCAGGGATTGGTCGAGCGTATCAACTTGGAAAGCTTGGATCACGCGCTCGGTTTGTTTCTGGGTGTCGCGGAAGGATTCTTGGTGACCTTTGTGCTGATTCTGCTCATTCAGGTACAGCCGATTGTACAGCCGGAACGCCTGCTCCAGGGAAGCGCCTTCGCCAGACTCCTGCTGCCCCTACTACCGTACGCCTCCGAGTTCATCTCGCAGAGGACGCAGAGTGTTTGACAACGTTCTTGGCCATACCGCGTTAATCGACCAGCTATCCCATGGCGTTCAATCCGCTACTCTTCCCGCGACACTGCTGTTCGCCGGACCAAGCTATGGCGGGAAACTGACGACCGCCCTCGAGCTTGCACGTAGTCTCAGTTGTGAAGAGGATGCGGCGTGGAGTTGCCGCTGCCGGCATTGTGCGCAGCAGCGCGCGTTGCTCCATCCGGAAACGCTGCTGATAGGAAACCGAAGCTTTCTGCCGGAGGTTTACCTTGCTCGAGCGGCACTTCTGCGGAACGCGCAGCCGGCGACGCTGTTTTTATTCATCCGGAGCGTTCGTAAGCTCATCCGGCGCTTTGACCCGGTGCTGTGGGATGGAGAAGAGCAGCGTGTTGCCAAGACGACGGACCTTTTGGACGGAGCTGAGGAAGAGCTTCGCGGTCTCGATCAGGATGCCGTCAAGAGCGACGACCTTTCCGAACGCAGCGCTCGCATTGTTTCGTTTGTGGAGCAGGCGCTTCAGCGGGCCCCGGCTGATTTGTCTCCAATCGCGGTAGTTCGCAATATGGCGTTTTGGGCCCGCGTCGCACCGGCAGGAAAGGCCAAGGTCGCCGTCATTGACGGCGCCGACTCCCTCAATGACGCCGCTCGCAACGCTATCCTGAAGATCCTCGAGGAGCCGCCGCCATCGGTTCACTTTGTTTTGATCGCGGAGCGCGGCCAGGCCGTCATCGACACCATCCGTTCACGGGCTCGTTCCTTCAGTTTCACACAGCGCGACCGTGAGACCGAGCAGGCGGTTATCACCCGGATATTCCGGGATCCTCACGTTGATTCACCGTCTCTGCGGGATTACGTTCTGTCGAACGGAGGCGAGGGCCCCGGCGGGCAGGGGCCGAACGGGGCCGCCGACGGGGATGGTGCCTACACGTCGGCAAGTGCTTCATCGTCTATCGTGGATCTGGCTCGCGACACGGCCGATACGTTGGTGGCCAAACCGGGCTGGGAGCGCCGTCAGCGCCTGCAGGAAGTGGCGCGCCGTGCCGAAGCTGCGCTCGGACGAAAAGGGTATCGAGCGTTTTTCGAAGAGCTTCTCGAGTTCTCAGCAGAGATGGTGGGTGCCGGGGATATCGAGTCCGTTCAGCGCCGGAAATTGCTCGGTGACCTCGTGGCGGAAGCAACACACCGGGCTGATGTGCTACACATGACGCTGCTGAACGTCCTCGAGGATTTGCTGTACAAGTTGGAGCATAATGCGGAAGTTCATTGAGCGAGCACTACAGAAACTGGCTAAGCTCGACTCCGAGCAGATCCGAGCCCTGATCAACGAGCTTGCAAATGAGAATGATCGGCTCGAGAGTGTCCTCGACTCACTGACCGACGGCGTCTTGGTGTCGGATGAGCAGCACAACCTCATCTTGGTAAACAAGCCCGCGGATCGCTTGCTCCCGCTGATCAGGGCGGATATCTATGAGCGCCGAATTTGGGATGCGATCGATGACGAGGATATCTCCGAGTTTGTGCGCGCTTCTTTGGTCAACCAGGAGTCGATTCTCGAGCGGGAGTTTACTCTCGGATCCTCCGGTGCCGGTAGAATCCTGTCCATGAGCGTGCTCCCCGTTGTGAGAGAAGGTTCCATTCACGGGAATCTGCTGCATGTGGAGGATATCACCGAGCGCAAGGGGAAAGAGGCGCGGTTACGCCGGGCCGAGAGTTTGGCTTCTCTCACGACGTTGGCCGCGGGTGTCGCCCATGAGATCAAGAATCCCTTGGGCTCCATCGGCATCCATATCCAGCTCATGCAGAAGGCGCTGGATCAGGACGAGATCGATAGAAACAGAATCAACGGCTATATTGATGTTGTGAATGAGGAGGTCAGCCGCCTCAATAAAATCGTGGTGGATTTCCTCTTTGCCATGCGGCCAATGAATGTGGAGCTCTACGAAGGCGACCTCAACGAGGTCGTTCGCGGCGTGCTGGAGTTCGTGCAGTACGAGCTTCAGACAAGCGACATTGAGCTCGAATTCGATCCGACGGAATCGCTGCCGAAAATTGAGTTGGACGAGAAGTACTTGAAACAGGCGCTCATGAACATTGTGAAGAACGCAATCGCGGCTATGCCCGAGGGCGGGCGTCTCGTGGTCTCCACCGAGCGAGCCAACGACGAAATCAGACTTCGCATTGCCGACACCGGGTTGGGCATGAGCCAGGATGTTGCGGAGAAGATATTCGAGCCCTATTTCACGACCAAGGATTACGGATCCGGTATTGGGCTCACCCTGGTGTATAAAGTCATCAAGGAGCATATGGGTGATGTTTACGTTGAAACGGAGGAAGGTACCGGCACTAGCTTTACGCTCACCTTTCCAATTCCGCAACGCGAGCAGCGGCTCCTAAGTTTTCGTGGAGAAGATGCATGAAGTTCAACGTCCTGATCGTCGATGACGAGCGCAACATTCGTGAAGGCCTGAGTAAAGCCCTGGAGATGGACGGGCACGAAACCTATCTCGCACGGGATGGCCAGGAAGCCCTCGACATTATTCACCAGGAAGAGGTCGACCTCGTCATTGCTGATCTGCGCATGCCGCGCCTCTCCGGCGAAGAGCTCCTTCGACGAGTTGTGGATGCCTGGCCTACCGTACCGGTGATCATCCTCACGGGTCATGGAACGATTGAAACCGCGGTTCAGGCCATGCGGGACGGTGCGTTCGACTTCGTCACCAAGCCCGTGAATCTGGATCGCTTGAGCCTCCTCGTGAAGCGCGCGCTTTCGACGCGGGAGCTGGTCCTACAGCACCGGGCCATGCAAGAAGAGCTCGAGCAACAGCGGCAGTTCTCGAACATCATTGGTAAGAGCAGTGAGATGAACAAGGTCTTAGACGTCGTCAAGCAGGTGGCGCCGACTAAGGCCGGCGTTATGGTCACCGGCGAGAGCGGCGTTGGAAAGGAGCTCATTGCCGACGCCCTGCACACGCTCTCCAACCGGAAAGACAAGCCCTTCATTAAAGTTCACTGCGCTGCGCTCTCCGAGTCGCTGCTGGAGAGTGAGCTGTTCGGACATGAGAAGGGCGCGTTCACCGGAGCGGTGTCGCGCAAGCGCGGGCGATTCGAGCTTGCCCATAGAGGTACGATCTTCCTGGACGAGATCGGCGAAATCAGTCAGAGCGTGCAAATAAAGATTCTTCGGGTGCTCCAAGAGAAAGCCTTCGAACGGGTCGGTGGTGAAGAGACGCTCGAAGTCGACGTACGCATTATCTCGGCGACCAACAAAGATCTGAAAGCCGAGATCGAGAAGGGCAAATTCCGGGAAGACCTGTACTACCGCCTGAACGTTGTGAATATTCATATTCCGCCTCTGCGCGAGCGGAAAGAGGACGTCCCGCTGCTCGCGGCGGCGTTCATTCGCGAGTTTGCGCAGGAAAACAGTAAGCCCGTTGAGGGCATAGACCCGAAAGCCCGAGCCGCGCTTTACAACTATTCATGGCCCGGTAACATTCGAGAGCTGCGCAACGTCATTGAGAGCGCCGTGGTCATGTGCAAGGGAAATATTGTCACCACCGACGACCTCCCTCCCTCGGTCACAAGCGAACCCGAGAACAACTACATCCGCATTCCGATGGGCGCGACCTTGGCGGAGGCGGAGCAGGAGATCATTCGCAGCACTCTGAGCCGACACAACGGCAACAAGAGCCGAACCGCGGAGGTTCTTGGGATAGGCCGAAAGACGCTTCATCGGAAAATCAGCGAGTACCACCTCGACGAGGCAGCGGGCGAGGCGCCTAGCGCGGAGACGTCGGCGGGTAAGGCGTCCGTGGGTCAGACTTCCGCGGGTGAGGCGTCGACTTCCGCCGGGAATAGGGAGCCCACCGCGACTCGGGAGAATGCCGGCTCGGACCGTTGAGATCTGCTTATCCGGCTTTCGGATTGTAGAACTGTTTGAGCCGCTGGTAAGAGTAGTTCAGTTGCTTCGTGATCTCGGTCGCGGTCGCGTACTTCTTCGGATACGATGCAAAGCGGTCAGGATGGTATTGTGCCATTTGTCTCTTGTAGGCGCGCTGCACCTCTTGCCACGGGGCCCCGATCCCCACTTCCAAGTTGTGAAAGTCCCGCTCGAGCTCTTGGGGCACGCTGCGCTCGGCTCTTCGAGAACCATCGTGACCACGTGTCGAGCCGGCGCCGGGCCGATCCTTGGGGTCTCCATCGAAGTTGTTCCCACGCATGAAGCTTTCCAGCTCCTGCCACGCATCTGAGAAGTCGGGATCGAAGCGCTCAGCTCCCGGCTCGGTGCCGGCGTCCGCGAATGAGTCGATGATTCCATTGAGCTTATCGAATAAATCCACTTTACCCACATCATAGCGACGACGCTTCCCAACGCCAAGTGGAGCGGCCCGTCCGTCGGTGTCGTCCTCAGCGTCGCCCGCGTCCCGACGCCGTTATCGCGAACCGTCAACCGTCTGTGCGGTCGGGAAAGAAAACTTCGTGTAGTCTGGTTACGGCTCCGGCGCCGTCCTCAGCCGAAACCACGAGAGACAGGTTTGTATCGGAGGAACCCAATGAAATGAGACGCACCGGAATACCCTCGAGGGTCTGGAAGACCTTGGCAAGGACACTGCTGTCCTTCCATAAATCCTTGCCGACGAGTGACACGATCGCCTTATCAGCCTCCACGCTTACCTGACCGTATTGCTCCAATGCACTCCGTACAGCCGGGATACGCTCAGGTGCGTCTACGGTCATGCTAACCGAGACCTCGGATGTCGCCACCAGGTCAACCGAGACTTGATTCCGGGCAAATACATCGAAGATTCGACTCAGAAATCCGTAGGCGTTCAACATGCGGTAGGAGTTGACCGTGATCACCGTGATGTCGCGTTTGAGCGTGATGGCCCGCACGCCTCGCTCGGCGAACTCTTCGGTGATCCGGGTGCCCGGATGCTCCGGCTTGCCGGTGTTGCGGACATATACCGGTATGCCGCAGTCGATCGCCGGCTGGATGGTGTATGGGTGAACAACTCGGGCACCGAAGAACGCAAGCTCAGCGGCTTCTACATAGCTTATCTCTTTGAGTGTGCGAGTGGCCGATACCAGGCGCGGATCCGCCGTCATAATGCCGTCGACATCCGTCCAGATCTGCACCTCTTCGGCGTCGAGGGCGGCGCCAACGATCGTCGCGGTATAGTCCGAGCCGCCTCGCCCCAAGGTCGTTGTGACTTCGTTTGCGTCGGAGGCAATGAAGCCTTGCATGATATGGAGCTTTCCGGCCCGGGCCTGTAGATGTGTCTGAAGGAGGACGTTGCTGCGATCGAAGTCCGGCGTGGCCGAGGCAAACACGCTGTCGGTACGGATAAGCTTGCGGCTATCGAGGAGTACAGTCGGAATACCCCGGGATGCCGCCGCGGCGTGTATGATCAAGGTCGAGAGGCGTTCTCCAAAGGACAAGAGCGCGGCCATGGTTCGTGAAGAGCACTCGCGGATGAGCGCGACGCCCTGCAGGAGGCTGCGTACCTCCCCGAAGAGGGCGGCCAGATCGCCGTGTGCGTTGACCGGATCGGCTTCCGGAAACTCAGCCTCGGTGAGCTCCTGGAGGGCGCGTTCGTGCGCCGCCTCGAGAGCGTCGACGCCTTCAGCTATGCCGTCATGCTCGCCGCGCTGCGCGTGGTCGGCGAGCTCCGCGAGGCGGTCGGTCGTCTTTCCCATGGCGGATGCGACGATGACCGGCGCACGGTCTATCTGCTTCTCCGCAATGCGAAGCGCGCGCAGGATCCACTCACTGTCCCGAAGAGAGGTCCCGCCGAATTTGAGAACAATCACGACGACATATACCCCAGTTCCACAGCGGCTTCGGCGTTGAGGACCGCCGCTCCGGCGGCACCGCGAACGGTGTTGTGTCCCATTGCGACGAACTTGATGCCCATGACCGGGCAGCGACGGATGCGTCCGACCAGAGTGGACATGCCGCCCTCCCGCCGGATGTCACGTGCGGGCTGGGGACGGTCCGGCTCCGACATGACGACAACGGGGTTCTCCGGAGCCGTGTGGAGACCACGCTTCTGCGGCATGCCGCGGAAGGCTCGCATGGAAGCGGCAACCTCTTCCGGGCTCGGATCCCCGCGCAGACGAACCGCCACGCTCTCGGTGTGCCCGTCGAATACCGGAACACGGTTGCATTGGGCACTTACCGTGAAGGAAGCCGGTGTGACACGCTCAGGGGAAAGAGAGCCGAGAATGCGCTGTGTTTCGGTCTCCATCTTTTCCTCTTCTCCGCCGATCCGCGGCAAGACGTTCCCGAGAATGTCCATGGATGAAACGCCGGGATAGCCGGCACCTGAGACGGCTTGCATGGTGGTGACCTGCACGGCCTCTACACCGAAATCTTTGTGGAGGGGCGCTATGGCCATGGTCAGGAACATGGTGGAGCAGTTCGGGTTGGTCACAATCGCGCCGGCGTGCTGCTGGGTCTTCACAAGGGCAAGGTGATCACTGTTGATTTCCGGAATGACGAGTGGAACATCGACATCCATCCGATGATTCTTGGAGTTGCTTACGACGAAGTGACCAGCCCCGGCGTATCGGCTTTCGGCCTCACCGGCGACGCTTGAATCCAAACCGCTAAACAGCAGGGGTGATACGAGCTCCGCGTCCAGCGGCGTCACGGTCATTTCCGCAATTCCGGAGGGAATCGGGCGGTCTTGTTTCCAACTGCAGGCCTCGTCGTAGCGCTTGCCCGCCGAGCGCTCGGAAGCGACGAGTTCTCGAATCCGAAAGAGCGGATGAGAATCGAGAAGAAGCACAAACTTCTGGCCGACGGTCCCGGTTGCGCCGAGCACCGCCACGTCTATAGGCGTTCCCATGATAACCCCTTGCAGTGAAAATCAGACCAAACGGTAAAGAGACGCTCAGGTGCTGTCAAGCAGCGTGGAACGCCGTTGCGTCGGCGCATGCGCTCGGGTAGTATCGGAGCCGCTTATGGGGCCGGAAGAACACTTTTCCCGTGAAACACAGGAAGCGCTGCGGGCCGCTATCGCTGAAGCGGGCGGTAACGAAGTGACCGCGGTATGCCGGACGAATGAAAACGGGATGGTGACGGGGCTTCGCGTCGTTGCCCGGGGTGACCCATCTTCTACACCGGCGCCATTGCCCCATTTGGTGCAGGGCGATGTCGTGGTTCACAACCACCCGGGCGGAGTGGTTCGCCCCTCCGCCGCGGATGTGCAGGTTGCCGCGGAGCTCGGCAATCAGGGGATCGGCTCCTGCATTGTCAACAACGATGTTAGCGAGCTCTACGTACTGGTGGAGCCGGTCGTCGTGCCGCCGGAGACACCTCTCGACGTCGAGGGGCTGGTGGCCCTCATTGATGCCGGCGGCGCACTGAGCGATCGGCTTGCCTACTTCGAACCGCGAGCCTCGCAGATGGATATGCTCCGCGCCGTCGCCGAGGCCTTCAACAGGGGCGGGACTTTGGCGGCCGAAGCCGGCACCGGGGTCGGCAAGTCCATGGCGTACCTCTTGCCCGCTCTGGCGTGGGCCGAGCAAAACAACGAGCGTGTGGTAGTCTCTACGGCGACCATCAATCTACAGCAACAGCTGATCGAGAAAGACATCCCTCTGGCCAAAGAGCTGCTCGGCAGTGAGATCGAAGCGGTTCTGGTCAAGGGTCGGGGAAACTACCTCTGCCCCCGACGACTCGAGGAGGAACTCGGGGAAGCGGAGATGTTCCAGGAGCCATCCACGGAGCTAAGGGCTATCCAGGACTGGGCCCGTGAGACTGCAAGCGGCAGCCGGTCGGACCTGGCGTTCATGCCGACGGAGTCGCTGTGGCAGCGGGTGAATTCGGACGCGGACTCTTGTTCGGCGTATCGCTGCCGGAGCCGAGGCGACTGCTTTATTCTCAAGGCGC
>CAYFQV010000029.1:21267-25257 GCA_964345195.1 uncultured Spirochaetaceae bacterium
TCTTGTTCGGCGTATCGCTGCCGGAGCCGAGGCGACTGCTTTATTCTCAAGGCGCGGCGACAGGCCGCGGCGGCGAAGCTGCTTGTCGTGAATCATCACCTCCTGTTTTCGGACCTATCCCTGAGGCTCCGCGGTTTGGGCTTCGATACCACGGCCATTCTCCCTCCGTTTACGCGGCTTGTGTTCGATGAGGCTCACAGCATTGAGTCGAGTGCAACATCGTTCTTCTCCCGCAGTTTCTCCATGCGCTCGCTGCACAAGCATCTTGGACGTCTATCCAGGGCTCGAGGATCGCGGCGACTGGGGCTGCTGCATGCACTTGCGCGCACCGCGGAGGACCCGGCCTCCTGGAACGAGCTTTCTCAGCGAGTGGACGCGTTGCGGGAGCAGGGGCGCGTGATGAATCAGCGGGTGGGCGAGCTGTTGGGCGACGGCTTACCGGTCCGCTTGGGACCGGAGTTGTCTCACGGGGTAATCAACGCGATTAACGAAGAGTTGCGGGAAGTGCAGAGCCGCATTCTGTCCGTGGTCGAGGATACCAGGGATGCGGTGCAGAGCCTCCAGGAAGATGTGCAAGAGGGCGATGATGCCTACGACGTCGGCATGGTGCTTCGCCGTCTGCAGGATATTGCCGGTCTGTGCGCAAGCTTCGAGGAATACGACACGAAGGGGGATCTGGTCCACTGGGTGGAGGGCCTGCGCGACCGGAACGAGGGACGCGTGCTACGATTTCTCGCCACGCCGATCGACATTGGGACGGTCATGCAGGAAGCGGTCTTCGAGCCTTACCAGTCGGTCATGTTCACCAGCGCAACCCTCACGGTTGCCGACAGTTTCTCCTACTGGAGCGGGCGCATTGGCATGGATGACGGCGAATCCGAGACCGGCATATTTCCATCTCCCTTCGATTACGCCCGAAACGTGCTCTTGGGTTTACCCGAGGATGTGCCCGAGCCCAACGACGCGGGGTACAATCGCCGGCTCATCGACTTTCTTATTCGAACTCTGGATGTCTCCGAGGGTAAGGGGCTGATCCTGTTTACCTCATACCGGATGCTCCGAGAGGTTTACGACGGCGTCAAGCCCTGGGCCGATACCCGGGGCATTACGCTGTTCCGACAGGGAGATGATGAGCGGGGTCGATTGCTCGAGCAGTTTCGAAACGACACGGCGAGTTGCCTGTTCGCGACGGACAGCTTCTGGCAGGGGATCGACTCGCCCGGCGAGACGCTCCAGGTTGTTGTGCTGTGTCGACTCCCGTTCCGTGTGCCCAACGATCCCGTGCTTCTTTCACGCATGGACGCGATTCGGGCCGCCGGTGGGAACCCCTTCAAAGAACTCTCGCTTCCCGAGGCGGTGATGAAGTTGAAGCAAGGCTTCGGTCGGCTCATGCGGCGCACATCGGACAGAGGTGTCGTTCTCATTCCGGATGTCCGGATTTTGCGGAAGTCTTACGGAAAAGTCTTTCTCAGCTCACTACCGGATGCCCGGCAGGTTGTGGCGCCCGCTGCGCGGCTGATAGAAGAGTTGGAACGCTTTCTCTATCCGGCCGATTCGGGTGACGAATGACGAATGAACGGTAAGGAGTGACCGCTAAGGGATGGAAACACGTCTGTCCACTCCCACTCCCGGCGAATCGCAATCGGCGGCAAGAAGCCTTCAAGACGAGGACTTTCGAAGAGATACCGTTTACAAAGGTAAAAAATGAAGACGGAACCTGAAGGCTCCGTCTTCAATGCTGAGATCTTCGATACCGAGAAATGTTGTACCGCTGTGACCCCGCCGGAGCGGGGTGGCCCCAGCGATGCGAATGATATGATCCCTTAGTCTTCGACGACGGCGATGACGTCGTCCATCCGCAAGACCAGGTGATCAACGTCGTCGATTTGGACCATGGTGCCCGCGTACTTGTCGTACATTACCTTTTGTCCGACCTTGACCGTAATCTCTTCGTCGTCACCAACGGCGACAACCTTGCCGGACTGGGTCTTTTCCTGGGCGGTCTCAGGAATGTACAGCCCGCCCTTGGTCTTTTCCTCTTCCTTCTCGGTCTTCAGGAGCACACGGTCTCCGAGTGGCTTGATCTTCATCTCTTCCTCCTGTGGATCTATAGTTCTTTGTAACCAGGAAAATTCTGGGCTGAATATATTATGCCGAGGAAAGGGGGTCAAGACGGCATTGCTAAGCTCTTCAGTCTGCGGTGGAACACCCAATTAGCTTATACCAGCGTCGTTTCGGACGTTGACGAAGCGGTTCGTGCATCTATAAACTCGGGATATAGGAAAAGTGCAACGCTTCAACGATCAGCTACGTTGAGTCGGAACTCCCCAATCACAATGTGAACGGCGGAAGTTGGTCTATTCTGCCACACTATATAGCGCCATTTGTATGTGTGGGGCAATATGACCCACGGAAAGGTCCGTCAAGTTCGACCTGCAAAATGGGTTACGTATAAAATACTATAATATAACAACTTAGAATCTCACTATATTGCATCAATATTGGCACGCTCCTTGCTCTTTCAGGGGAGAGTTAGGAGGATAATATGCCGACAACAAGCAAGAGCGCGCCGGAGCAGCGGACAACCAGCACAATGACCCGGGACGACGAAAACGTCCTGTCCATGTATTTGAAAGAAATCAACCGCATTCCCTTGCTCACACGGGAAGAGGAAAACTACTATGCGCGGCTTGCCGCAAAGGGAGATAAGCACGCGAAGGATAAACTCGTAAATGCGAATCTCCGCTTCGTGGTAAATGTCGCCAAGAAATATCAGAACCAAGGCCTTCCCCTCTCGGATCTCATTAGTGAGGGAAATATTGGTCTGATGAACGCCATTGAGCGCTTCGACGTGGAGAAGGGTTACCACTTTATTTCGTACGCCGTCTGGTGGATTCGACAGGCAATCCTGAAGGCGATCTGCGAAAAGTCACGAATGATTCGCCTGCCTCTCAATCGTGCCAATGAGTTGGTCCAAATAGAGAAGGTTCGCAAGGACATTCAGGGTCATCAGGGAGAAGACGCCGAGATGAGGCGTATCGCGGAGACCTTGAATATGGATCAGGATCACGTCGCGGATCTTATTAACATTTCGCGCGACCTCGTTTCATTGGAGACACCGGTGTATGCTGAGAAGGATTCCTCCCTGCTCGGCGACTTCGTCGAAGATCAGGGCCACAAGCTCCCGGAAGACGAGTTCATGGAGCGGTCCTTGAAGTCCGACATTAACGACGTTCTTCATAGCTTGACGGAGAAAGAGGCGGAGATTGTTCAGTATCGCTTCGGGCTCAACGGACGCAGTCCGTTGTCGTTGAAGGAGATCGGCGACAAGTACAGCCTGACGAAAGAGCGGATTCGGCAGATCGAAAAGAAAGCCTTAAAGCGACTGCAGCACCCGAAACGAAGTCAGTTTTTGGAAAGTTACATCGCGTAACAATAGCAGCGTTACCGTCCAATGCACGAGCGGCCCGCATGTCCCTTAGTTGACATGCGGGCCGTTTCGTTTTAGCCTGCCGCTGACTTAATCGAACAGATCATTATATTTTCGGGGGTTAACACGTTTATGGCACAGAAACACGTTTATTTCTTCGGTGGGGGAAAGGCCGACGGGTCTCGCGATATGAAGGGGGCCCTCGGTGGCAAAGGTGCTAATCTTGCCGAGATGACCAACGTCGGGGTTCCCGTTCCGCCAGGTTTTACGATCTCGACCGACGTTTGCGCGTACTACGACCAGCATGACAACACGTATCCCGACGGCTTGGCGGATGAAGTCGAGAGCAACCGTCAGCGGCTTGAGAAGATGATGGGCAAGAAGTTGGGTGATCGTAATGATCCGCTTCTGGTTTCCGTCCGCTCCGGCGCTGCTATATCCATGCCGGGCATGATGGATACCGTTCTCAATCTCGGCCTAAATGATGATGCCGTGCAGGGTCTTGCCCAAAAGTCCGGCAATGAGCGCTTTGCCTGGGACTCCTATCGTCGATTCATCAA
>CAYFQV010000029.1:25357-27123 GCA_964345195.1 uncultured Spirochaetaceae bacterium
GACAAGCTCGAAGCGCATTACAAGGATATGCAGGACATGGAGTTCACCATTCAACAAGGTGATCTCTTTTTATTGCAGACCCGAAACGGTAAGCGAACGGGTGCCGCCGCCATTCGTATTGCGGTGGAGATGTTCAGTGAGGGCCTCATTGACAAGGAGCTGGCCATGGAGCGGGTTACTCCCGCGCAATTGGACCAGGTATTCCATCCTATGATCGACCCGAAGGCCAAAGACAAGGTAAAGGCTCTTGCAAAGGGGCTGAACGCGTCTCCCGGCGCGGCTACCGGGCACATCGTCTTTACTGCAGATGAAGCCGAACAGTGGGTCAAAGACGGTAAGAAGGTTGTCCTCGTGCGCAAGGAGACTTCACCCGAGGATATTGGTGGTATGCACGCCGCGGAGGGTATCCTTACGTCGACCGGCGGCATGACCAGTCACGCTGCGGTCGTTGCACGCGGTATGGGCAAGCCGGCCGTTGTCGGCGCCAAAGAGCTCGCGATTTCCAACAAGACTGTCAAGGCCAAGAGTGGTGCCGAGTTCAAAGAGGGCGACTTTATCACGATCGACGGTATGAGCGGAGAAATCTTCGAAGGGCAGATTGATCTCATTCAGCCTGAGATCTCCGGCGAGCTTTCGACCTTCCTCAGCTGGACCGACGAAATCCGCAATAGCGCCCGGCGACCGAACATCGATCAGGTCGGCTTCAATATTCGAACCAACGCAGACACTCCGGATGATGCGAAGAAAGCCCGGGAGTTCGGCGCCGAAGGTATTGGACTTTGCCGAACCGAGCACATGTTCTTCGAAGAGGGACGTATCAAGATCTTTCGGCAGATGATCGTTGCCGAGGACAAAGAGAGCCGTGAGAAGGCGCTCCAGAAGTTGCTCCCCTATCAGAAAGAGGACTTTGTCGGCATCTTCAAGGCCATGGACGGCTATCCTGTCACGGTGCGGCTCCTCGACCCGCCTCTTCATGAGTTCGTACCCACTGAAGAGGACGACATCAAGGAGCTGGCCAATGAGACCGGCGTGACGGTAGACGCCCTCAAGGCGAAGATCGACTCTCTCCATGAGTTCAATCCCATGCTCGGACATCGTGGCGTCCGTCTCGGTATCACCTATCCCGAGGTCTACGACATGCAGGTCGAGGCTATAATCGAAGCGGCCGTTGAAGTGAAGAAGGGCGGGGGAGATGTGCAGCCTGAGATCATGATTCCGCTAGTCGGAGCGAAGAAGGAGCTCGACGTCATGAAGCAGAACGCTGAAGGCGTCGTAAAGAAGGTCCTTGACAAGCACAACATCAAGATCGATTACCTCATCGGTACCATGATCGAGATCCCGCGCGCAGCATTGACTGCGGACGAGATAGCCGAAAGTGCTGAGTTCTTCAGCTTTGGTACCAACGACTTGACCCAGTTGACCTTCGGCTTCTCTCGAGACGATGTAGGATCCTTCTTGCCTCAGTACATAGATGACATGATCCTCGAGGAAGATCCCTTCGCCGTGCTCGATCAGAACGGGGTCGGTCAACTGGTCCGGATGGGTACCGAGAAGGGCCGGAAGACGAGTCCCAAGCTCAAGGTGGGCATCTGTGGCGAGCATGGTGGTGAGCCACGCTCAATCGAGTTCTGCTACAAGGTTGGCATGAATTACGTATCCTGCTCTCCGTACCGCGTTCCGATTGCCCGTCTTGCGGCAGCTCGGGCGGCGACGGAAAACAAGTAGGCGCCACTGAAATTTCATGATTGGTGCAACTGCAAGAGCAC
>CAYFQV010000030.1:0-2996 GCA_964345195.1 uncultured Spirochaetaceae bacterium
ATACCGGCGCGAACTCCACATACGATGTCCAAGACTGAACGCCCGCCGTTTAGGACAGGCCCTTCGCGAAACGTCTACGCATGGCCAGGAAGTAAACCCCGGTAGTGCCGACCATCACGGCGGACTTCCACGCGACGCTGGTCCAGGTTGCCTGAAGGGTGAAAACCTCCTCCACCAGATCGTAGTACCAGTACGCAGGCACCCAATACACAAGCCATTGCCAGTTGTCCGGAAGCAATACGCCGCCGAGGATGGCGAGCATGAGAACCATGGAGATGGATTTCGCTGCGCCGATCGCCTCGTTCTGATTGCGGCCGAGGGCGCCCATGAGCAGACCCACGAAAAGCGAGATTGCGAAGGAGAGGATCACCCCGACGTACATCTGCGTGAGGTTCGCCTCCAGGAGGCCGAGGACCACCGTGGCGACCAATGGATAGACAACCATGACGAGGAGGGGGAAGAGGCTCTTGCCAATGTAGTACTCCGTGCTCGTGACCGGAGAGGCTCGGATGGCCCGATCGGTTCCCTGTTCCTTGTCACCTACAATACCCAGACCGATCAGGAAGGCGGCAATGATGGTGAGGAAAACGACGAAGATGGCACCGCCCATGGTCGCAACCGGCGAATTTCCCGTCCGGTCGGAGAGCTCCTCGGGCACGGCGGCGCTGAAGCTCGTCAGGCCGCCGGTCTCCGGGTACTCCTGCCGGTAGACGGCCTGACGAATGATTCTCGCTCCGATGGAAAACATGGCGTTTCCCTCGAGGTTTTGCTCGAGAACCGAGACGTACTGCCCCGTATCCGGATCCCAATACAGGCCTTCGGCGCTACCGGTGCCGCGTAGCTTCTGTTCCATGGCGCCGATGGTCGGGTATGGGGCGACGGTGGCGAAGCCTTCCAGCTCGGCTATCATCTCCTCGTCGACGGCGTGAGGGCCCTCGGTGACGACGGCGATGGTGGCGGAGCTACTCTCTACGGTCGGGAGGAAGATGCGCAGAATGAAGAGAATCACCAACGGGACAATAACCATGTAGGCTCCCATGAAGCTCTTCATGTTCATTCTTACATCGATCCGGAACATCTGCATTATCTGTCTCATTCTTCGTTCCTCCCTCAGGCTTCCCGGCGGGAGCGGGCAACGAAAACGCCGCCGGAAAGCAAATAGAACACCAGGGCGAAGCCCGCAAGAGCCGCTGCGGACTCGCGAATGACCTGTGCGCCGTTGTGGTCGAACATGGCCGCATCCAAGCCGAAGAGCGTGTGGTAGGACGGGATGATGCGCAGCAGGCCGGGGGAGAACGTCGGCGCCAATAACGATACCGCCGGCAAGCCCAGGACGATCACAATGACCAGGACCCAGCCAATAGAGCCCATGGGATCGTCGTTGAACGTGCCGAGAAGAGCACCGAGGCCGGAGCCGAAGACCACCGTGAGAGCAGTGATCAGCAGGGCCGGAAGATAACCGGAAAGGCCGAACATGGGGATGTAGAGAATCGAGAAGGTAAGCACACTGGTGGCGAGCACCATGAGGTGCTTGCTCGTTACGAACTGCCAGAGGCTCGAGGGGGTCACTTTGTAGGCGCGAAGTGTCTGGTCCGCCCGCTCCTGCCCGAGCAAAGAAACCATGGAGAAGAGCCCGAGGATCCCTACCATCATGAGAATGACAATGGGCATGAGCCGCCGGTTGAAGGGAATGCTGTCCCGGACGCCCTCCTCGAGACCGGTAACGCGAACACGTTCGAGGATCTCCGGGGGATAGCCGACCGGGCCACCGCCGTCCACGTCGACGGCGGATAAATCGGCGGCGATCGGGCCCGGAATGGTCACGCCTTCCTGTGCCGCGCCTAAACTCGCGAACACCGCGAACATATCTTTGAGGTCGGTCTCCACATAGTCAATCAGCGCCGGCGGCGTGTAAGGCTGGTGAAGGAGCTCGATCTGCAGGGCCGCGGTGTCGGCGCCGCCGGGACCGTGGCCCCCGGGACCGTGACCGCCGGGACCTGTGCTGAGGATCAGACCCAGGGCGGAACGGTTCTCGGTCATGCCGTCAATGATCGCCTCCCGGCTGTCCACGTAGAACTCACCGACCTGGTCGGCGAACTCACCGGCGTAGGCTTGCACGAAGGTCTCGACCAGGCCGGTCTCATCGTAAATAAAGACCGTGGCCTCACTCTCGATATCCTCCGGGATGATAAAGAGAAGAATCAGCACCACGGCAACGGCGAAGCCGACTTCCAGAATAATGAAGACATCCTTGATTCCCAGAAGGACGTCTTTCCGGAATAGATTGGCCATGCGTCGCATGTGCCCCCCCTACTCGAGACCCCGCCCGGTGAGTCGGACGAAGATCTCTTCCAGCGTCGGCTCGCCCGAGTGGATAGTTGCGACCTCGTGCTCGCCGATGAAGCGCTGGAGACGCCTCTTATCCTGTCCGGTCATGCCGAACTGCTCGCTCTTGAGCTCGCCCTTGTCCCGGTACTCGACGCTTGCAGTTGCCTGACCGTACTCGAGCTTGAGGTTCTTCGGCGTGTCGACGGCGGCAATTCTTCCATCGACAATGAAACCGACCCGATCACAAAGCTCGTCGGCAACGAACATATTGTGGGTCGTCAGGAAGATCGTAGTTCCCTCCTCCCGCTTGCGCCGAATGATACCCTTGATGCTGTTTGCGGTGTTCGGATCGAGACCCATGGTGGGTTCGTCGAGGAACCAAATATCCGGCTTGTTGATCATGGATCGGGCGAATCCGAGGCGCTGCATCATGCCTTTCGAGTACCGACCGGCAAGCTTCCGGGCGTCTTCGCCAAGCCCGACCATGCTGAGGAGCTCCATGGGATTAGCCGTCTCCACGTCGTAGAGCCCTGCGTGGAACTTCAGGTTGTCCAGGCCGGAGAACTTCTTGTAGACATTCGGTATCTCGAAGCCTACGCCGATTCGGTTGAAGAAGCCTTTGTCGGGTAGGCTCTCCCGCCGCACCCCGTCAATGACGATCTCTCCCT
>CAYFQV010000030.1:3096-19874 GCA_964345195.1 uncultured Spirochaetaceae bacterium
AAGAATTACGAGGTTGAAGCCAGTGTTGGACACGTCCGTGACCTTCCGCAGAAAGCCTCGGATGTACCCAAGCACCTGAAGGGCGAGGACTGGGCGCGTCTGGGTATAGACATAGAAAACGGCTTCAAACCGCTCTATATAACCCCGAAAGGCAAGGGAAAAGTCATCACCGAGCTGCGTCGGAAGGCCAAGAACGCTGACGCGGTGGTGCTCGCAACGGATGAAGACCGCGAGGGGGAGAGCATATCCTGGCATCTCGTCGAGGTCCTCAAGACAAAGGTTCCCGTTCGCCGCATGGTGTTTCACGAGATCACGCAAAAGGCCATTCAGGAGGCCATGGAGAACTATCGTGAGGTGGACATGCGGCTGGTCAAGGCTCAGGAGACAAGACGGCTTCTTGACCGCCTCTACGGCTACACGATCTCGCCCTTGGTCTGGAAGAAGATCGCCTACGGCCTCTCAGCGGGGCGCGTGCAGTCACCCGGATTGCGCTTGATCGTGCAGCGGGAGCGGGAGCGCATTACCTTCCGAAAATCTGTGTACTGGGACCTGAAGGCACGGCTCACCTCACCGAGCGACGACAGCCAAACGCCCTTTGAGGCACGCCTACAAACCGTGGACGGGGTTCGCGTTGCCGGGAGCAAGGATTTCGACTCCGTTACCGGAGCGCTCAAGAACGACAAGGTCCGGCTCCTCGATCAGGAACAGGCAAGGACCCTCGCCGAAAGCCTGCAGAAGGGTGCCTGGAAAGTCACCGAGCTGACCACGAAAGACACCAGCTCACGCCCGGCTGCACCCTTCATAACATCGACCTTGCAGCAGGAAGGAAATCGCAAGCTCGGCCTTTCCGCCCGTGACACTATGCGGATCGCCCAACGGCTCTATGAAGAGGGTCTTATTACCTACATGCGAACCGACTCTCCGCAACTCTCTGGTGAAGCGATCGGTGGCGCCCGCCGTAGCGTGGAGGAGCGCTACGGAGAGGACTACCTCTGCGAGACGCCGCGCCAATACAGCTCTCGCTCACGGGACGCCCAAGAGGCCCACGAGGCGATCCGCCCGGCCGGTGCCAACTTCCTCGCGCCGGATCAGACCGAGCTCAGCGGGAAAGAAAAGGCCGTATACGAGCTGATTTGGAAGCGGACCGTGGCGACGCAGATGGCTGAGGCGAAGAAGAAGTCCGTTACCGCACGCATTGAGGTGGAAAACGCGGGTTTCACGGCCACGGGAACCCAGATTGTCTTTCCCGGGTACCTTCGGGTCTACGTCGAAGGCAAAGACGACCCGGATGCCGCGCTCGACGACAAGGAAGTGTTCCTTCCGGAGCTCGCGGAGGGTCAAAGTCTTACGCTCGCCGATGTAGAGAGCCTCTACCACGAAACCAAGCCGCCGGCGCGCTACACAGAAGCGTCCTTGGTGCAAAGCTTGGAAAAGCAGGGGATCGGGCGACCGAGCACCTACGCGAGCATCATTAGTGTGCTCTACGAGCGTAACTATATTCGTCGCCACGGGACAGCCCTGGTCCCGACCTTCACCGGCATCGCGGTCGTGCAACTTCTGGAGGATCACTTCGCCGACCTCATTGACTACGGCTTTACCTCCGACATGGAGTCGGCGCTCGACGAGATCGCCGCGGGCGAGCGAGATTATCTAGAGTACTTGCGCTCCTTCTACCTTGGGGACGACGGCCTAAAAAACGAGGTTGAGAAGCGCGAGGGAGAGATCGATCCGGACACCTGCCGCACGATTCACATTCCCCAGCTTCGCGAAGACACCCTCATCAAAGTCGGTCGCTACGGCCCGTACCTCGTGAAGGAAGAGAAAAGCAACGAGTCGATTCACGCCTCCATTCCGGAAGAGATCGCGCCCGCGGATCTTACGGCGGAAGAGATCGACGAGCTCATTGAGCTCCAGAAAAGGGGCCCTGAGCCGATGGGGACCGACCCCGAAAGCGGCGAGAAGGTGTACTGCTTCGTCGGCCGCTATGGTCCCTACGTGCAACTCGGTGAGACGCCCGAAGAGGGGCCGAAACCCAAGCGCGCAAGCCTACCTCGGGGCATGCGTCCCAAGGATATCGATCTGGAGTTCGCCCTGAAGCTACTGAGCCTACCGCGAACACTCGGGCATCATCCGGAAACCGGCAAGGAGATTGTCGCCGGCAACGGCCGCTTCGGCCCCTTCGTCGTGCACGACGATGATTTCCGCTCACTGAAGAAGGGTGACGATGTGTACACCATCGGGCTCGATAGGGCACTCGAGCTCCTGGCCGAGGAGAAGAAAGGCCGAAAGTCCGCCAAGGTGCTCAAAGACCTTGGGGTGCATCCGAAAGATGCGAAGAAAGTCGTGCTCTACGACGGAAAGTACGGACCGTACATCAAGTACGGTACCAAAAACATCAGCCTCCCCGAGGACAAGAAATCCAACGAAGAGGCTGAGAAGCTCGAACTCAAAGACGCCGTGGCGATCATTGAAGGCTCATCAACGGGCGGCTCGGGCAAGAGGAAATCTTCCAAGTCCAAATCGAAAAAGTGAGCACGACGCGTCTCGCGTTATCGACGAATGACTTCCCCAGCCACTATCTCCCCGACCGCTATCAGGTCCGGAGATACTGTTCCGGAACGGCGCACTCCGCAACGCCGTGCTTCTCGAAGTAGCGCTGATGGTAGTCTTCCGCCGGATAGAAGGATGAGAAGGCCGTGATCTCCGTGGCAATCGGGCGAGCGAACCCGGAATTGTTGAGCGTTGCCTTCTTCTCACGAGCGGTATCGTGCTGATGCTCGTTCGTGTAGAAGATCGCGGAACGATACTGGGAGCCGATGTCCGGACCTTGTCGGTTTAGCTGCGTTGGGTCGTGGATGCGAAAGAAAACCTCAAGCAGCTCACCGAAAGTGATCTGTTCGGGATCATAATCGATCTTCACCGTCTCCGCATGTCCGGTGCGGCCGGTACAGACATCTTCGTAGATCGGACGCTCTGCGTGGCCGCCGGCATATCCCGACGTCACCTCGTTGACACCGCGCACCTGGCGAAACGCGTGCTCAACACCCCAAAAACATCCTGCTGCAAAGTATGCGATAGCCATTTTATTCGCTGGGGCTCGCTAGCTTATACGCCGCTGCTGTTTACGTGACTGTTCGATTTTCTGCATCTTGCGGTAGTACTTGGTCTGCTTTTCGATCTCGGAAACGTCCGAACAATGAATACGGTTATCCACGGACTTGATCTTGCTGTTCTGCATGACTTCTTTGAGAGCTTGAGAGCCTTCACTCATCGGCAGGCCGACCATGTTTATCAGCTCTTTCGTGCCGAAGTCGAAGGTGTATGCCTGTCCGTTCCCAATCGGCACGCGTGCCTTTTCAAGCTGAATCATAAGAGCATCATATAAACGGCCGACGTTGTCCGTCAGCAAGGTATTTGCCAACTGCTTATAGATGAACCAGATGCGTTCCGCAAGCAGCTGTGTGAGTCGCGAGATGATCTGCGGCTGCGAGCTGACCATGCGGGAGAAGTTTTCCTTGTTGACGGCAAGAAGCACGGCCTCTTCGTATGCAATCGCGCTCGCCGATCGAGGCTTGTTCTCGATCAACGACATCTCACCAAAAATATCTCCAGCCTTCAAGACCGCGAGGAGGACCTCGTTGTCGTTTACGATCTTGGTAATCTTCACACTGCCCTTTTGAATGATGTAGAGCTCCCGACCCGGCATGGTCTCGGCGAAGATCATGGTGTCCTTCGGATAGGTTCGGGTAAAAACCTCACTGTCGCCGTCCAGATACACGGCCTTCGCGTATGGCTTGATTTTCATCAAGCGCTCTTTCGCCTTCTGAACGTTACCGCCTTGAGGAACAAGCTTAGTGTATTGGTAATAGGAGTAATAGGCCTGATTGTACATGCTCTGTCGAGCGTAGTACTCGCCGACATAGAACAGATGGCTGGGATCGGGCTCAGCCGACTCCTTGAAAGTGAGTCGTGCCAAGGCCTCGTCAAGATAGCGCATGCGTCTCGAGAAGGACTCGATGATCTTCATGGCTACCGGACTGTTCTTTTCGATCAACAGTGAGTAGTTGTCCCGATGGACGGAAATCAGTGTGACGTCGCTAAGGGCCTGCGCCGTCTCAATGTGGCTGTGCTGGGACATGGTCGAAACGACGCCGAAGAAGTCGCCCGGTTTGAGGACGTTTCCACCCTCTTCTTCGACAACCTCGACCTCTTTGCTGATTCGCACGCTGCCCTTGCGAATGATGTAGAACTGGTCCGCATTCTGCTTCCCTTCAACAATGATGTATGCACCCTTATTGAAGTTGACGATCGATAGTTGAAGTGGAGTACTCATGCGAATTCCCGGCCACTACCCTTTATGAAGTATACGAAGCGCCATTTCCCCTTGTCAACGCAAAGCCCCTCGGTAATCACAAGGCAGCCGGCTCCGCCTCGAGGCGAAACGCGCCGGCGAAGCTCTTCACCTGTTCGCGCACATGGGAAATGCTGTGCTCACTACCCCCGCTCTTGATTACCTCTAGTATAAAGTCGGCAATCTTTTCCATTTCCTTTCGTCCCATACCTCGAGTTGTCACCGCCGGCGTACCAATTCGTATCCCCGACGTTACCAACGGACTGCGAGTATCGAAAGGAACTCCATTCTTATTAACGGTAATGTTGGCGTCATCCAACATCTTCTCCGTCTCTTTTCCCGTAAGCCCGGTGTCCGTGAGGTCAACAAGCATAAGGTGATTGTCGGTCCCGCCGGAGACAATGCGCAAGCCCCCGTCGGCCAGCGCGCCGGCCAAGGTACGCGCGTTATCCACGATTTCGTGCTGATACCGAACGAACTCTTCCGTCAGCGCCTCTCCGAACGCGACCGCCTTAGCGGCGATGACGTGCATAAGCGGACCGCCCTGCACACCGGGCATGACCATCCCGTCGATAAGCTCCGACCACCGCTTTGTACGCCCGGACTTCTTTGCCACCACACCGAGGTCGTTTTCGACGTCGTTTCCGATCAGGATCAAACCTCCCCGAGGACCACGAAGCGTCTTGTGGGTGGTGGTAGTGGTAAAATGCGCCATTGGAACCGGGCTCGGGTGCACACCTGCCGCTACCAGGCCGGCAATGTGGGCCATGTCGGTCATGAGATACGCACCGACTGAGTCCGCTACTTCTCGAAACTTCTGAAAATCGATCACTCGCGGATAGGCGGACGCTCCGGCAATAATCAGCTTGGGACGATGCTCACGTGCAACCCGTTCCAATTCGTCATAGTCGATCTCCTCGGTCTCGCGAGACACGCCGTAGGAGACGATATTGTACATCTGGCCCGAGAAGCTCACCGGGGACCCGTGGGTTAGGTGTCCGCCGTGTGAGAGATCCATTCCTAAAATGGTGTCTCCCGGCTGCAAAACGGTGAAGTATACCGCCATGTTAGCGGCACTACCCGAGTGCGGCTGCACGTTGGCGTGCTCTGCGCCGAAAAGCTGTTTGGCCCGATCCCGCGCGAGGTTCTCAGCCATATCTACGTACTCGCAGCCACCGTAGTAGCGCTTTCCCGGATAGCCTTCGGCGTACTTATTGGTCAAAACCGAGCCGGTTACTTCGCGAACAGCCTCGCCGGCGAAGTTCTCGCTGGCAATGAGCTCGAGCTTCTCCCGCTGGCGGGTCTCCTCCAGCTCAATAATGTGGTGAAGCTCAGGATCTATGCTGGCAAGATGCTGCAAGGGGAACTCCTTATGACATAGTATCCGCCGCGTACGAGCAGCCGGAGCAACCTTCACGATATGGAGTCAGCGATGGGATGTCAATATTGCCCAGTGTACTACAGATCCGGAAATCTACCCATACCTTCTCGCCATACCTTTTCGGGGAATGAGTCCCCGCATCAGTGGGCGCCGAGAAGGCGCAGGTCTCGCCATACGAAGCGGTAGGAGTTGCGATCCCCCGCAACTTCCTCGTGGTGCTCTGCGAGAAAGTACATCTCCGGCACCTGTACACGCGTGCTCTCGGGTATCATAGAGCGGGTATCAAGAACTCCCCGGGAAAATGCTACACGGTCCGGGGGCAGAGAGGCGAAAAAATCCGACGGTTGAAGCTGAGACTGCCTCGTCGCGGTTTCCTCCGCGGATAGCGAGAGGATGTCGTGTATATCGTCGGCGGCTGCGGCATCCACCGGCACCCAGCCGATACCGTAGAGGTAGAACTCCGCCCAGTAGTGACGAACGAGGCGATCATCCATCACGAGCACACCGGCAACCGGACGGGCGGGGATGCCGTTTCCTCGGAGCGCAGCGACGAACGCCGTCGCGTAGGTGAACGCGTTTGCTTCGCCGGCGGCTAATCCCGTTGGAGCATCGATATTGCTGATGTCATCCACGGGTGTCAGAAGCGTGATCAGGCGATTGAACGCCGCTTCAGCCTGCTTGTAGGGATTACGGCCGGCGCCCCGGATGAAAGCCGACAGTGACCGGACGAGCTCATGATCCCGCGGCACGTATGCGGAAGCGCCGGTGAAGCGCTGAACGAATGCGTCCTCCGGATTATAGATAGTTGCGAGGCGGACTGTGTTAATACTACTTGATACCGCGTAAACATCCAGCAGGGTGGTGGCTCGGACGACATGGGAGCTCCCGGGTGCTGGATTGTCGAGTCGATAGAGATCCGCTGCCTCGACCCGGTAAACCGGAGACGGCCCTTGTCGGGTAAGCTCCTGAACGCGCCGCTGCCTCCCACTTTCCGCCGGCCGGGGAAACCAGAAGTAGAGGCGGCTCAGCCCCGCTTTCGTTCCCTGTTCTTTAGCATCAGGGCTGGCTGCCTGGTCGTGCCCTTCGGCGCCGGTGCCCTCATGAATCCGAATTGCAACCTCGTGTTGGACGGCAATGGTACGCGGATTCGAGTACTCCACGCGTCCTGGGCTCTGATCAAGCTCCAACTGCACCGACGGGCTGTGCCCCCGACGGGTTTCGACCCGAACGTCGCCCCCCGCGGTCCCAGGGGGCACACGGACACGAATCTCGGTATCGGTCCACGACACGTAGCTCTCTTCACGGACGGCGGGTGCGCGCCACCGAGGGGCTTCCCAGAGCGGATGTATTTCCTCCGGCGCCGCGGAGGCGAAGAGTACGTGCCCCAGTCCTCGAATGTCGCCGAAGTAATCTCCCCGCAGCGTGATTATCCCTCCGACCTGGGAGCGCGTCGGCGAGACTTCCGCTATTTCAGGCACTCCCGTCGGCGTATCCGTTTGAGCTCGCGGGGACCGTGTGGTGTTGCGAAAGAGGGCACCGTTACTGGTTCCATTGGGCGTGATCACGTGCACGAGGCCGGAGGCGGTTTCCTCCGGCACACGAACTACAATGCGGCCGTCACTCCAGGACTGATAGTCGCTACGATTGGGTGTCACACCGGTGATGCGAACATGACCGCGCCCCCGGGAGTCACCGAAGTTCTCTCCAAAGATGACGATAGAATCGCCGGGCCGCGCCGCCTCGGGCTCAAGCTCTTGGATGCGAGGCGACGCACCGGAGGTCAACACGACCACCGCCCATACGGCTACAATGAGAGTAAACAGTAGGATGTGGATGACGATTGGGCGTTTCATGGTGGAACAAGGTATGTCCTGACGCTACCGGCTTACTCCTGATCATCGTTCTCAGCCGACTCTCCCGGATAGGGTACGATACGGACTTCAAGCTCAATGTTGAAACTCCCGTACTCCGGGGAATCGAAGTCCATGTTAACTTCATTCGTACCGAGAGGGAAGAAGACCACGGACTCGCCGAGCTCAACCGGCAGACTCTTAAAGGAAGTGCGATAGCGGGTGTTATCTTCCCCACTCGCGGTAACCCAGGTCTCCCCTTGGGCGACGAGGAGTATGGAGTTGTCCCTCTCTTTGTAGGGCGTGAAACGTGCTACAACAACCACGTTGCTTCCGTCGAGGCGCACCGTAACCGCGCGCCCGCTGATAGTAACGCGAGACAGATTCATGTCCCAAACGGTTTCTTCTCCGTCTTGCGTAATTCGGGCGGTAATGTAAACGCTAAGCGCCTTGTCCTGGAGGAGCTCGAGGGCTTCATCGATCTCTTTTCCGTGTGCTCCGGCGCCGATGAGGACGCCGAGGACCATTAGGAGCGCGATTCGTCTAGGCATGGCGACACAACGCCTTATATAGCGCCGACCTTACGGCGCGGAATCCAAGATTTCGCTTGATCTTCGATCGCGATCGACCTTGATTAACTCAGGCTCACCCATTAGTTCAAATTGCGGCGAGGACGGCAGGCTAACCGTTAGCTCCCCCAACATGTCTTCTTGATGCAGCCACTGTACGAGCTGCTCGGCGGTCATATCATCAACTTCAATGGTGACGTTAAGCGGTTGGGTATCACCGGCAGTCGCCGCCGGACCTCCGAAGCTCTCGCGGGCCGATAACCACACTGCCATAGTGAAACTTGCCACGAGCAGGAGCGTTGCGGCAACGGCAATTGGGGTGGGCAGGGAGACGCTGCGCCTGTCGCGATGCCGGGTATCCGGCAACCCGGCGGCGTCATACTGGGCAAAGGCTGCAATGCGAGTCTGGATACGCCGCCATGTGCGCTCCGCGCTTTCGGACACATCAAACTCAACATCCGATTCCGGAGTGCCCTGGAGCGAATCGTGAAGCTCCGCGAAGCGATTAAGGGTCTCTTTAAGCTCCGTGTCTTCAGAGATTTGCTGTTTGATAGCTTCCTCGGAAACACCGTCGAGCTCACCGTCGAAATAGGCAGAAACCGATTCCCAGTCATGGGACATACACATCTCCCTCACCGAGCTCTCGGGCCAAGCGCTCTCGAGCCCGATACACGCGGACTTTGACGTTTGCTTCGCTGATGCCGAGAGCGGCACCAATTTCCCTGTAGCTCAGGCCGCCGTACTCCTTCATGACAATGACGGACTTGAGATTCTCCGGAAGCGCAGCCAATGCGGTACGAACCCGCTCGTAGGACTCCGCACGCAGGAGGGACTGCTCACCGGTCGGTTCAACCGACTTCGGTTCGTTGTAGACGCGCTCGAAGGCCCGGCGTTCCCGGCCGGACCGCTTCTCGTAGTTGAATGCAAGGTTTTTCGCGACACGGAGGAGCCAGTACTTCGAATCATTACCTTCGGGTATACGGGCCATGTTCGCATAGAAACGAACGAACGCCTCTTGGCACAGCTCTTCAGACGCCTCGAGATCGGTGATAATACGATACACCATCCGGATGAGAATTGGATAGACCTCATCATAGGTTTTTCGAAATCGCCGCTCGTCGGCACCTTGTCCATGCATGAAATAAACAACCCGAAAGCAGAGTAGTTACAGCGGTTTCCACCGTGTCCCGGAGGGGGTATCCTCTATGAGAATACCGCGCTCGCCGAGCGCGTCTCTGATCTCATCCGCCCGCGCAAAGTCGCGTCGCGTACGCGCCTCCGCGCGGTCATGAATCAACTGCTGGATATCCTCCGGCAGCTCCGCAATGTCTCGAGACACGGGGGCATCCGCCAAGCCGAGAGCGAGGACGCGATCCATGTCCACGAGCACCGCAAGCTTGCGTGCATCCGAAACAGCAACATCCTTCAGCAAATTCCACAATTCGGCAAGCGCCTTCGGCACGTTGAGGTTGTCCGAGACGGCTTCCGTGAAGCGCTCCAGGTATCCGCGGACGGGCTCAGCCGTCGAGCGACCGAGCCCTACATCCTCCAGAGAGGGTCGGTCCAGGCCGGTCGCCTCCTTGAGCGCCGTGACGCGCTCCATTAGACGGCGTCGGGCATTTCGCGCGGCGTTCATGGCCTCGACGGTGAACTGTAGTTGTGTTCGATAGTGCCCGTTGAGGATGAAGTATCGATAGTCCAACGGGTCGAAACCCTCATCCTCGAGACTGGTCAGGGTCACGAAGTTTCCCTTCGACTTGGCCATCTTCCCGGTGTTCATGACGAGGAACTCCCCGTGAATCCAATAGTTAACCCATTTGTGACCGCTAGCGGCCTCGGATTGCGCGATCTCGTTGGGATGGTGAACCTCAATGTGGTCCACGCCGCCGCAATGTATATCGAAGTGTTCACCGAGGTAGTGCGTGCTCATGGCACTGCACTCGATATGCCATCCCGGATAACCACGACCCCACGGGGAATCCCACAACATGGCCTGATGCTCGAACTTGCTCTGCGTAAACCACAGAACGAAGTCTCGGGGATGTCGCTTATTCGGGTCCTCACCCACGCGAGTTTCTTGCTCGTCTTGACGCTGGAGAAGGGCAAGCTCTCCGTAGTCGGGAAACTTCTCGGTATCGAAGTAGACGTTACCGCCCGCCTGGTAGGTATACCCGGCAGCTTCGATTCGCTGGATCAGCTCGATCATCTGTTGAATATGCTCCGTGGCCCGGCACTCCACGGTTGGTCGCAGGATATTGAGACGATCGGTGTCGGTAAAGAACGCTTGCGTGAAAAAATCGGCGATTTCCCAGACGCTCTTGCCTTGTTCCCGGGCGCTCTTAATAACTTTGTCTTCGCCGTCATCGGCGTCATCGGTGAGATGGCCGACGTCGGTGACGTTCATGACGTGCTGAACGTTGTACCCAAGATACTCGAGCACGCGACGGAGTAGGTCTTCGAAGATGTAGGTTCGGAGATTACCAATGTGCGCAAAGTTGTACACCGTCGGTCCGCAGGTATACATGCGTACTTTGCCCGGCTCAATGGGGATAAACTCTTGAGTGGTACGACCGAGAGTGTTGAAAAGGCGCAGACTCACGGGAATCTCCTGGACGACGTAGACGTGCCGGCGTGCACTCGGCTTCGCCGGTCAGTAGAACAAGACCGCAAACTGGGATAGCATGACGTGGTGGGAAAGCTAAAGCAAAACCTCGCAAACATCAATATTGCCGGTGACCTGTGCTTCGACGAGCCTATGGCGCAGTATACAACATTCCAGGTTGGCGGACCGGCGGATGTGTATGTCCGTCCCGAGAGCGCACGGGACGTCGGCGAAGTTCTGCGAGTCGGGCGCGAGAACGGCACACCTGTCTTCACCCTCGGCGGTGGGGCAAACATTCTGGTTTCCGACGCCGGGATCCGCGGGATAGTCATGGACATGCGCAGTTTCAACGAGGTCCGTGCAGACGGTAAGCGCCCCGGGGCGGAAGGCCCCGTGGTACAGGCCCGAGTCGGCGCGGGCCTGGCGGTCAGCGCTGCCGCCGCGGACCTTGCCGACCGCGGCCTTGCAGGCTTGGACTTCCTCTACGCAATGCCCGGAAGTGTTGGCGGAGCGGTGTGGATGAACGCTCGCTGCTACGGTTCCTCCATCATCGATATCCTCAGCGGCGTCGACGTGGTGACCGCCCATGGCGCGGTCAACCACTACGTAGCGAAGCAAGAGGATTTTGCCTACAAAGTCTCACCCTTTCAGCCTGAAGGCCCACTAAGCGGGGCGGTGATCGTTGCCGCGCATTTGACACTCCGGGAGGAAGCTTCCGAGCAGATTTGGCTGCGGATGCGCGAACATGAGCAGGACCGCAGCAGCAAGGGACACTTCAGCGGTCCCTCCGCCGGCAGCGTTTTCAAGAACAACCGCGCCTTCGGTAAGCCTTCCGGACAGATCATCGACAGCCTCGACCTTCGGGGCTATCAAATTGGAGGGGCCCGGATATCCGATCAGCACGCAAACATCATCATTAATGCAGGAGGGGCGACCGCCGCGGACATTCGCGCCCTTATCGAGCATATCCAGAGCCAGGTCCAGGAAAACCTGGGCTTCAACTTGGAGCCGGAGGTGCTTCTCATCGGTGATTGGTCGTCGGAGGACGGTCGAATGCCGGAACATGCCGCGGAACCCGTCCAGAGGAGCGTCTAATGCTGTCTCTTGTGGAGAACCTCAGGGAGTACATGGACATCCTGAGCGAGGAGGAGCTGCGCTCGCTGGTTGTGAACCTACCGATTCACGATCTACTGGAAGTCTGGGACTCACTCACGGATGAAGAGACCCTGAAGATCTTCCGGCTGCTGGATTTGGACACGAAGGCCTCCCTTATTACGCAGCTTTCCCAGTCGGATCAAGAAAGTCTTTTGCAGAGCCTGCCGATGCAAAACGTTCGCCGGCTCTTCGATCAGGTCGCGCCTGACGACCTCGTGGACATTATTCAGGTGATCTCTCCGGAGGTCCGCGAGGCGGTGTGGAACTCGCTTTCCGAAGAGGCCCGACACGAGACGAAGTTTCTGCTCCGCTTCGATAAGGATGATGCCGCGGGACTCATGACGCCCCGGTACGCCGCGATCCGCTCCGTACTTACGGTCGGACAGGCATTAGCCTTCATACGATCCACCGCGCGGGAGGTGGAGACCATCTACTATATTTACGTCGTGGATCAATTGAAGCGCGTCATGGGCGTGGTATCACTAAAAGACCTCCTCTTCCACGACGATACCGAGCCGATCGAGCAAGTAATGACCCGTGAGCTCATTTCAGTACGTGAAGACACCGACCAAGAAGAGGTCGCTCGCATCCTCGGCGCTTACGATTTGATCGCCTTGCCGGTTCTCGACGACTACAACCGGCTGCTCGGTATCGTCACCTTCGACGATGTGATGGACGTTATTCAAGCCGAGCAAACCGAGGATGTCTACAAGATGGGAGCCATGGGCGGAAGCCTGGAACGCTACACCGACTCCTCCGTCCGGCGGCTCATTCTTCGCCGCATCCCGTGGCTTGCAATACTGCTTGTTGCCGGCACTATTACGACGAACGTTCTTAATGCCTACCAGTCCCTGATCACCGCCGCGGCCTTTCTCGTGTGGTTTGTGCCGGTCATCACCCAGACGGGCGGCAATTCCGGAACACAGAGCTCCACACTCATGATCCGCGGTCTAGCGACCGGAGAGCTGCACTTCCGAGACATTGGCGGGGTAATCCTCAAGGAGCTGGCCGTTGGGATCATCATGGGGCTCGCGCTCGGTGGCGTGCTCTTCGCAAGAGGGCTCTTTCTGCCGCCGGATGTAGAAGCTATCGAGGCCCTCGCCATCGGGCTGGCACTAGTGTTTGTGGTGCTGTTTTCATCAATCGTCGGGGCCCTCGCGCCGCTGATCATCCACCGCCTCGGCGCGGACCCTACGGTGATGGCGGGCCCCCTCATGGCAACCGTCATAGATGTCGCCGGACTCACCATATACTTTGAAATCGCTCGGCTGGTACTGGGCCTTTAGCAGCCTCGGAGACCGCCAAACCGACACGACTTGTCTGCTCCTGCGACCGAGGTGAGAGGCGGCCCGTCCAGTCCATTCCGACACCTACACGGTACGCCTCCCGGAAGCTCTCGCGACCCGCCGACCTGAGACGGCCGCGGCTCTCCAGCTCTAGCCGAAAGGAAAGGCTGCCCAGGTCCATGGCTGTCTTGACCTGCAGATCGGCTACACTCCACCCATTGTCGGGCTGGTACTCAAGGGTCGGCCGCGCCCTGACGACGAAAGATACGGGCCGACGCCACAACCGCAAGCCACGAAGCGTCAGAGACGGCGAAGGTGCCGCGAAAAAGCTGCGCTCCTGCAGCCCCAGACCTACTGAAAACTCCCAAGTATGCCTCAGCGTTGAAGCCTCGCCATCTCCTCGTCCGACCGTGCCCGCGTAGCGGATGCCGAGGCCTCCACGCAGCTCGAATCCAGCGTCCGACCTTTGCCTCATCCCGGCCTGTAGTGACCACGAAAGGTCCCCGGGATGCTCCATCCCCGGAGCCCCCATGGACAGCTCACGCCGGCGCGATAGCGTAAGCCCGCGACGACGCCACAGAACGCGTTCCCGGAGCCGGCTCCCGTGCTGCTTCGGCGGCGCCGCCAGATAGCCCTCCACTTCGCCGCGAGCGCGCCAGATGCTGCGAAGCGAGAGCAGGGCTCCGGTGTGAAGCCGGTACGCGGCCGGCGCCCCCGCCGAGGCGAACACAGCACGAACCGGAACGAAGCGCCCTCCGTCCGGCGCGGCGTAGTCCTTCCCGACCATGCCCGCTTCCCACCACCATTCAAGTTCCTGACTCGCTGCTTCACCCTCTTCGAGCGAACGCCTCAGCTTTGCCTCGGATCGAGACGCCGCGTGCACGGCGAATCCCGGTCTCAGCCGTGGAGCCCCGGACACCAGAAACGAAAACTGAGCCTCACGTGAATCGGCCCCCCGTCTGGTGTCGGCTGAGCCGAACTGTATAGATAGCCCGCGCACAAAGCCGGTCCAGACCAGGTGGTAGAGCAGTTCGCTTGCTGCACGGCGCTCGGACGGAAACCAGCTGCGCGCGGGCTCACCGGGCGACGGCCAAGAGAGTCCTAGACCGGTCCGGATCCCGAGCCGCGTACCGTCGCGGATTTGCTCACCCTCATTCACAGAGCTGTGCGGAAACGGCATCACCACGGCGAGGGTGGTTCGTGAAGGCTCACGGAGAACGAGCCACTGAGGTCGAGCGACAATCACGGCGCCGACCACCGCAGTTCTACTTGCGCTGCGTTTCAGCGACGGTAGGGCTCGGGCAAGCGCATCAACGGAAGTGCCCCCGGGCGGATCCATGGGAGCCGATAGGAGTGCTACGGGTCCTCGGATCTGAAGCGGCCCAACCACCACCTGCGGCGTGGAGAGTCCGCCCCGGTGGGCTCTTTCACCCTCCGGGCTCCGCCGCCCCGCGTAGAAAAGCTCAAGCTCATCTCGCTCATGGGAAAGCTCCGCGTCTATACGGCCGTCGGACCGTAGATTCAGCGCGGCGCCCCCTTCGCCACCGCTGTCTTTCGACCAAGCGGCCACCCCTGGAATCCATACTAGCACTAACACCGCCCAAAGCGCGGCGGCACGCCTTCCCCTACTGCGACCTTTACCAGGCCACACAGCTCCCCAATTGCGGATCTCCATACATGGAGTCCTACGGAGAGACTGGCGCTGTTGCTTCAGCTGAGGTCTTTACACGAGCTGCGAATCGAGAGCTGCGCGGGTAGCACTACTTTCGACGGGAAGGGAACGTCCTCATCTCCATCAAGGCGGCTCATCAGAAGACTCACGGCGGCAGAGCCCATCCCGGCGGCGGGCAACGCCATGGTCGTAAGCGGTGGATTGAGGTAGCGGGAGAGATAGTCGTCGTCGAAACCACAGAGGGAGATATCGTTGGGAATTCGCAGGCCCGCGTCGTTAATGGCGCGCATGGCTCCATAAGCGACCACGTCGTTACCGGCGAAGATTGCGGTGGGTAAGGGGTGGGACGCGAGAATACGTTGCGTCGCAACGTAGCCGCTGTGCTCGGAGAAATCACCATACTGCACCCAGTCCGGCCGCGGCTCGATCCCGGCCTCTCGGCAAACCGACTTGAAGGCGGCCAGCCGTATACGGGACGCAGAGTACTCCGTGCGGGCATGGGTGATCATGGCGATATCCTGATGCTGCAACTGCAGGAGATAGCGAACAACTTCATTGGTTGCGTCCTCGTTGTCAACATAGACTTGGTCGATCTCCCGATTCCCGAGCGGGTCGAGTGACACCGCCGGGAACCCGACATCGATCACCTCGGCAATGGCGGGATCGTCGTCGTGTGTATTGATAAACACAATGCCTTCTACTTGATCCCGTTTGGCCAAATGCATGTAACTGCGCTCAGTGAGCGAAACGGGATGGATAATCAGCTGCACCCGCCGTCGGTTCATGGCTTGCGCCATCCCCTCGACAACGCGACTGATGAAGGCGTCGGTGTAGACGTATTGGGAGTGTCCGATGAACAGCCCGATGGCTCGCTTTCGCGACATTGCGAGCCGACGAGCGTGCTCGTCGGGGATGTAGCCGAGTCGTTCGGCCGCCTCGAGAACGCGGCGACGGGTCTCTTCGGATATGGCCTTCCCCGGCGTGTTGTTCAACACGAAGGAAACGGTGGTACGGGATACCCCCGCTTCACTGGCCACATCCTCTGCCGAAACCCGTCGCTTGCCCATTTGCGTTTCTTAACCTACGGTGCTGTCTCGGGGTGAACCGAGCATCAACCCTTTACAGATCCTGCCATCATGCCGCGCACGAAGTAGCGCTGCAGCCCGAAGAACACGATCAGCGGCATGACCATGGTCAGAAACGCTCCGGCGGTCAGCACGTGCCAATCCTGTCCTTTCGAGCCGACCAGCTCCGCCAAGCGAGCGGTAACGACCGACTTGGCCGGGGCGGTGCCGAGGAATACCAAGGCGACCAGAAGGTCATTCCACACCCACAGAAACTGGAAGATCGCGAATGATGCGATTGCCGGCACCGACAGCGGTAGTACCAAGCGTGTAAACATGAGCCAGGGGGTTGCGCCGTCGGCGTGTGCGGACTCTATGATCTCCTTCGGGATACTCGAGACGTAGCCGTATAAGATGTATGTCGCCAAGGGTAATCCGAAGCCTGTGTGAGCCAGCCAAATGCCGATAAACGTGCCGTTGAGTTGTAAAGAGGTATAAACCCGCAAGATCGGTATCAACGCTACCTGCAACGGCACGACAAGCAGCGTCACCATGAGTATGAACAGCGCTTCCCTCCCGGGGAAGCTGGTCCAGGCAATCGCGAACGCCGCGAAGGCGGCGATTGTGATCGGAATCACCGTCGCCGGAATCGTTACCAATAGACTGTTCACGAAGGCCGTACCCATTTGGTCGGCAAAGATAACCTGATCGTAGTTCCCCAAGGTCCAGTTTTCCTGGAAGGGCTGCGCGATGGCGGCCCACCAGCCGGTGTTGCTGATCGCCGAGCGTGTCCTGAACGAACTGACGAGCAGCCCCAAGGTAGGAAGCGTCCACACCAGGATAATGAA
>CAYFQV010000030.1:19974-27105 GCA_964345195.1 uncultured Spirochaetaceae bacterium
GCCTCCTGATAGAACCGCGACGCGACAATGCCCGTGCCGAAGCGTCCACTCGTCATGACGTAGACAATATCAAATATCTTTAATACCAAGAATAAAATCGTCGTGCCGACGGTGAGGATAGTACCGCTGATGTAGGGTACCGTCACGTTGAAAAACGCCCTAATCTCACCGGCACCGTCGATTCGAGCCGCTTCGAGCAGATCCTTCGGAACACTCTTAACCGACGCCGACTGAATGACCATGGCGAATCCCGTCTGCAACCAGATCATGATGAAGATCAGGAAGAGGTTGTTCCAGGGTCTCTGTATCAGCCACGCAACGGGGTCACCTCCGAGCGAGGTGACGATCGCGTTCAAGAGGCCGATCTGCTCGCTACCGGCGGGCTGATAGTAGTAGACGAAGCGCCAGATCACACTCGCTCCCACAAAAGAGATCGCAAGCGGCAGAAAGATCAGTGACTTCGTGACCTTTTCCCATATCGGCTTGAAGCGGTCGGTCATAACCGCGACCAGCAAGCCGAGGATAACGGAAACTGTCGGGACCAGGATGACCCAGAGCACCGTATTCCGCAACACAATAAGCATCTGCGGATCTGTAAAGATGAACGCGTAGTTCTCCAGACCCACAAACTCAGTCGTGGTGCGATTCATGAAGCTCTGGTATACGGTAAAGACCGTTGGAAATACGATGTAGAGTCCCAGTATAAGCGCCCCAGGTCCTGCAAACACAAATGGTCTGAGAAGGTTGCGGACGCGCTCAGGAAGGGAATCAACAAAGTTGTTCAGGGACCAAAGCAGTACCCAGATCCCGCCAATTCCCACGACTAAGGCAATTAGCGCGATCGAGAACTTGGAAGCTTCTGAATCCCTCATGAATAGGAAGCTCTGATAGATGGCAATTATCACGGCCACCAAGACGATAAGCGATATAAGCGACTTACCAAGCTTGGAGGTCAAGAATTTGCCGAATCCTGACTGTTCAAGCGCCTGACTCATGTGGCTCTCCCACCTCTTGGTTTCATGTGCGAACCATAAATGCTGTGGCCCGGCTATCGCCGGGCCACAAGGTTCTACCGCGGCGTGTGCCGCGTGCTTGGACTACTCCGGCCAGGAGTTGTCGATGTTGGTCAGAACGGTGTCGACATCATCCCCCGCGACCCAGTTGGTCATGCCGGTCCAAAAGGAGCCGGTGCCAACCTGTCCGGGCATGAGGTCGGACGCGTCGAAGCGCACCGTGTCGGCGTTCTGCAGGATATCCGCGTAGCCTCGGGACCACTGAGTCGGATACCAATCGAGCTCGGCGTCGTTGTGGGGAGATACCATGGTGCCGCTCTCGACCCAAGCCTTCGTAGACAGCCCCTCGGAAAGGTAGCGCATGGCAGCGGCGGTGGCGGGGTCATCCGTCAACGGGCTCAAGATGTCACCCGCGGTGAGAACCGGACGGCCCTCTTCTTCGTCGATGGGCGGGAGGTAGAAGTAGCGAATGTCCTCACCGAGCTCAGTATCTTCGTTGAAGAATCCGACGATGAAGCTCGCCTGGCGGTGCAACCACGCGCGTGGTGGATCGGCTTCGAGCGGTTGGGTGCCGTCGCCGAAGGGCACGGTCAAAATGGAGTTGGTTCCGCCGAGAACGTAGTCCTCGTTAAACCAAATCTCACCCATGATCTCCGCAGCGCGGCGAACAGGCTCCGAGTTGAAGTCCAACTCTCCGGCGACCCATTGATCGTACTGCTCGGGAGTTGCCGTACGGAGCATGATATCTTCCATCCAGTCGGTGGCAACCCAGCCGGTTGCACCGGAGCTCTCCATGCTGATGCTCCAGGGTGTCTCACCGTCGGAGACCATCTGGTCGGAGAGCGCGAGCATCTCATCCCAGGTCTCCGGGATCTCATAGCCGGCCTCGCCGAACTCCGGATACGGATACCAGACCAAGCTCTTGATGTTCGCACGGTACCAGACACCGGCTTCAATGCCGCCGTACTGCGCCATCTCGCGCCAGCTCTGATCGTAGTTGCTCGAGAGCTTATCCTCGGACACCATCTCGCTAACGTCCATGACGTGGCCGCGATCGATCAGGTCGTACATCAGCCCGGGCTGCGGGAACGCCGCAATGTCGGGTGGATCCCCACCTTCGGTCCGAACCGTAATCAAAGACTCGAAGTCACCAGAACCTTCGTACTCGATCTCGATTCCGGTTGCTTCCTCGAAGGGCACCATGCTCGCTTCGAAGTTCTCGGCGTCCGTATCCACGAAGGCACCGAAGATATTGACCGTTGAGCCCGAGAGATCCTCACCATTGGTCCAAGGATTCCCCGTCGGGTTGGAGGCTTGCACGCCCCCCTCTTCCATCTGTCCCTCTTGCTCGCCACCTTCCTGCTGGCCGCCGGCCATAGCGAAGGGTACGATTAGCAGTGCCAGCACGAGGGCTGTCACGAGCGCTTTGAGATACATTCTCATAAAACACTCCTCCTGTTTTTGGGTGTAGTCTTGACGGAACGCGCTTTTGCGTACCCGCCAATAACTCGCGTTACTAAACAGGATAAACCCGAAGCGCTGAGCACGCAACAGGGAATTTTCTATGTGTCGCGCTGCGCGCCGAAGCCGTTGCACGGCTGTGAGAGCTCGACGGTATGCGTACGGCCGTCTACACATGCCCGGGCGGCCCGCCCCTTACGCAGCCTGTACGTATACATCGACCTGGAGCTCTCCTTGAAGTTTGCCCCTGAGTGTGGGACAATTCCGGCATATTTCTGCACCTGAATCGAACTCCCGGAGGAACCGATGGTAATTCTTACGCTGAACTGCGGCAGCTCTTCAGTGAAGTATCAGGTCTACGACTGGGCGGCCAAAGAGCCTTTGGCGAGCGGAGCTGTGGAGCGGGTGACGCAAGAGGGCTCCAAGATTACACACAAGGCAAAAGGCAAGGATGAATACGAGCTCGAGCATGCGTGCCCGGATCACACGGAAGCGATCGATCTCATCATGAAAACGCTCGTGGACAACGAGCATGGCGCCATTTCGGACATATCCGAGGTGAAGGCGGTCGGCCACCGGGTGGTGCACGGCGGGGAGAAATTCGCCAAATCCGTGCTTGTCACGGATGAGGTGCTCGACACGTTTCGCGAATTGCAGAGCTTGGCGCCGCTCCATAATCCGGCCAACATCATGGGTATCGAAGCGGCCCGTGACGTCCTGCCGAACGTACCGCACGCCGCGGTCATGGATACGGCCTGGCACCAGACAATGCCGGCGACAAGCTACATCTACGCGGTGCCGTACTCCTGGTATCGAGAGCACGGCGTGCGCCGCTACGGCTTTCACGGGACCTCCTTTCTCTACACCGCGAAGCGCGCGGCGGTCCTGCTCGGCAAAGATCCGTATGAGACCAACCTGATTATTGCTCATATCGGCAACGGCGCGAGCATGTGCGCCGTGCGTGACGGTGTGTCGATGGACACCTCCATGGGTCTCACGCCGCTTGAGGGTCTTGTCATGGGGACTCGCTCCGGAGACATTGATCCGGCCATTCCGTTTCACATGATGAACGTCGGTGGATATGAGCCCGACGAGCTCGAGCGAATTCTCAACAAGAAGAGCGGTGTTCTCGGAATTACGGAAAAGTACGTCGATCGACGGGACATTGAGAAAGCTGCCGACAAGGGCGAGGAGCAGGCGCGCCTGGCGTTAGAGGCGGAAGCATACCGTATTCGCAAGTACATTGGTTCTTACGTTGCTGCGCTTGGACAGGTGGATGCCGTGGTGTTTACCGCCGGTGTTGGCGAGCGCGGCCCAACTATCCGCAATATGGCGCTTGAGAACCTCGATGTAATGGGCGTTAAGCTGGATGCCGAGAAGAACGCCGCGTCCCGGACGACGAACGCGGAAACGATCATCTCCGCGGACGACTCAGCCACGAAGATCCTCGTCATCCCTACCGATGAAGAGCTCGTCATGACCGAAGACACGGTCGCCCTCATGGAAGGCCGCTACGACGTGCACACGAAGTTCACCTACTCCTTCCAGGATCCCGACTACTTCAACAAGGAGCGGGAAGGCTGCGTAGATGAGGACATTCAAAAGCTGCCGGGCTTGGCAAAGATAATTGCGGGACGGTCGGCGAGGGGGCGAGAGCTCGCGAGAGACGAAGAATGCGAGTAGCGTTCCGAGCAGACGCATACGCCGCTCGAGAACGCTCCGCGATTAGGCGCCTTGGGCCGCCTCCTGCTTCTGTTCTTGCTTTTCTTTTCGGCGGCGGGCGTTATCCAGCGTGGACTTGCCGGCCTTTGATACCATAAGCTTCCGACCGTCGATTTCCACTTCGTACAGTAGCTTCACACCTGTCTTCTTGGTCACGGGGCAGTAGCCCCGACCGGCTGCAGGCGTCTCTTCTTTCAGCGGACGGCCGCGATGTGCCTTCGACATACTATCTCCTCAAATCCATGTTAAATGCGTGCGATATGACCCCATGCCTTACGACCCGTCGGCAGGAAGCGTGTCTCCGTTACACGCGCGCTTTCAGAGTAGCCGGACCGTAGCAAAGAGCCCTCGGGGTGTCAAGTTGAACGACACCTCGGAGTAGACCGCCGCCCGCGGGGCGGGCGGCGGCGATCGCCCCGACCCATGCCGGGGCTATTCTTGCTCGGCTTCCTTACTCCCGCTCGAGGAGGAACTCGACGCGCCGGTTCTTCCAGCGGTTATCCTCATCATTGTGCGGGACGATCGGTCGGGCGCCGCCGTAGCCGACGACTTCCATCCGGTCGCGGTCGATATCCAGAATCATGAGCGCTTCTTTCACCTCCTGGGCGCGATCACGTGACAGCGGCAAGAGCACCTGCTCCTGCTCACGATCCTTGCGGGCCCCGGGCTGCCAGTAGATGTGCACGGCGTGCCCTTCGACCGTGATATTTCGGTCGGGATACTGGGCCAGGATGGTCGCAAGCCGCTGGAGGGTATCCAAGTTCTGATCCAGTAGATTCCGTTCCACGTCGAAGAGATCGGAGGTGTACGGTGCGAATCGGATACTTGGAATCCGAATGCGGTAGCGGTCCTCACTCTCCCGAATGACGAGGATGTCGATCGGAATCTCCGTGTCCTCAGTCACAACGAAGCCCTCGCTATCCTCGGCAAGGAACACGGCGGTGTACGTTTCAGCGCTCTGCACCAGCTCTCCGGACTCACTGCGTCCGTCCCAGGTCAGGCTGGTCGGCGGTTCGCCCGATCCACTCCACTGATGGAAGATGTTGCCGTTACGATCCAGAATCTGCACGGACCAGCGCACGATCGGAGTGAGACTTCGCGTCGTCAAGCGGATCCGAAGCTCGTCGTTGCGGCCATCGTCATCCGGAGAGAAGGGGATAGGCCCGGCGGAGACGCGGAGATTGGGCGGCGTTGCCGGCGGACCGGTTTCCTCCGCCTCAGCATCCAGGGCAATTGGCCCAATACCGGTGATCCTCGGCTCATTGCCGTTGTAGTAGATCACCTGGAAGTCCACGCTGTAGTCGCCGTTGGGCACGACGTCGCCCGCGTTGTTGGTGCCGTTCCACTCGAAGCTTTCTATTGCTTGACCACTGCTCTGCGCACGCACGACGCGTCCGCGGTTGTTTCGGATCTCCAGGATAACCTCATCGATCCCTTCAGTTACCTCGTACTCCGGATCAATGTTCACGGTGTCGTCCACGCCGTCGTCGTTCGGTGTAATGCTGTTCCGTTCGAGAGTAAGGTCGATCGGCGTTTCACGGGTATCCTTCCGGACACGAATCCGGTCGGAACTTCCGTCGTTGCCCGCACGGTCGGTACTCTCCAGGTACAGCGTATAATCGCCGTCGGCACCCGTGCTGCCGTCGGGCAGCGTGCCGTCCCAGCGGTAGGTAAACTCCGGCGCCGAGAGCCCGAAATCCGATATCGGTTCGCGGTACTCGGCCTCGGGTGTCTCGACGACGAGGTACCATGGCCGCTGTTCCTCACTGAGCTGCGCGTTCACCTCCAGCGCATCTTTATTGGTACCGCCGATCACGAGGGGATCCGTGCGATCCGTCGCCTTCGGAACGGTGTTTGCATTTACCGTCGCGGTCGGTTCCGTGCTATCCACAACAATCGCGGTGTCACTGCTCGTTTCCGGGCGATTACCGTTGTAGTAGATAATCTGGAAGTGCACGGTATAAGGACCGTCGGAAACCGCCCCGCCGGCGTTGTTGCGCCCCTCCCACTCAAAGGACTGGAAGGGAGAGCGTACATAGCGGGTTCGTACCGGCCGATCCCGATCGTCACGAATCTCCAGCAGGAACTCGTCAATGCCGTCGGCAATACTGAACTGCGGCCTGATTGTGACGGATTCCTTCACACCGTCGTCGTTCGGGGAGATGATCGGGTCATCCGTCGCCACTTCGACGCCGATTTCCGGCTCTCGGGTGTCCTTGCGGACCCGTATACCCTGTGAGCGGGTGGAGTTCCCGGCGCGATCCGTGGACTCGAGGTAGAGCGTGTAGACACCGTCGGGGGCTCGGCTGCCGTCGAGGAGGGTGCCCGCCCATTCAACCGTGAACTCCGGACCGGTGATCCCCACCTCATCAATGGCTGCACGGACCGATTGATCGGTCGTCTCATTCGAGATAATGGCTATCCATTCATCCTCTTCGCTTATGCGACCGGAAATCTCGAGCTTCTCCTTGTTCGTACCGCCGAATGCCAGGGGATCTCCCTGCTCCGTGGAGGTCGGAATGGTGTCCGCGCTCAACGCCACGGATGGAGCGGTCGTGTCGACGGTGAAGCCTATGGGCTGCGAGGCGACGATTGTGCCGTTCTCATACTGAATCTGCATGCGCGCGGCGTATAGTCCGTCGTCAAGGACGTTTCCGCCGGCGTTGCGACCGTCGTAGGTGATCGAGTCGGGAACTACGCCGCCGCCGCTACGGGTGGCAAGCACGTCGGAGAAATCTCCCTCGGGAGCCACTTCAATGGTCCAGCCATCGATCCCCTCGGGCTCGCCGACCTCAATGCCCACTTCAATCCTATCTTGGATGCCGTCTCCGTTCGGGCTGAATCGATCGTCGTCGCTCATCAGCGAGAGAACTACGTCACCGGAACGAAGGCTCATGGTAACGCTCCAGTCGGACTCCGCCGTAACGGTATTTCC
>CAYFQV010000031.1:0-2898 GCA_964345195.1 uncultured Spirochaetaceae bacterium
GGCGACACCGGTTCCATCCCCCATGTTGAGGGCAAAGAGATACTTCTCCTGCGGGCGATAGCTCTTCAGATCATCCCGCCCAAGGAGGAGTCTCCGGATGTTGGCAAACAAAATGGGCTGCTGACGGACCGCGTGTACACCGACGCGTCGAATCGGACGTGGCGCGAAGGAGGCGCAGTCTCCGGCGGCGAGTATGTGCGGATCCGCCACGCTTTGCAAATGGGCGTTGATGCTGAGCCCGCCGTCGGGTCCGGTTGGAAGACCCGAGTCGGCAAACAACCGAGGTGGCTTCACACCTGTTGCCAAGAGCACGATATCCGCCGGAACTCGCGTGCCCGTCTCGACGTATACCCCACCCACGTCGATGTACGACACGCGCGCGTGGTGCATGATTTCAATACCGCGCCGTACGAGAGAGTAGGCCGCGTTCCCACGCAGACTCTTCGGTTGGTCCGACAGGATGGATGAGGAACAGATCACGCTAAGCTCGAGGCGATCGGCACCGCCGGCCGTGGCGCACCGAGCGGCAAGGCGGTGAACGTTGCCTGCAAGTTCGACTGCCGCCGGCCCACAGCCGACAACGGCCACGCGAGCCCGCCCCTCGGCCAGCAGATCGAGAATCCGTTGACGCGCCTGAAGGAGGAGGTGCACGGGCTTCGTGCGAAACACCCTTGTTTCCCAGAGAGATGGATCCGCCACCGGGATAATATCAGTGGGGACGCTACTGCCGATATTCGCGGACAGCAGGTCGTAAGCGAAGCGCCGCCCACCGTGGGTCACAACCTCACGGGCATCCGCTAAAATCTCCGTGGCGTAGTCGGCAACGAATTCGCCTCCGGCACCCTCGACCAGGCGCTGAGCATCAACCTCGAGAGCCTCCGGTGGATACAGGCAGCCCATTACGCCGGGCGCCATTCCGGAGTAATACTGCGTGGCTCTCGGAGAAATGAGATGCACCGTGATACCCGCCTCCACGAGCTCTCGTGCACGGCTCAGCACATAGAGATGGGTGTGGCCTCCTCCGAGTAGTACGAGGCGTTTTTCGTTCATGCTATAGTCCTTCCGGCGAGCGCTTATCGCCGTTGCTCATGCTTAGGATACGACGCCGGAGCCGTAGGAGCAACGTCCCGAAACATCGCCCGGCGCAAGCAGCGCCGCGCGGTGCAAGCGCCGCCGCCCGCCGAGCCGCCAAGCGCCGCCCGCCGAGCGACCGCCCGTCCCGCGCTTGACGCCGTCGTGGCTCACGTCTATTGTCCTAGCGCATATACGGAGAGTTCCATGCGAGTCCGCTACAACGCACCGGTTACACTTACATACGCCCTTCTCTCGACCGTGGTCTTAGCCGTCGACCAGCTACTCGGCGCCGCCCTGACGCGAAGCCTCTTTTCGATCGGACCGACCATGAATCCTGCCAACCTCATAGATTGGCTACGCCTCTTCACCCACGTGATTGGACATGCGAACTGGGCGCACCTACTTAGCAACTTCGCGTTTATCCTGCTTCTGGGCCCCATCCTGGAAGAGAAGTACGGCTCCGCCGGCCTGGCCTTCATGATGGGGCTAACCGCCCTGGTGACCGGACTGCTCAACGTGATTTTCCTCTCCACGGGACTGCTGGGTGCAAGCGGTGTCGTATTCATGATGATCCTCTTGGTGTCGTTTACGAACATTCGTGCGGGTGAGATCCCCCTCACCTTCATCCTGGTTGTCGTGTTGTACCTCACACGAGAGCTTGTCAGCGCCGTTGAAGAGGACTCGATCTCACAGTTCGCTCACATTGTCGGCGGTGTGTGCGGAAGCCTCTTCGGCTTTCTTCGTCCGCGTCGCAGCTAAGTTTAAGGAGATACAAGCAACATGCTGAACGACTCCATACTGTCCAAACTCGAGGAGCTGTCGCAGCGACTCGCCGAAGTAGAACAACTTATTGCGGACCCCGACGTACTCAAAGACGCAGCTCGTTACAAGAAGCTCATGCAGGAGCATTCCCATCTGTCCGAGGTAACGACCGCCTACCGCGCATATCAGGACATGGTCAATCAGCTGCACGAGGCCCGCAAGGTCGTCGAGGAGGCGGACGATCCGGAAATGCGGGAGATGGCCCAACAAGAGGTTGAGGAGCTCGAGGCGAAGATTGAGTCCGCGGGACAGCGACTTCGCCTGCTCTTAGTGCCCAAAGACCCGCTCGACGCCAACGACACCATTATGGAGATCCGAGCCGGTACCGGTGGAGATGAGGCCACGCTGTTCGCGGCGGATCTGTATCGGATGTACAGTCGCTATGCCGAGAAACACCGCTGGAAGATCGAGCTTATGACCTCCAGCCCAAGCGAAGTCGGCGGCTTCAAGGAGATCATCTTCTCGGTCGCGGGTAAAAACGTCTTCGGCAATCTGAAGTACGAAAGCGGCGTACACCGGGTTCAGCGAGTACCCACCACCGAATCCGGCGGGCGCATCCACACCTCGGCGGTCAGCGTGGCAGTACTTCCGGAAGTCGAGGAGACCGAGGTAGAGTTGAGTAACGAGGATCTCCGCATAGACGTCTTTCGCTCCTCCGGTCCCGGCGGTCAGAGCGTCAATACCACCGATTCCGCGGTACGGGTTACGCACATCCCCAGCGGCCTTGTGGTGAGCTGTCAGGACGAAAAATCACAGCACAAGAACAAGGCAAAGGCGCTGCGTGTACTCAAGGCACGACTTTACGAGATGGAGGAGCAAAAAAAGCAGCAGGAGCGCGCCTCGGCTCGGAGAAACCAGATCGGCTCGGGCGATCGTTCCGAGCGCATTCGTACATACAACTTCCCGCAGAACCGCGTGACCGATCATCGAATAAATCTGACCCTGTACAAGCTCGACAGCGTCCTGCAAGGAGAGCTCGATGAAGCCGTCGAGGCCCTTAAG
>CAYFQV010000031.1:2998-10377 GCA_964345195.1 uncultured Spirochaetaceae bacterium
CTCGACCATGCCGTGGGACGCCGCGCCGCGGGAACTCCCATTTCCTACATTCGCCGCCGGAAGGAGTTCTACGGCCGGGAGTTCTACGTGGACGAGCGGGTTCTCGTGCCCCGCCCCGAGACCGAGACCCTGGTAGAACATGCCCTGGGGATTTGTGATACCGATTTACCTCCCGGGCCGGCCGGCGTTCCGGGGACGGGAGAGGTTCACGACTGCTGCAGCGGCTCGGGCTGCATTGCGATTACGCTGAAGGCGGAGCGTCCGGAACTCCGCGTATCGGCCTCGGATGTCTCGCCGGGCGCCGTCGAGGTGGCCCGGCTCAACGCGACGCGTCTACTCCCGAACTCAGACATCGATATTCGACACGGAGATCTTCTCGAGGCGCTGCGATTTCCGCCCGCCATGATTACGGCGAATCCACCGTACATTGCATCCGCCGACTACCGTCGGATGGAGGCGGCGGATTGGCCGGAGCCGGCCGTGGCCCTCGAGGCCGGAGTCGATGGACTCTCCATCCTGCGACGCCTTATCCCCGCGGCCTTTGCTACCCTCCTTCCAAATGGTTATTTTGTCTGCGAAATAGGATATGATCAGGGAGACGCGGTTCGACGCGTAGCTCGCAAGGCCGGATTCGAAGGGATTCGCCTGATACAAGACCTTGGAGGGAGAGACCGGGTTCTCTCAGCCCGACGCACGGATGGGAACGGGCGGAACACGCAGCATGGTTGAAACACTCGCGCAACTCGAAGAAAAGCTCACCGACTATGACGAGCGTCAACGCACGGCGATCCTCGAATCCGGGCGCCTTTCGCAACAGGTCCATGAGGGCCAAGTTCGCGAGAGCGGTGCACCCTACTTCAGCCACCCCCTCCAAGTAGCGGAAATACTCATCGATCTGCGCCTGGATGCTACGGCGGTACAGGCCGCCCTCCTTCACGATGTGCTGGAGGACACCGGCAAAACCCGGCAGCAGCTCCGGCGGCACTTCGGGAAAGACGTGGAGCTCCTCGTCAACGGGGTGACCAAGATCGCGTCGGTAAAGGCGCAGAACAGGAACATTCAAGAAGCCGAGACAATCCGGAAGATGCTGTTCGCCATGGTGAAGGATATCCGGGTCATCCTCATAAAGCTGGCGGACAAACTCCACAACATGAGAACTCTCCAATACAAGGCCAACGAAGACCGCCGGAAAGAGATAGCGCAGGAGTGCCTGGACATCTACGCTCCGCTCGCGGGACGACTCGGTATTTCCTGGATCAAGGATGAGCTCGAGGACCTCTCACTCAAGCATCTCAATCCGCGTAGCTACGACCATATCAAGGCCTTCGTGGCGCAGAAAAAGGACCAGCGAGCAAAGCAGCTTACACGTATTGAAAACGCGCTTCTGAAAGCGGCAAAGGACACCGGTATGGAGGTGGAGGTAGAGACGCGGGCCAAACACTTCTACTCCATCTATCAAAAGATGAAGCGGCGCAACAAGTCGCTTGATGAGATCTACGACCTACTCGGCATTCGCATTCTCGTGAAGGATGAGGCCGCCTGTTACAGCATGCTCGGCATTGTTCACCGTCTCTGGCCGCCGATAGAGGGCCGGTTCAAAGACTACATCGCCATGCCGAAGGCCAACAGATACCAGAGCCTGCATACCACCGTTCTCAGCTATGAAGGGAGCATGATTGAGATCCAGATTCGCTCCTACGCCATGCATCGTACAGCGGAGTTCGGTGTTGCCGCGCACTGGCTGTACAAGGTCAACAGCGGCGACACGCGCAACGCGCATAAAGACCTACAGATCATCAACCGCGTAAAGGACCTCAACGGCCAGCGCATCACCTCAGGTGAGTTTCTCGAGGAGATCAAACGCGAGCTCTTGAAGGATACCATTTACGTCTTCACTCCGAAGGGCGACGCAATTCAGCTCCCCCGAGGTGCAACCGCGATAGACTTCGCCTATCACATACATACCGAAGTGGGGAATCACACGACTGGTGCGAAGGCCGACGGCGGCATTATCCCTCTGAAGACGGAGCTCAAGAATACGCAGGTCATCGAGATCATGACCTCGCCCCACGCGCATCCGCATCTGAGCTGGCTTCGCTATGCAAAGACCGGTCGAGCGCGCTCGAAGATTCGCCACTGGCTCAACCGACACGATGAAAACTTGATCATTGATCAGAGCGTCGTCGCACGTAAGCAGGCGGACCACCCTCACCACGAGAAACTGCCGGCGAAGGAGAAGAAGCCCTCGCCCAATCGCTTCGCGGAGCGGGAGAAGGTGGGAGTGCGCATCGGCAACGAGCGCAACATCATGATCCACTTCGCTCAGTGCTGTAATCCGAGCACCGGCGATGATATTATCGGCTACGTATCCCGTGGTCGAGGTATCATTGTACACCGCCGGGACTGCCCGAATCTGCAGTACATACCCGACCTCCAGGAGCGGAGTATCGAGGTTGAGTGGGAGACCGTGTCTCCCCGGGACACGCGCCGCTTCAAGGTTACGGCACACCACACCTCGGATCTATTCTCCGAGATCGAAGGAGCCGTTCGTAAGGCCAACGGTCACCTGATTGAGGGAAAGGTAGAGGAGAACCTTTCGGGCAAGCTCGAGGCCTATTTCACACTGGAACTGGATCGGCGGGAGGACGTGAAGAAGCTTATGAAGCGAATCCGAACCGTCCCGTCGGTAATGAACATCCAGGACATGACCGCTCAACACACGGAGCAGGTCACGTATTAATCGATCCATCTCCAAGGAGGATGCAATGGCTCAAGTTAGCTTTAAGGGACAAGCTGTCCATACCCGAGGCGATCTACCGAGTGAAGGTAGCACCGCGCCGGATTTCACCCTCACCAAGGGCGACCTCTCCGATGTCGGCCTGCAGGACTTCGCGGGCAAGAAGAAGATCCTGAACATCGTTCCAAGTCTTGATACCGGCACCTGTGCCGCCTCGGCTCGCCGCTTCAACGAGGACATTAAGAAATATGACGATACGGTCGTACTCACCGTCAGCGGCGACACGCCCTTCGCGCAGAAGCGCTTCTGCGACAGTTTCAACATAGACTCCGTTGTGACCCTTTCGGAGCTCCGGAATAAGGACTTCGGAAATGCATACGGAACCACCATGACGGATGGGCCCCTTGCGGGACTCCTCGCGCGGGCCGTTGTCGTGCTGGATGAGAACAACACCGTCCGCTACACCCAGCTGGTGCCGGAAATCGCCAACGAGCCGGACTACGAAAGCGCCCTCAAGGCGGTCGCCTCGGTATGAGCATGGGGCGGCTCGGGATAATCGGTTACGGCCACATGGGCCGCGCAATTGTCGGGGGCCTCACGCGGGAGAACCCCGATCTCGAAGTCGGCGTTGTCGAGAAGGACCCCGCTCGTCGGGCCGACGCGGCGGAGCAGATGAAGGTGGTGGACTTCAGCGACAGCGTCGGAGACCTGGGTGCCTGGGCTGACGTCACGGTTCTCGCAATCAAGCCACAGGATCTCGCGAGCTTCGCCGAGGCGGTCGGATCCGCGTTATCCTCCGCATCAGTGGTGAGCATCCTCGCCGGAACCCCCATGGTGACGATTGAAGGCCTGCTTCGCCCCGCCCAACTGTGCCGCTTCATGCCCAACCTTGCAGCCGTACTCGGTCGCGCCGCCGTGGGTGTCAGCTTCGACGCCGGGAGTAGCGGCGAGGAGTTTCGAAACAACGCGTTTTCCGTCGCCCGCGCCATCGGCAAACCGATTGAGGTGCGCGAGGAGCTATTGGCGGCCATAACCGGTGTATCCGGTTCCGGCTTGGCCTACGCCTTCCGCTTCATGCACGCCCTCGCCCTCGGGGGAACCTATGAGGGGCTCACCTACGAGCAATCCCTCGAGACCGCGGTCCAGATGGTGGCGGGCGCTGCGGCGCTCTTGCAGGAGAACGGCGAGCATCCGGAAGCCATGCTCAGCAAGGTTACATCTCCCGGCGGCACCACCGTACACGGGGTGAAGGCGCTCGAAGAAGGCGCCTTCTCCGACTCCGTCATGAACGCGGTCTCCGCGGCCGCCGAGCGGTCGCGGGAAATGGAGTAAGCCGCGCGGCGCCCGCGTGGAGCTGGGGGGCTCGGCTTCACGATCCGCGCAACGCACCTTGCACATCCCGCATGCGGCGGCTATCATGCCGCCGTATGCTCGACCTGAAGTATGTCCGCGACAATCTGGAAGCCGTTCGGGAGAATGTGCACAAGCGTCACGTAGATGCCGACCCCGACCGGGTGCTTGCGCTCTACGACCAGCGCAACCATGCCCTTCGAGAGCTCGAAGAGCTGCGTAGTCGGCGCAACGAAAACGCCAAACGCATGAAGGGCAAACTTCCCGACGAAGAACGACAGTCCCTCATTGCCGAGGGCAAGCGCCTCAAGCAGGCCATTCCGGACAAGGAAGCGCAGCTTGCGGGAATAGACGCGCAACTGGCCGAAGAGGCCGGCAAGCTCCCGAATATGACGCATCCCGCGAGTCCGCTCGGCGCGGATGACACGGCAAGCGCGGAACTCCGGCGGGTCGGCACACCCCGAGCATCCGCTCCGTGGATTCGAGACCATGTGGATCTCGCCGGCGATCTCGATCTTATTGATTTCGAGACGGCGGCAAAGGTTACGGGAACAAAGTTCTACTATTTGCGAAACGAAGCGGTCTTCCTCGAGCTTGCGCTCGTCCGCTTGGCAATGGACGTTGTTACTCGCCGAGGCTTCACTCCCACCATGACCCCGGATATCGCCCGCGAGGAGATGGCGCAAGGAACCGGATTCAATCCACGTGGACCGGAAAGCAATATCTATACGATAGAGGATGAGGGTACATGCCTCATCGGCACCGCGGAGATCACCCTCGGAGGCTATCACCAGGGAGAGCTGCTCGATTCGGCGCGCTTTCCCATTCGCCTTGCCGGCTTCTCCCACTGCTTTCGTCGCGAGGCCGGAGCCGCGGGGCAGTTTTCCCGGGGGCTCTACCGAGTTCATCAGTTCAGCAAGGTGGAAATGTTCGTCTACGCCCTCCCGGATCAGTCCGAGGAGATGCTCGACGAGCTCGTTGCGGTGGAAGAGGAGATCTTTCAGGCACTCGAAATCCCCTACCGCGTGGTAGATGTCGCTGCGGGGGATCTCGGAGGGCCCGCTTACCGAAAGTTCGACCTGGAAGCGTGGATGCCCGGCCGAGGCGAGAACGGCGACTGGGGTGAGGTGACGAGCGCCTCGAACTGCACGGATTACCAGGCACGACGACTCAACATCCGCTTCAAGGGTGAGCGCGGAAACGAGTTTGCCCATCTCTTGAATGGAACCGCTGTCGCTGTGTCGCGAGCCTTGATCGCTCTGTTGGAGAACCATCAACGGGAGGACGGCTCGATCCGGATCCCTACGGCGCTTCAGGCGTACACGGGATTCACGGAAATACGGCGATAGGTCTCGGCGATCCGTGATCGGCACGCGTGCCGTCCGAGCAACGAGGAGGCCGCCATGTCCCGTCCACACAAACAACGAGAGCTGGACCACTTCAAACCGCGGAGCGGGCGCGCCGTCATTGTGGCGGAGGCGGGAAGCGACCACCGCGGAGATCTCGGACGTGGCCGGGAGCTTATTGAGGCCGCGCACGAGGCCGGAGCCGATTGCATCAAGTTCCAGCACGTCTATGCCGACGAGATCCTGCACCCCCTCTCCGGGAACATAGAGGCAGGCGGCCGGGAGATACCGATCTACGATCGACTTCACGAGATCGAAACGACTCGCGACTTCATGGCGGCCCTCTTCGATCACGCCCGGTCGGTCGGCATTATACCCTTTGCAACAGCGTTCGGAGCTCGCAGTGCAAGCGAGCTCGCCGAGCTCGGGACACCGGCCTTCAAGATAGCCTCTCCGGAGCTTAATCACCTTCCCTTGCTCGAACAGGTCGCCTCTTACGACCTCCCCACGATTCTCTCGAGCGGTGTGGCTCGGCTTGCAGATATCGAGACCGCCCTATCCGTGTGTTCCGCTACGAATGCTCCACTCTACCTCCTACACTGCATCACCGCCTATCCGGCGCCTGAAGAGGAGTACAACTTAGAGCTCTTGGTTTCCCTGCGCAGCATCTTCGGCATTCCCGTGGGCGTATCGGATCACAGCCGCGACCCGGTTTTCATCCCCACCGTCGCCGCGGCCCTGGGAGCAGGGATGATTGAAAAACACGTCACACTCGAACGTGACGGCCACGGCCTGGATGACGCCGTTTCCGTCGAGCCTCGAGAGTTTGCGCAACTGTGCCGACGCGTGCGCTCCGTTGCGCCCCGCGGGGAAGCCGCGCTTGCCGAGCTTGCGGATGAGTTTGGAGCGCAGCGGCTTGCCGCGGCACGAGGCGACGGGGTCAAACGCCTCGCCGAAAGCGAAGCTGCATCCTACGGGCGCTCGAACCGCTCGATTCACGCACGTGCCGACTTGTCCGCGGGAACGGTTCTGAGCACCGGCAATTGCGCGATCCTCCGAAGTGAACGCCGTCTCAGACCGGGCATCCCTCCCGCCTTTTTCGGACATATTATCGGGCGAAAACTGACCCGAGACGTTCCCGACGGCGAGGGGATCCGTTGGATCGATCTTCTGAGTTAGGCACCGCTGCGGACCGTAAACCGGCGAACGCGTCATTGACGTGCATCGGTGGGCCGGTACAATGGGCGAAGAATGGCGTCGGAATCATCGGAGTCAACAGCTGCAAGCAACGCCTTGAAGCTCAGCCCGTACGTGTTTCGCAAACTCAGGATCGACAAGGCGCAGACGCGTCTATCCGTGGCGAGCTATCAGTTGGTTTGCACCCCGTATCGCCTATCGGAGAACGACGCTATCGTCTTTGCCGTACTCAGCCCCGGCGAGATTCAGTTCTTTACCCAGTATCAGGGAGCTGCGTGTACACTGCAGCTCGCATTCTCGGCGCGGGCCGGCTCTGTTGCCCCGCAGCTCCGCATGCAGGGCACCTTGACGCGGATCGGACCGGTGAAAGGGCGGGAGAATGTCGCCCTCTTTGCGGTGCAGTTCACGGAGGCGCCGCAGGCTCTCGGAGCTCTGATCCGGAACTTCACGAAGCTGCTCGACTACTTGTCGACGCGCTACAAAGAGCTGTCTCCCAAGCGTATTCCAATGGAAAACCTTCGGATACAGCGGGCGCTCGGATACCGCAAGTACGCCGAGCTGCGCGTTCGGTCGAAGACCTACCCGGTTTCACCACGGATCCTCGCAGTGGACCGGGCGGAGGTGCGCGTGAACGCGAGTCAGATAAACTTTGGGACGCGGGATGAGGGTCTTCTGCGACTGGACTTCAACAGCGGCGTGGCGCAGGTGCCGATCACCGTTGCGGAAACCAGCAGAGACGAGAAACAGGA
>CAYFQV010000031.1:10477-12790 GCA_964345195.1 uncultured Spirochaetaceae bacterium
CGGCCGCCTCGGACTGCTCACGGCATGCACCCTGCTGCTCCTTTCCACCGCTTGTGCGAGCTCACCGGAACCCGGATCTGGTGCCGACGGCGAGCCGAGATCTCTACCCGACAGCCTTCGGAGCTTTCTGGCTTCAGGCGTGTATGAGCACGAGGTGGTGACACGGTCGTTCGATTCCGCACACGGCTGCACGGTCACCTACGATCACTACCTGCCGGTAAGCGACATGAAACATAGCTCGACAACCGTCATCCTCGGTCACGGCTTCCTGCGGGATCGCGAACAGAATCGGCGCTGGGCGGCACACTGGGCATCTCACGGCGTTCCGGTTGCGAACGTCAGTTTCTGCAATTCCCGTTGGTTCAACGGGTTCCACGGTCGTAACGCCGATGACCTGGTCGAGCTGAGTCGCACACTTGTGGCCGAAACGAGGACCGGAAGCATTATGTACGCCGGACACAGCGCAGGGGGCTTGTCGGCGCTACTCGCGACGCTCCGCGATCCTCACGCGCGTGCGTATCTCGGCTTAGATACGGTCGACACCGGGGCACGGATGGCGGAGGCGCAACGCGCCCTCACGGTTCCGGCACTTTTTCTTCTCGGCGAGCCCGCGGCCTGCAACGCCAACGGCAATATTGTAGAGGCAATCCCCGCTAATCTTGTCTCGGAGAGCGGGTCGATGACGATGCTCAGGGTTCACGGGGCCACACACTGTCACTTCGAGTGGCCCTCGACCCCCGGCTGCCGCCTCCTCTGCGGTTCCGCTCCCTCCGAGGCCGCCGCCGAGCGCATTCAGCAGGTGATCCGAGGCCTCGGGACGGGATGGGTGCTGTCCGCTGCGGGAAGCAGGAGCACAATACCGCTGCCTGCGTCGAAGGCGCGCAGTATCCTCGACTCGCTGATTACACGAGACAGCATCAGTATTCTCGAGCACCGACACTCTCGCGATTCGAGGCAGCGCTAAGGGGAGGCAGGAGGACCGACCCCGTTTTTTCGGCATCCGCCGATCAGCGGGGCTCTTCCAGAGACACCCGGTTTACCCCCGGCAGCGCGCCGAGTCGCACCGAAAGAGCGTCAATGTCCAGATCCCGGGGAACGAAGGCGAAGAGGGTAATCTCCCGCCGCTGCTCCTTCGGTACCCACGTCGCATCCACGGTACGGATCCGGATATCTTCGCGCTCGATTAGCTCTCGAACCTCACGTACACCGGTATCCGAGCCCGCAATGTTTACCACGAAGGCCTTCATGAGCCGCTGCCGAAACGCCCGCTTCTCCAGGCGATTGAGAACAATAAGGGTGAAGAACATGACGGCGGTAGCAACTGCCGTGAGAACATACATGCCCGCGCCCGCGGCGAGACCGAGCGCCGCAACCGCCCAGATTGAGGCCGCGGTGGTGAGCCCACGAATGTCGGCACCGAACTTGATAATGGCGCCGGCGCCGAGGAAGCCGATGCCGGACACCACCTGGGCCGCAATCCGGCCTGGGTCTCCCGCACCACCTTCGGCGTAGAGCTGTGGAACTCCGATGGACACCAGCATGATGACCGTGGCACCGACACTGATGAGGGTGTGAGTACGAAAGCCCGCGGGCTGATCGTGGTACTCACGCTCCAGCCCGACGGCCCCTCCAATCAACAAGCCGATAGCTACACGAACAAGAACGATGGGAACGGTGAGGTCGGCGCTTATCCACTCCAGCATGCTTCTATGGTGAAGCAAGATGGCCAAGCTGGGAAGCCCGATCGTTTAGGCCTGGACACGGCGCTGCACCGTGTCCGGCGAAGGTCGAGTGTAGCCGGCGGCCTTCACCGGCACGGGCACACTCGGGCCGTCAATTCTGCTTCAGGAAGTCCCGCAGCACGGTGTGCAGAATACCACCGTTTCGGTAGTACTCAACCTCAACCGGGCTGTCAATGCGGCACGTCGTTTCGAACTCGACGGTCGACCCGTCCGACTTCTCCGCGGTAACCGCCACGTCTTGGCGCGGAGCTAAATCATCTCTTAGATGAATGCTGAAGGTCTCCGAGCCGTCGAGACCGAGACTCTCGACGTTCTCGCCATCTTTGAACTGTAGCGGCAGGATACCCATATTGACGAGGTTGCTCCGGTGAATGCGCTCGAAACTCTCGGCAATGGCTGCGCGGATTCCCAAGAGGAAGGGCCCCTTTGCCGCCCAATCCCGGCTCGACCCCATGCCGTAGTCTTTGCCGGCAAGCACGATCGTCGGCGTTCCATCGGCCTTGTACTTCTCCGCTGCGTCGAAGATGCTCATGACCTCCGCTGTCGGGAGGTAGGTGGTGTAGCTTCCCTC
>CAYFQV010000031.1:12890-19314 GCA_964345195.1 uncultured Spirochaetaceae bacterium
TTGATCCGACCTTCGAAGTTGCGGTTTCCCGACAGTACCGCCGCCACAACCAAGTCTTCCTCTTCCACCGCGTTGGCTATCGGCTCGGGAAGGGGCCCGCTGTTACCAATGCAGGTGGTGCAGCCGTAGCCGACCAAGTAGTAGCCGAGCTGCTCGAGATAGCTCATGAGGCCGGTGCGGTTTAGATACTCGGTGACCACCATGGATCCCGGAGCGAAACTCGTCTTCACGTAGGGCTTTGTGGCGATTCCCGCTTCGACGGCGTGCTTTGCAAGCAGTCCGGCGGTCACCAGCACCGAGGGGTTACTGGTGTTCGTGCAGCTCGTAATAGCGGCGATAACCACATCCCCGTGCGTTAAGTCCATGCTTCCCGAGCCGTTGAGCTCTACCGGCACCTGCTTACCCAGCTCCTGCTTGCTGAGGGCGAATCCGCGCTCTTCGACCGGTGCGCGAAGCGCCTTCTCCCAGGTTTCCTTTACCTGACTCACCGCAATGCGGTCCTGCGGGCGTTTTGGACCAGCTACGCTCGCCTCGACGGTGGAGAGATCCAGCTCGAGGACGTCCTCGAACGCCGGATCCGGGGTATCATCCCTGCGAAACAGCTGCTGCGCCTCCGCGTAAGCGCGGACCCGCTCAATCAGATCCTCCGGGCGACCGGTCGCGTACATGTACTCGAGGGTGCGCTCATCAATGGGGAAGTAGCCGACCGTCGCCCCGTACTCCGGTGCCATATTCGAGATCGTTGCCCGGTCGGGTACCGACATGGCGGACAAGCCCGGCCCAAAGAACTCGACGAACTTCCCGACCACCCCGTGCTTGCGCAGCATCTCGGTGATCGTAAGCACCAGGTCGGTTGCCGTAATCCCGGCACGGAGCTCTCCGGTGAGCTTCACCCCGACGACGGCCGGGGCCAGCATGAAGATCGGCTGACCGAGCATGGCGGCCTCCGCCTCAATGCCGCCGACACCCCATCCCAGAACTCCGAGTCCGTTGATCATCGGCGTATGCGAGTCGGTACCCACCAAGGTGTCAAAGTATGACACCGTACCGAGGTCGGCCGGACCCACACCCGCGGCGGCGGGCTTATCCGAAGTCTGTACCGCCTTGCCGAGGTACTCGAGATTCACCTGATGGCAAATGCCGCTCGCCGGAGGCACCACGTGGAAGTTCTCGAACGCCTTGGAACCCCACTTGAGGAACTCGTAGCGCTCGCGGTTCCGCTCGAACTCGAGCTGCGCGTTCTGATAGACGGCGTCGACCCGGTTGAAGAAATCCACTTGGATGGAGTGATCGATTACGAGATTCACCGGAAGCCGCGGATTGATTTTGGACGCGTCACCGCCGAGACGGGCCATGGCACTCCGCATGGCGGCCAGATCGACCACCGAGGGCACCCCGGTGAAATCCTGAAGCAATACCCGCGCCGGTTTGAAGGGAACCTCAATGTGTCCCGGACTCTTCGGATCGTATTGCGCCAGCTGGGCAACGTGGTCCGCGGTGACCGCGCGCTCGTCCTCGCGGGCTGCGTTGCGAATGACGGACTCTAAAAGAATTCGAATCGAAAAGGGCAATCGAGACACATGCTCATATCCGGACTGCGCAAGTGCCGGAAGACTGAAGTATCGAAACTGCTTCGAGCCGATCGAAAGGTCTCGAACGAGATCACTAGTCGTTGGTGTTGTCATGAATCATCTCCTTACGTCGTCCCGTGATCATAGTTATCAGGACTGTTCACTTCAATAGTGGGGCATGCTATAGTACGCGCTGAATCGGCCCAGGGCTGACAATCCCCGGCCGCCATGCGCGCCGGCCGCAGCGCAGGCGCAACCCGGATTATGTTGTGAAATTATGGAGGATCTATGGCAAGCGGCAAGGCAACGGAGACGAGCACTAGCGCCGCACTCCTCGAAAGCTATCGACATATGCTTGCATCTCGTGAGATCGATCTAATCGAGCAGGAGTTCACGGGACGGGGCGAAGCCTTCTTTCACGTGTCGGGAGCTGGGCATGAAGCATCCGCGCTTCTAAATCACTTCCTCATACCTGAAGACTGGCTGCATGTGCATTACCGAGATAAGGCGCTCATGCTCGCCCGGGGTATCTCTCTCGAACAGTTCTTCTTGAGCACGTTCAACAAGGAGGCATCCCACTCGCGGGGTCGCCAGATGAACGCGCACATGAGCGCTCCGGAGCTCAACATCCTGAGCTTAGTAGGCCCGGTCGGCAACAGCGCGCTACAGGCCGCAGGGGTGGCCTCTACCATCAAGGAGCAAGCCGAGCGCCCCTTCGTGCTCTGCGGCCTCGGCGAGGGCATGACGCAACAGGGGGAGGTTCTCGAGGGCATTGCCCATGCCGTTCGCGACCAGCTCCCGGTAATGTTTGTGATCCAGGACAACGCCTTCGCCATCTCAACGCAAACAACAGGTAGGACCTTCTACGAAACCCCGGACGGCCCGCAGGAGAGTTTCTACGGCATTCCGATTCGTCGAATCGACGGCCGAAAGCCCGCGGAGGTTTATGAGGCATTCGGTACGAGCGTAGCGCACATTCGGGAGACACGACGACCGGAGATCATTCTCTTCGAAGTGGACCGCCTGCAGAACCACACGAATGCAGATGATCAGCGCATGTACCGCACGCCGGAGGAGATCGAGGCGCTCTGGAAGAGCGGCGACCCTATTATTCACGCGCGAAGTTACCTTACAGCCGACGGCGTTTCAGAGCAGGAGCTGGATCAGATCGCCGAAGAGGTTCGAAACGAGGTTCGGGAAGAAGCCTACAAGGCGCAACGCTCCCCGGATCCGACGCCCGTCCACACGGCGGTCAAAGCGCTGGACGCACGCTTTCACGATCCCGATTCAGAGTACCGCGGAGCGCCCGCCCCAAACGATCAAACGAACGACAACGCCGCGAAGCCGATCGTCATGCTCGAAGCCATTCGGCAGACCTTGAACACCCGCATGGAACGGGACGCCCGGGTTCAGCTGTTTGGGGAAGACCTTGAGGATCCCAAGGGGGATGTATTCGGGGTAACCCGAGGTCTTACCGAGCGCTATCCCGGCCGAGTCCGCAACTCCCCGCTTGCCGAGGCAAGCATTCTGGGTGTGTCCGTGGGCCAAGCGCTCGCGGGGAAACGCCCCGTGGCCTTTTTGCAGTTCGCCGACTTCCTGCCCATTGCCTTTAACCAGATATGGGCGGAGCTCGGCAGCATGTGGTGGCGCACCGACGGCGCCTGGCAAGCCCCGGTGATCGTCATGATCACCTGTGGCGCCTACAAGCCCGGCCTCGGCCCCTTCCACGCCAGCAGCCTCGAGGCGCTCGCGGCACACACGCCCGGCGTCGACGTCTTCATGCCCGCTACCGCGGGAGACGCCGCGGGCATGCTCAACGCCGCCTTCGAGAGTGAACGCCCGACCCTCTTCTTCTACCCGAAGAGTCTCTTGAACGACCGTGCCAACGCAACTTCCCCGGACGTGGCCAAGCACTTCGTTCCACTCGGCAAAGCCCGAACCGTCCGTGAAGGGACGGATCTCACCTTCGTCGGCTGGGGGAATACCGTCGGGCTTTGCGACAAAGCCGCCGTCTCCCTGGCGGAGACCGGCGTTAACGCAGAGGTCATTGACTTGCGCAGCATTGTACCGTGGGATGTGGATGCCGTCGTGCGCAGTGCCGAGAAAACCGGCCGCCTTATCGTGGTCCATGAGGACAACCACACCGCCGGATTCGGCGGCGAAGTGCTGGCAACGGTTGCCGAGCGCAGCAAGCAGCACATCGACATGCGCCGGGTAACTCGGGCGGACACCTTCGTGCCGTGCAACTTCGGGAACCAGCTCGAGGTACTGCCCTCCTACAAGCGAACCCTGGAAACCGCCGTCGATATGCTCGGAGGCGAGATCCACTGGAAGCTACCGGAAGCCGCTCAAAAGGGCACCTACCTCGTAGAGGCGATCGGGTCGAGCCCGTCGGACGAGTCGATCACGGTCATCGAGTGGCATATTCAGCCGGGTCAAGAGATCGAGTCCGGAACGATCGTCGCCGACCTGGAGGCCGACAAAGCCGCCGTGGAGCTCCGCGCCCCGGTAGATGGAACGGTACAGGAGCTCCTCGTCGAACAGGGTGACATGGTGAAGGTGGGAACGCCCATCATTAAAGTGAAGACAGCCGAGGCCGATGCCGAAGGCAGCCTGAAGCAGCCCACTCGAGAAGAACCCGGCGAGCCAATCATAAGCGGATTGGAAGCTGCGACGGTCTCCGCCGTCGCGGCACACGCTCGGGGCTCCCGAAGCATTCGGGGCGCAGAGGCGCCGACCATCGGCATAGCCGGTATAGCAGGCGTCAAGGGCTCGCGTTTGGTAAGCAACGAAGAGATTGTCGCCAACATTCCCGACTGGAGCCCTGACGACGTCGCGAAGCGCACCGGGATCGAAACCCGCTACTGGTTCGGCGAAGGGGAAAACGGGCTGACCCTCGGTACCGCCGCGGCACGGAAGCTCCTCGGCAAGCTGGGACTCTCTCGGGACGATGTAGACATGATCATCGTCTCAACGGAGACGCCGACCTATCATACACCGTCAATGTCGACCCTCATCCAGATGGAGCTCGCCGACGGTGAAGAGTACCTCGTGCCCGCATATGACGTGAACGCGGCCTGCACCGGTTATCTGTACGCCTTGCAGAACGCCCACGATATGGTACACAGCGATCCGGAGCAGTCGGTCCTGGTTATCACCACGGAGTCACTATCCCCGCGAGTAGATCCGAAAGACCCCGGAACGGCGCCGATCTTCGGAGATGCCGCTACGGCCACGCTCGTGACCGCCGCCCGCACAAACGGCGGTCGGGCCGTGGGCCGCGCAGGCGACAAGGGCGTGAGCGTCCGGGCAAAGCTGCACAGGCCCTATCTCGGAGCGAGCGGCGAAGACGGATCGCTGTTGAAGGTTCCGTCGGATGCAGAGGAGAAGATCTTCATGGACGGCCCGAAAGTATTCGTGGAAGCGGTTCGGGACCTCATACTCAGCCTTCGCAAGTCCGCCGAGATCGCCGGTATCGGCGAGGGGGATATCGACCTGATTGTGCCTCATCAGGCAAATCAGCGAATTATCAACGCGGTGCGCCAGCGCATGAAGGCCCCTCCGGAGAAGATGTACAGCAACATCCGCTACAACGGCAACACCTCTTCGAGCACCATTCCACTCTGCCTCGAAGAGATCCTCCCGACGGACCACGGACACCGTTATCTGGGCCTCACCGCCTTCGGCGGCGGCTTCACCTTCGGTGGCGCGATTCTCGAGATAGTCCGATAGGGCTAAGCAGGGAGGCGAAACACTGTGGAGCGAGGGGTCATACAACACGAAGACGGGCGAGCTCGCTGCCCGTGGTGCGGACGTGACCCGCTGTACATACGCTACCACGACGAGGAGTGGGGGGTGCCGGTTCACGACGATCAGCGCCACTTCGCCTTCCTGATCCTCGAAGGCGCTCAGGCGGGGCTGAGCTGGCGAACCATCTTGGGCCGGCGAGAGGGCTACCGCCGCGCGTTCGCCGAATTCGACCCGGAGGCCGTGGCGCAGTTCACCGAGGCCGATCAGGCTCGCCTTCGCGAAGACTCCGGTATCATTCGCAATCGACGGAAGATCGCCTCAGCCGTGAACAACGCGCAGCGCTTTCTCGCGGTGCAGAAAGAGTTCGGGAGCTTCGACGCCTACATCTGGCGCTTCGTCGACGGACACACGATCATAAACCACTTCCGAACGCTCGACGAGGTTCCCGCGACCACGCCCCGCTCGCACGCACTGAGCGCCGATCTGAAAGGCCGGGGATTCTCCTTCGTCGGCAGCACCATTATGTACGCGCACATGCAGGCGATCGGCATGGTTAACGATCACCTGGTGAATTGTTTCCGGTTTCCGGAGCGCGAGCGGACGGATGATACGGGAGCGCAGGGATGAGGCGTGGGCGTGCGTACACCTCGCTCGAGAGTCGCACGCGGCGGCGGAGCGTGGGCATCGTTCTAGCTCTTTTTCTATCCCTACTGAGCGGCCTTCATGCACAGAACGGCGCCACTGAGGATGAGCTCTCTCTCTATCCGGTCTTCATTGCGCCGGGAGCACCACGCTACACGGTTACAACGCGCTTCAACTTGGCGCGCTTCGATGACGGAAGCTACAGCGGTCACGTATACCGTGAGCGCAGCGCCACTCTTCGCGACCGCAGTGGCGACAAGCTGCCGGCCGAGTACCGTGGGGAGCTTTACCAGTATGAACAGACCTTGCGGAACCAAGTCTCGGTGGCGAAACGGGTAGACAAAACGCAACAGGTCTCCGTCACGCTTCACGGGGACGGCTTCTACGAGGCCCCGGAGTCACAAGCACTTCCTCGCCGTCGCGGCTTTCCGGTAATTCCACGAGAGTTGTTTCCACGAAAC
>CAYFQV010000031.1:19414-24934 GCA_964345195.1 uncultured Spirochaetaceae bacterium
ACTTCCTCGCCGTCGCGGCTTTCCGGTAATTCCACGAGAGTTGTTTCCACGAAACACCGGCTCCGGCGACGATGGTGGCCGGGTAGAGCCGGGCGATCGCTGGGAGGCTCCCGGGTGGATGCTCGTCGATCCACTGTGGACAGGCCGCTATACCCGAGTAGATTTCTATGCGGGCTATAGCTACGGCGGCGTTACCGAATACTACGGCCGAGAGGTTCACAGCATTACGGCGCAATATGCGCTCCGATATGGCCCCGGAGATGATCCCGACGGAGATCCCGGTCTGCGGGGCGTCATTGGATCCCACAAAGCCACGATCCTTGTCGATGTACGCACCGCGGCGGTGGTCCTCATTCGAGACCGAATCGACGAGACGTATCGCTTCTCGGACCGGAATGCCTTACGCTTCGAGGGCTTCGCCTTGACCTTCGTGGATACGCCCACTCCGCTAAACCGCCCCCGTGTGGCGGACCAGCTTCAGAGGGATTTGGCGGCGGCACAAGTGGAAGACGTCGAGGTCTCCTCGGTTGACGCCGGTGTACAACTGCGCATCGGTAACATTAACTTCAAGCCGGACCAGGCGGTCATCCTATCGGATGATTATGAGCGGCTCGACGCCCTCGCGCGGACACTGCAGGAAGTCAGTACCGAGAAGCGCTTTCTCGTTGTTGGTCATACCGCGGATATCGGTAATCCAACGGGGCAGCAGCGACTCTCAGTGGCACGGGCCAAGGCGGTGGTGGATGAGCTCACGGCGCGGGGATTGGCGTCGGGTCGATTCATCTACGAAGGCCGCGGCGGCAGCGAGCCGATCGGGGATAACAGCACGCCCGCGGGGCGCGCCCGAAATCGGCGGGTTGAGCTGACCGTCCTGGATTAGCGCCGACCCGTGGTCACGCCAGTAGACGGATACGGGAGAAGATGTAGGAGAGGCTGTCCTCCTTCATGACGACACGGTGATAGGCTGTATCATTGAGCTGATCGGTCTTGTAGCTTTGGTACTGTAAGTAGCGCTTGCTCCGCGTGGCGTCGAACCAGTGCACTAAGCGAAGGTTCCCCCGCTCGATTTCGAGGGCGGTTATACCGCGCTTTCCCAAGACGCATCCGGAGTTAAACACCGACGGCACAACCAGGTTTTCGCTGTAAAGGCTGCTCTGGTGGGAGGCTTCATCATTCATCTCCATGCGCTGCAACTCGTCCTTGAAACCTGCAATCTTGCGCTCAATGCGATCGCGCTTCTTCTCGTCCGCTTTCGGATACTTGCGACACAGTCGCTCCACTTCGAACTTGACCGAGTCCATCTTTGACATGGACTCGAAGAGGGGACGATGGGTGTGTCCGATCACCGCTACCAGGCGCTCGTTCGAGGCGAATTGGTAGACGCGCTTCTCCGTGCGGAAACGTTTCACACTATTATGAGAGACTTCGTAGTTCGTGATGTGCAGGGGCGTGGCAAAGTAGCGCAGGAGAAACCCGACCCAGCGGTTGTGCTTTTCGTAGGTTTCCATGCTCTGGTGGCCGTGAAAGATGAACATCTCGTCGGCGCCGTAGCAAAGGACGAGCGCCTCAGCAACGGGGAATCCCGGATGCGGATGACTGAGCCGACGCATGTCGTGATTCCCGATAAGCCAGTCCAATCCGGGCCCATCTCGAAACGCAGCAAACGTGTCGTAGATCTGAGGCCACTGCCGCTCAACCGCCGCCGCGGGAAAACGCTGGAGCTCTTCGACGTCTCCGTTCAAAATGAGTCCATAGCCACGTTCGAGGTAGTACCGAGCCAAAACCTCTCGAAACAGATCAGCGTTGGGAACGAAATCATCCGCCCGACCGCCGTTTCCCATGTGCAGATCGCTAAAGATGACGTAGCGATCATCGTTGCGCAGCAGGCGCTCCGGCGTCCGTTCGAAGAGCCGAGAGAGGTTTCTATAACTGAACGCGTCTTCCGCGCTTGCTTTATCACTCATGTGTCGGAGCCAGTACTTCGGAGCCGGCGCGGTTTCGGTCTTGTTGTTCGGTATATTATTCGGCATACAAGCGACTCCCGTCCACTATGCCTTCCACTCCTGCGACGCTCGTTACCCTTCCGGCATGAGCACTGCATTTATCACGCTCGCGCCGTCCAACACGCCGAGCCGCCACATGCGGATCCAGCCTTTGCCGGCGGCCTTCACGATCCACGAGCCGTCCTCGCTGATTGCCATGTCGCTGCGTCCATCCCGACGCGTATCGGCGGAGGAGACAATCTCTCCTGTCTCGATTCGGATCAGGAGTAGCTGATTGCGCCCGGACACGGCAAGATGCTGCCCGTCAGGCGTGAACGCCACGCGCATTATACCGCTACACTGCGTCTCGATCGATCCGCGAAACCGCCAATGCTCAGCATCCCACAGATGCACCCGCCGACTGAAGCCGCAACACGCCAAGAATCGACCATCCGGTGAAAAACTCGGCGGGAACGACACGCGGTCATCGACGTGCAGGACAGTGTAGAGTTTCAGCGATGGTACACGCCACACACCCACAACACCCCCGTATCCGCCGGCTACAACGAACTCGCCGTCCGGGCGAAACGCGAGATGCGAGATGCTCCGCCGATCTCCGCCGGCCGTTGCCACATGCCCGCGGTCTCGAATATTCCAGAGTTGCAGGATGCTTTCCGCACTCGCGCTTGCCAGGTATCGGCCGTCCGGTGACGCAACAACTGAGGTAACCGCCCGTCGATGAGATCCAAGTGAACCCAGAAACGCCAGCTCCGGATAGGTCCAGATCCCGACCGTGCGATCAACGGAGGCGCTGAACAAACGCAGCCCTAGCGGATCAAATGCAAGCGCATGAATCCCGCGTCGGTGGGCCTGTAAGCCGCCGCGTGAGATCCACGTCTCGCTGTCCCAGGTTCCGATTTCACCCCGACTGGTGCCGGTGACAAGCTCCCCACCGTCGGGCGCGAAGACAAGTGCCGTGATCGGTCGGGCGTGGGCTTTCAAGTACAATGACCGGGCCATGGCGCTCAGAAGGTACTCATACCGCCGGGAGCTCGGAAAGCGGCGTCAGAAGAGTCGCCGGCGAAGGCTGGATTTTACCATGCGTGCACAGTTGTAGCCGGGAGCTCCGAAGATTCCACCGCCCGGATGCATGCCGGCGTTCGCCATGAACAGATGGGTGATCGGCGTCTCGTAGTTTGCCAGCTCAGGAATCGGCCGAAGACTAAACATCTGATGCGGCACCATTTCCACGTGCATGACGTTGGCCCTCGGCATGTTGTGCTTGGCGGAGATCACATCCGGCGTCTGAATGTACATGTCCCGGACCTTGTCCCGCGTACCGGGGGCGTAGCGCTCTACAACACCGAGAAGCTTTTCAGCTTCGCGCGTCTTAATGTCGTCCCACGACGCCGCGTCCCGAAGCCGGTATGGATACCACTGCCCCCAGACAAAGAACACGTGCTTGCCCGGAGGAGCCAGACTATCATCGACCTTGCTGAAGCTCATGCCGATCGCCGCCGGGTCCCGTGACGGCTCTTTTCGCAGATAGTCGCCATACGCGTCATCCAGGTACTGCCGGCTCGGGGCGAGAAGCTGCAAGCCCGTAAGGACTTCTTCGTTACTCGCGTCGGTGACACGGTACGCCGGCAGATCATCCATTGCGGCGCGAATGGCCATACCGAAGCCGTTTCCGACGTGAATCGACCGGATCTTCCGTCGCAGCTCCGGGGAAACCGCCCCGTCGAGGAGGTTCAGGAAGGTAACCCAGACATGAGCGTTGGAAACGACCCGCTTCGCCGTTATGCGGTCTCCATGTACGGTTTCCACCCCCGCCGCACGTCCGTTCTCTACGAGGATTCGCGTCACTTCGCTATTCGGGTGGACCTCACCGCCATGATCTTCAATGTAGGCTTTCAGTGCTTGGGTGAGCATACCGGATCCCCCGCGAGGCCGCGCCGGACCTTGACGGTGGATGATCGAATGCCAGCCCACGAACTCAGCGGAAACCGCATCGATCGGTGGCGGCCCGCTCTGCGCTCCCCACCACGCCAATGCGGCCTTTAACTTCTCACTCTCGAAGTACTCGTCTAAGAAGGTACCGTAGCCCTGCAATAGGTGACGAACACGATCGAACTTCGCCGCGCGTCCTTTATCAGCTCGGTTGAGAAAAAGCTTACGGCCGACATTCGCCAAAGTAGGCGCCATCTGGAACAGCTCAAACACCGACTCATTCAGCGGCTGCCACTCGTGAACGAACCGGCGATACGCATCTGCATCGTACTCGGAGATCTTTGCAATGCTTTGACAGGTTCGGTCCAGATCCTGGTAAAAACTTACTGAGCTGCCGTCCTCGAAGGGAGCCGTCATGAACGGATCAAGCGGAATGTACTCCAGACCATAGCGCTCGAGCTCGAGGTCTTTGACGATCGGAGTATGGTGGATCATGAAGTGGAGAGAGCCGCCCACGTCCATCTTGAACCCACCGAACATCTCTTCCGTGCAAACTGCGCCGCCGATCGTATCTCTGCGTTCGAGAACAGCGACGCGATAGCCCCATTTGGCGAGATAGGCCGCGGTTACCAGGCCATTGTGACCGCTACCAATTACGACTACGTCGGTTTCCATACCGGATTATACGCTCCGTTGCTGCGTCGGGGGAATAACCTCAACCGCTTCAGTCATCCAGCAGCCCTCACAGGGCCCACCGGCTTGCTTGCGCAGGTAGAAGTAGTAGGACGCGGACTCGCCGCCTTCGGTCACAACGTCGACTCGTACCCGTGAAAGGACGTCATTCTGCTCGCCGACGGCTACGGTGACACGCTCGGCCTCCAGCATGGGACGGTAGGTCGCTTGCATCATCATCCGCGCAAAGCGTGGAAGCGGCCCGGTTACCCGCTTGTTCGTCGGGGAGGCAAAGCGGAAGGCGATCCGTATGCCGTCATTATCCTGGTTGTTGAGCCTGAAGGCGTCCATCTGAATCCGGACAACCTCTTCCGGACCCAAGGCCTCTGTCGGCTCCACATTCTCGAGATCGGCCAATCCGCCCTCTTGAGTCGATGCACAGCCCACAACTACGAGCACGATCGCAAGGACCATGCTCACACGCAATCCCGAGACTCCTGCGCGCTTTGCGAGTCGCTTCGGATGTCGGGCATGCGCGTCCACCGGGTCGGTCATGACGAGGGCTCCGGTCCCGGGATATCTGTATCTATAGTCTCGATCCATGTCGCTACCTCCATACGCCGTGTTGTGTGCGGGAATATAATGCCTGGAGCCGGCGGTGAACAGCACAATATGGCTCGGCCGGAGCTTTACTCCCGGCTCCAGCACTCGATATCTTACGGCTGTGTATCAATTAGCCATTATAGGAGCGGGCATTCACGGCTCGTTTCTGGCCGTAAATAGCGTTCGCCACGGGATCTGCGGGCCGTCTGAGCTCGCGCTGATAGATCCGTGGCCGCAGCCGCTTCAGCTGTGGTACCTGAACACCCGCAACTGCGGCATGCAATACCTGCGCTCGACGAGCAGCCACAACATG
>CAYFQV010000031.1:25034-26961 GCA_964345195.1 uncultured Spirochaetaceae bacterium
TGCGGCACTTCGACTCGGACCCCTGCTACATGGGTCCACGCTGTTTACGAGACTTCTTGGCGTTACATGGCGCAGGCGAGCGGCTCGCAGCTATCAAAGCAGCACGAAGCCCCGGCACGATACCGTGGGACGTGGCGGAGGCTCTCGAGCGCGAGCAACGGACGGGACGTATCAACGTGCTTGAGGATGAGGTCGTCGCTATTCGCGACTGCGAGCGGGCTTCGAGGGACGAGCCGAGATCGACGGACGAAGCGACTTCGACGCAGACAGGGAGGTCGGATTCGCACTCCCATGCTGCTCCCGTTACGCTGCTAAGCCGCAACGGGAGCATCTTTACGGACCAGGTCATACTGGCCACCGGCTTTGATCCGGCGCCCCCGGCATCCGAGCTCGTCACCCGCATTGCCGCGCACGCCGGATTGGCCGTGAACGACCACGGCTATCCCGCCATAGACAACGCTCTTCAGTGGGGGCCGGGCTTCTACGTAAGCTCCGCCGCGGCTGAGCTCGAGCTCGGGCCCATGGCACCGAACATCTACGGAGCCCATGCCGCAGCGCGACGTATGTTCCCCATACTCCAGGGAAAGGCACCGGACAAGCGGCGGGACAGGGCGCCGTGGATTCCACTGCGCCCATCTTGAACGGCGTGCCGGGCCGCTACGGGCGGGCGGTCGCGAGTCCGCCGTCAACTCCCAAAATCTGGCCGGTGATCCAGCCGGCGTCGTCGGAGAGGAGAAATGACGCCGTTTCGGCAACTTCAGCGGCGTCACCGACCCGCTTTAGCGGATGTCGCTCGGCCGAGGACTCCCGTTTCTTGTCGGAGCCTAAAACGCCGGCTGCCAGCGGTGTATCCGTTGCCGACGGGGCGATAACGTTTACCCGAATATTCTTACCCGCCAGCTCCGCCGCCAGGGTACGTGCCAATCCTTGAACGGCGCCTTTTGCGGCCGCTATTGAGGCATGAAAGGAGAGGCCGATCTGTGAGGCAACCGTGCTGAACATGACCACAGCGCCGCCGCCGTTTCGCGAGAGCGACTGAAGGAGAAGCTTCAAGACTTTAACGGCGCCGATCACGTTAATCTCGTAATCCTCCCGGTACTGATCGGGTTTCAGCTGCCGAAACGATCCAAGGCTAATACTGCCGGGACAGTATGCCAGACCGGAGACATCCTCCGGGATGCTGAGCTCCGCTGCGTCGAGCTCCTGCAGAACATCCAGCTCTTGGTGAGAGATTGTGCCGTGCGACTGCATGAGCTCATCCAGCTCGTCGCTTCGACGACGACTCCACACCTGCACCTGTGCTCCGCGCTCAGCGAGTGTCCGTGTAAGCGCCAAACCTATGCCGCTGCTTCCTCCCACGACTACGTAGGTCTTATTACTCAAGTCCGCCATTCGATCCTCCTTATCCCTCCGGCTTAAGCCGTTCAACCCAGGACATGTACGTCATCCAGCCGATTCTGGTATTCCCGAACGCTCAATCGCAAACTGTCGAACACCAGAGGATACACCACGTTGTAGAAGTACGCCTTCTCCACCATGGCGCGTTTGCTCCGCTCGAACTTTTCGTACAACGCTTTCTCGTACTCCACCATATTCGCGGCGTAATCTTCGAACTCCGTTGCTTGTCGCGGCTCTCGTTTCACGTCCCGTTTAACCGTGTCTTGGTAGCGCCCGAGCTCCTGCAAAAGATCGAAAAGCGAGAAGTTCCCGTCAATAAAATCCTGGACCCGCTGCTCGTCGTTGTTGAACTGCTGCGCGAGAACGCCGTACTTGCGCGGATAAATCTTACTGAAGAGATAAACCTTGCGCAGAACGATCGAGCGTCGCCCAAACACCTCTTCGATTGCGCGGATCACGAAGCGGTTCCCACGATAATACTGCAGCATGTCGACGATCCTGTCCGCCCCGGATTCACCCTGTTGAAACA